>DHKO01000008.1 GCA_002404895.1 Treponema sp. UBA4692 | reverse complement strand
AAGATTGTCGATTCAAAAAATCTCCAGCTTTTGGGCGATATGTTCGAGCAGCTTCTGAACAAGGGCTTCAAGCAGAACGAGGGGCAGTTTTTTACGCCTGTTCCAATCACAAGTTTTATATGGAAGTGCCTTCCGCTTGAAAAAATTATTTTTGACGGCGGGAAAAACGAAATCCGCTATCCGAAAGTGATAGACTATGCTTGCGGCGCTGGGCATTTTTTGACAGAAGGATTCGGCGAAATAAACAAGACAATCGCAAAGCTTGGCCTAAAACCAAAAATCGGCTGGGAGCGCGGCTGCATTTACGGAATTGAAAAGGATTACCGACTTGCGCGTGTGAGCAAAATCTCGCTTTTTATGCACGGCGCGGACGAGGGAAATATAATTTTCGGCGATGGACTCGACAACCACGAGAACGAAATTGCAATAAGAAACGGAATGTTCGATAT
Source organism: Treponema sp. UBA4692 (assembly GCA_002404895.1). Taxonomy (GTDB): domain Bacteria; phylum Spirochaetota; class Spirochaetia; order Treponematales; family Treponemataceae; genus Treponema_D. The sequence continues at coordinate 87,724 of DHKO01000008.1, read as the reverse complement.
TCTTGTGGCGAATCCGCCGTACAGCGTGAGCGCATTCAAAAATCATCTTGAGCTAAAAAACAACAGCTTTGAAATTCTTGACTATATCTCAAAAGACGGAAAAGAAATCGAGACTCTTTTTGTTGAGAGAATCGCCCAGCTTTTAAAGCCGAAAGGAATTGCAGCCGTTATTTTGCCAAGCTCTATTTTGAGCAATTCAAGCACAACTTACATAAAAGCCCGCGAGGTGATTCTAAAGAATTTTCATCTTCATTCTATCGTTCAGTTTGGAAGCAAGACTTTCGGCGCAACCGGAACAAACACCGTCGTCTTGTACTTAGAGAAAAATGACGAGCCGCCTGTAAAAAGCCTTGCGGCAAAAGACAGCGTCTCTGCGATTTTCAGCTCTGCCGATTTGCAAGTTGCCGCCGACAGGGAAATCTTTTTTGAATACTGCGCGCATATTCAAGTTGAAAAGGACGAATACATTAAGTTCTTGAAAGACGCAAAAGAAAACGCGGACTATTCCGCTTACAAAAATCACAAGTATTTTGGAATGTATTTTTCAGATTTTGTTCAAAGCCAAGAATTTAAAACAGCCCAAAAACAGGACGAGAAGCAGAAGACGAATCTTGAAAAAAACGGAAACGAGAACGCGAATGAAAACACAAGAAAAGCGTTTTACAGGTTTGTTCGAAAAACAGAAGAGGATAAAATCTATTATTTTGCGCTTTGCAGAAACCAGAAAGTGCTTGTTGTAACTGCGCCAAATGACAATGCTGAACAGGAAAAATTCCTTGGCTACAGCTGGAGCAACCGAAAGGGCGACGAGGGAATCAAGCCGAAATATGAGAAAACAGAAGAAAAATGCGGACTTTTGTACAACATACGCGACGAGGAAAACTCAGTTTCTCGCTACGTGAAAGACAGTTTTTTAGGAATCTACAGAAACGAGGGCAGCTTGCAGAAATATCTTAGTGTTTGCGACCTGCCGGATATGCTTGATTTTAGCCGCACAGTTTTTGACAAGGCGATAAGGACAAACGCAAAAAGCAAAAGCGGGAAGACTGGAATAAAAAGCAGGTTTCCGCTTGTTAGGCTCGGAGATGTTGCGGAAGTGAAAAAAGGAAAATCAATCACTTCTTCAGAAACCAAAAAAGGAAACGTGAAAGTTGTTGCCGGCGGAATTGATTTTGCGTATTATCACAGCGAAGCGAACCGGCCGGCGAATATAATAACAATCAGCGCGAGCGGAGCAAATGCCGGATTTGTGAATTTTTGGAATGAGCCGATTTTTGCTTCTGACTGCACAACAGTTTTGGGAAAATCAGAGCTTGAAACAAAATACATCTTTAATTTTCTGAAAGCAAATCAGGAAAAAGTTTTTGAGCTTCAAAAAGGAGCCGCACAGCCTCACGTTTATCCTGATGATTTGAGCAAACTTTTGATTCCAAATGCCGATGAAAATACTCAAAATTCAATCGTCGAAGAATGTGAAAAAATCGGCTCGGAATGTGAGAACGCGAAAAGCGAGATTGAAAATTGCAAGAGGCTGATAGAAGAGCTTTTTGAGAGCTCTCAGAGAAATGCGACTTTAAATTATAAGCTGTCAAATAAAGATGTTTTTGATATTTCAATCGGACGAAGAATTCTTTCAACAGAAATAAACGACGGTTTTGATATTCCTGTTTATAGTGCAAATGTTTTTGAGCCATTCGGAAAAATAAATAAGCTTCTCTTAAAAGAATTTGACCGACCTTCTGTAATCTGGGGAATTGATGGAGACTGGATGGTGAACGTCATTCCTGCTGGTCAGAAATTTTATCCTACAGACCATTGCGGAGTCTTAAGAATCAAAAACGGGCAGCTTGAAGAAAAATATGTTGCATGGGTTTTTAATAAAGAAGGGAAATCTGCGGGATTCCGTCGCGAGTATCGGGCAGCAATAGACAGAATAATCGGCCTTTCAATAAAACTTCCTCCTCTTTCCGAGCAAAAGAAAATCGTTGCAAAAGTCTCCGTGCTTGAGCAGAAAATCTCCGCCGCAAAATCCGTAATCGAAAACTGCCCTGCAAGAAAATCCGCCGCGCTGAAAAACTGGCTGGAGTAAAAGGAAAAGTTTGCTTGACTTTAGAAATAAAGTTATATATATTTATGTATGGTAAGCTTCTGCCAAAAAAGAAGCCTTAAAAAAGCGGTGAATTTCTACCATGAGTGAAATGCAAAAAAAGTGGCGAGTTTCTGCCATTAAGTGAAAACCGAAAAACGCAAGTTTTTATGAAGGAGTCGGAAATGACTCCTTTTGTTTTTTATGGAGAGAGCATGAGATTTTATCATATAAAAGAGAGATTTGTTTCTTATCTGCATCAGTTTGATTCAAAAGTGGCTCAAAACAAAAATGAATCTCGGCCTTATGTCGGAATTGTTTTGGAAATTGGATCTGTAAAATATTATGCGCCGTTTTCTTCTCCAAAAGACAAGCATAAAAAGATGAAAAACGGAAAAGACTTTCGAAAAATCAACAATGGAATTTACGGGGCGATCAATTTCAACAATATGATTCCTGTTTTAGATTCAGCTCTGATTGAAATTGATATAGAAAACATTGCTGATGTAAAATATCGTCGTTTATTGCAGAATCAGTATAATTTTATAAAGAAAGATGAGAAAGAGATAAAGAAGACTGCGCTGAATTTAAGAAACCTGATTTTTTCAGACGAAAGCAAACTTAATGAATATGAGAAAACTGTGAAGCAACGCTGCTGTAATCTGATTGTTTTGGAAGAAAAATATAAAGAATGGAAATAAACTGAGGCTGATGTTTTCAAAAAAAAACGGCACGTTCCGAACTTAGCAAAAACTTGCTTGAATCCAGAGCGTGCCGCAAAATCGTTTTCGCTTTTATTCAGCGTTCTTCCATTTTCTTGTGAGAAGCGGGATTATCATTCCACCGAAGCCGTTTCCTAGAACGGTTGTGAGCGTTAGAAGCGCGTTTTTCATAGAGAAAACTGAAAAGCTTGCTGAGTTCGGGTTCAAAAATGAGTCGTCAGCAAAAAGAATGTGGCCGAAACTTGCGCCGTTGTAGAATGAGTTTGCAATCGAGTGGTCGAACCCTGAAAAAATGAAGACCGGCACAAAGAGAAAGCAGCCGATTGGAAATCCTTTTTTCCAAGTGTCAACCGCAAGAAACATCAGAATTCCGCAGAAAGTTCCCGAGATGAAAATTCTTAAAAGCGGCAGGCTGAGTTTTGGCGTGTAGACTCTGAACGCTTCCGCTCCGATGTTCGGAAAAGCGTACGCGACAATGATTCCGAGCAGAAATGTCGTCAGAAGATTGAAGACGCAAATCAGCACAACAAGCGCGATGTATTTTGTGTCCTTGAAATGCAGCGCGATGTAGCCGACTTTTCCTGTGTAAAGGTTGAAGCCGTAAACGCAGATTGTGAAGAGTCCCGCTGTGAACAAGAACGCTCCAAGCCACATAAGGTTAAAGCTTCCGACAGAGATTGTGCGCGAAGCCAAGTAGACCGAGCCGCCGACCATAATCATGATTCCAGAAAGAACCGATTTTTTGATTTCCTCAATGATGTTCATAATTTTTCCTGATTTTATTTAGTTTTTTGCCTTGATTCTGAAAATTTCGCCGCTTCCTTCAAGCGTCGCTTTTTCGCCCGGAGAAAAGGCTAGGATTTGCTCAGGCGAAAGATTTTTAATCTCGCTTTTGTTTTCGTTTGCGTCCGTTGATTTTACGGAAAGTTTTTCCGCGCTTATTACAAACAAAAGCTCTGCCGCGCCGTTTTTCGGAACGAGATAAGAATATCCGCCCTTTACGGTTTTCCTGACGATTTCAAAATACTTGCAGTCAAAATCTGAGCCGAACGCAGCTATTTTTGACAGGTCAAAATCGTTTTCGTCCATTTTTGCGTTTAGACTTTTTTTGATTTGCTCTGAATTTTTTACAGATTTCAGACCTTTTTCAATATGAAGCTCGCGTCCGCGTCCCCAGTCATAAAATCTGTATGTGATATTGCAGCTTTGCTGAATTTCAAGAAGCCTTAGTCCGCCGCCAATTGCATGGACTGTTCCAGCTGGAATAAAGACAAAGTCGCCTTTTTTTACTTCAGCTTGGTTAAAGAGATTTTCGAGCGTGTTTTTCTCAATGGAATTCTTGATTTCTTCTATTGAATAGTCTTTTTTGAAGCCGTAGACAAGCTTTGCGCCCGGTTTTGCGTCAAGAACGTACCAGCACTCTGTTTTTCCTCTGTTTCCGTCGCCTTCAAGCGCGGCGGCTGTTTTGTCGTCAGGATGAACCTGCACTGAAAGCGTTGAGTCTGCCTGAATGACTTTTACTAAAAGCGGATAGTTTTTAGCAATGGAAACAAAGTCTGGCTGCGCTCCGTCTTTGTGCGTGGAGGCAAGCCAGTTTTCGTATCCCCAGATTTTATCGAAATGAAGCGGTGTAAGATTAAGCATAATAATTTATTTTTAAGCACGGACAGCCGCAGATAAAAAGAATTTGCACGGATTCTTTTTTATAGAGTCCGTGTCTCTCTGTGAACATCTGCGTGCTTCCGTGTTTTATTTGTTTTATTTTTCCCAGAGTTTTTCAGGATAATATCCGCTTGCGATTTTCTTTGCGATTTCGCTTTTTACGATTTCCTTGTCTGCAGGGTATGTCATTCCAAACCAGCTTTCTTCCGATGTGAAAACTTTGATTTTGCCTTTTCCGTCTTTGATAATGTCGCTTGCGGCAACAGGAAGAAGAGCCTCGGCTTTTGGAAGAGAGAGAGAAGTTTTCTTGAATCCTTCCCAGTATTTTTCAAATTCTTCGAACGCTTTAGGAGAGAATCCGAACAAGTTCATGCTTACAGTCTCTTTGCCTGTGAGCTTGTAGATTTTTCCGTTCAAGTCCGACTCAATCTCGTTTCCAGAGTAGTTTTCGCCGGTGTAATAAATTTTTGTGTTCTCTGTGATTGACTTTAGATAGCCGTTTTCTGTTTCTGTGATTCCGCGGCTTACAGAGCCGTTTCTGCTCATCGTTTTTCCGAGAACATAGCCCACCATTGCGTGTTCTGTGCAGTCGTTGCCAATAGAAGAAAGATATTTTCCGAGCGTTTCAAACGCGTTTCTTCCATAATAATCGTCCGCGTTGATTACTGCGAAAGGCTCGTTTATTTTTTCTTTTGCGCACAAAACTGCATGGACTGTTCCCCACGGCTTTTTTCTGTCTGCTTTTGCGGCGATTTCCTGCTCAGCCTCTGTCAAAAGCGCGTCTGGAGTCTGGAAAACGTATTCCGCGTTGAAATTGCGTGCCACGCGGTCAAAAAGACGCTCGCGAAAGTCTTTTTCAATATCTTTTCTGATGATGTAGACAACTTTCCCGAATCCGCATCTTGCAGCGTCGAAAGTCGCGAAGTCCAAAAGGCACTCGCCGTTTTTTCCTACAGCGTCAATCTGCTTTACTCCGCCGTAGCGACTTCCCATTCCTGCGGCTAATACTAAAAGTGTTGGCTTCATAGTTTTTTCCTCGTTTTTCTTAATCTTGATGATTTTGCAGTGAGATTTTGATTTTGAAAAATCAAAACAGCTAGAATTTGTAGATTTTATTTTAGCACCTGAAACTGTTTTGATAAAGTGTTATGAAAAATGCGGAAATTTGCCGTTGAAATTCGTGTTTTCTCCGCAAACATTGCGGGGCAGAAAAACAAGCAAAGTTTCGCCCGCGCAGAAAGACGAAAAATAATTGTTGTTGTTTCTATGTGTAGAATTCATTAAACTATAAGCGATTTTTTATCATATTTACGAGGTGAAAAATGATTAAGCTGCGCGGTTCGTACACTGCTATGATTACGCCGATGAAAGATGACGGTTCTGTTGACTATGAGCAGTTCCGAAAAAATGTAGTCTTTCAGATGGAAAACGGAATTTCCGGAATTGCTCCGATGGGAACAACCGGCGAGACTCCGACTCTCATTGTTGATGAAGAGGATGACATTATCAAGATTGCTGTTGAGGAGTCGAAGAAATTCCTTGAGAAAACAGGAAAAAAAGTTCCTGTGATTATCGGAACTGGAAGCAACTCTACAGGCGAGGCAGTCAAATATACAGAGCGCGCGAAAAAACTTGGAGCCGATGTGGCTCTTGTTGTAACTCCTTACTACAACAAGCCTTCGCAGGAAGGAATCTATCAGCATTTTGCTGCTGTCTCAAAAGTCGGAATGCCGATTTTGGTTTACAACATTGCCGGAAGAACCGGTGTGAACATTGCGACTGACACTTTGGAGCGGATTGCTTCTCTTCCGAACGTTATTGGCGTGAAAGAGGCGAGCGGAAACATAAATCAGATGATGGAAGTGATTGCGAGAATCAAGGCGAAAAATCCTGATTTCGCGGTTTTGAGCGGAGACGACGGCTTGACTTTGCCTTTAATCAGCGTTGGCGGCGACGGAGTTGTTTCTGTCGTGTCAAATCTCGCTCCTGATTTGATTTCAAAGATGGTTTCGGACGCGCTTTCTGGAAACTTGGACGAGGCGAGAAAAGTTCATTACCGCCTGCTTCCGTTCTTTAAGGCGGCTTTTGTTGACGGAAATCCTTCTTCTATTAAATACGCTTTGAAATGCAAGAAAATGGATTCCGGTGTGATGCGTCTTCCTTTGGTTGAAGTTCACGACGTCGCAAAAAAAGTGATTGAAAACGCTTTGAAGGATTGCAAGCTCTAAGTTTGCTTTGTCGAAAAATCTTAAAAACAGCTTTGATTTTTGGAGAATGATTTTATGGAAAGAATAAATGTTGGAGTTTTGGGCGCGACTGGAATGGTCGGCCAAAGATACATCAAGCTTTTGGAAAACCATCCGTGGTTTAAGGTAACTTACGTTGCGGCAAGCCCGCGCTCGGCAGGAAAACTCTACACTGAGGCTGTGAAAAACCGCTGGCTGATTGGATCCGACATTCCTGACGATGTGAAAAATCTTACAGTCCAGGATGCGAACGACCCGAAGCTTGCGCTTGGAAAATGCCGCTTTGTTTTTTCCGCGCTTGAAATGGGAAAAGACGAAATCAAGGCTTTGGAAGCCGCTTACGCTGCCGAGGGAATTCCTGTTGTGTCGAACGCAAGCGCGAACCGCTGGACAGAAGACGTTCCAATGCTGATTCCTGAAATCAACTATTCTCATCTCGATATAATTGCCGAGCAGAAAAAATCACGCGGCTGGGACAAAGGTTTCATCGCTGTAAAGCCGAACTGCTCTTTGCAGACTTATATGATTCCAATCTGCGCGCTTATCAAAGCCGGCTATCCTGTAAAAAGAATGACTGTAACAACTTTGCAGGCTGTTTCCGGGGCTGGCTACCCGGGCGTTTCGTCATTCGATATGATTGACAACATTGTTCCGTTTATTGGCGGAGAGGAAGAAAAGACCGAGAAAGAATGTTTGAAGATTTTGGGAACTGTGAACGGCGGAAAGATTGAGAACGCGAAAGAGCCGGTTGTTTCTGCGACATGCACTCGTGTTCCTGTAATCGACGGACACACAGCGAGCGTTAATCTTGAATTTGACTTGCCGGAAGACAAAAAGCCTTCTATTGAAGAGATTTTGAAAGTCTGGAAAGAATTCACTTCGCTTCCGCAGGAGCTTAAACTTCCTTCTGCGCCTGAGCATCCTATTGTCTACCGCGAGGAAGAAAACCGACCTCAGCCGCGCCGCGACCGCGACACTGAAAAGGGAATGGCCTGCGTTGTTGGCAGACTTAGAAAATGCAGCGTCTTTGATGTGAAATTTGTTGCTTTGAGCCATAATACAAAGCGCGGAGCCGCTCTCGGCGGAATTCTTAACGCAGAGCTTCTTAAAGCAAAAGGATTTTTTGACTGATAATTTTATTGATAAAAGCTGAAAAATCGGCCGCTTGGCAATGTCATTTTGGCTTTGCTAAGCGGCTGTTCTTTTATGGTCGTTTTTTTTGCGTTTCGTCCGCAAAACTCACTAAAGAGCGCAATCTTAAATGTGTTTTTTCAGAAATTCCACGTAGTCGTTTTCTGTGAGCGGCTTTGAATAGTAAAATCCCTGGACTGCGTCGCAGTTTATCGACTTTAAAAAATTTTTTTGCGCTTCTGTCTCAACGCCTTCAAACACAGTTCGTTTTTTGAGCGTTTTTCCAATGTCAACAAGAGATTTTATAAAGTTGCCTTTTTCCTCGTCAATTTCCGTGTTCTCATTGTTCGCGCCGAGCAAAAATGAGCGGTCAAATTTCAGAATATCGACAGGAATATTTGAAAGCATATTCAGCGAGCTTTCACCCGAGCCAAAATCGTCCATCGCGACTTTAAGACCTTCCTTGTGAAGAAGCACCGTAACATCGCGCAAAGTGTTCTTGTAAAGCGTCGAGCGTTCCAAAAGCTCCACCTCCACATATTCAGGCGGAATATTGAATTCTCTCATCATTCCCATAAATTCATCGACGAATCTGTCTGGCTTGGAATGATTCCGCGACATATTCACAGAAATCGGCACGACCGGGAGACTGTTGTCAAGGCAGTATCTGATAAAAGCGAAAACCTGCCTGTAAACGCTGTAGTCGAGTTTTATGATGAAGTCGTTAAGCTCAAACAGCGGAATAAATTTTTCAGGAGACAAAAATCCGAGCTTCGGATTCTGCCAGCGCACGAGAGCTTCCGCCCCGACTACTTTTTCCGTTGAAAGGTCGATTTTAGGCTGGTACATCACGAAAAATTCCCTGTTTTCAAGGGCCTTTTCCATATGCGACTCGATATAATGGACTTCTTGCGATTTTGATGAAAGACGCGAGTCAAAAATCGCATAATAATGGAGCGCGTCGTCCTGAATTGTTTTGCGCGCGAAAGTTGCTTCTCCAATCAAGTCTTGAATTGTCGGCTGCCTGTTTTCAGGCTTTGGCATATGGAAGGTGATTCCGAATTTTGTGACAAAAGGAATTTCATAGTTTTTTGCCGCTTCCGTAACTTCTTTCACGAACTGCTTGAAAAGTTTCATCGTGTTTCTTACGGTATTGATTTTGTGGAGCGAATAAAAATGGTCAGCGTATCCTCTTCCTAAAATTCCCTTGTTTTGAAGCGCGTGCTTGTTGAGAATCTTTGAAAGAAAAATCAGCATATCGTTTGCGCGTTCCTCGCCGTTGTTTTGGTTATAAAATTTAAATCCTTTGATATTCGCCTCAATCAAGACAAATTTGCCAGCGGGATTTCTTGAAAGCTGATGCTCCGCCTCTTTTTCAAAACGCTGTCGTGTCATAAGATGCGTGAGCGGGTCAAAATAAGAGTCAATCAGCTGCTTTTTGTGGAGAACGTTCGTGATTTTCATTTCAACAAGAATCAGGATTACCGTGATAATAATAGAAAGAAAAATCACGAGAATCTGGACTTTGTTCTGCGCTTTCATAATCACGTTGAAAGACGCGGCCGAAACGCAGTAGCTTACAGTCCAGCCTGTGTTCTGGATTGAACGCTTGAAAACGTAGAGAGTGTCTTCATTTTTGCTTGTCCGTTCTGAAATTGTCGCGGCTTCCTTTATCTTGCCCTCAAATTCGTCGTCGGTGATGTCAAGCTCAAAAGGAATTGTTCTTTGGCTGAAAACTTTTCCAATCCAGTCGCCTTTCGGGTGGGCGATTATGTCTCCGTTCTGGTTTTGAATCAGGATGTTTCCTTTTTTCCCGATTTCGATTGAGTCGATTATGTCGTTTATCGTTGTGATTGTTACCGCCGCGCACAAAGCGCCGCTTGCTTTTCTTCTGCTTCCGCTGAAAAGCTGCTTGCTGTAAACCTGTTTGTCGCTGTAGATAGGAATCGCGCAGACGTAGACCGGGGCGTAGTCGAATTTCGAGCGCATCAAGTCGCTGAAATAATAATCTTTTCCGTTTTCCACAACTTCAAGAAAATATTTTCTGTTTTGAACATTCGCGGATTTTCCGCTTGGAAGCCACGCGATTCCGTCATCGTTAACATAGAAAATTCTTTTGAAATCCTTGAAGACTTTTTTGTTAGCTTCCTTTAGAAAATCGCAGATTTCGTCTGATGATTTTTTTGATATGCCGTCCGGAACGTCAACTGCCTCCAGCGCGTAAATTTCGGCTTTTAACGCTGAAAAAATCGCCTCAGCATAGCCGTCCGCGACTTTTACGCATGCGTCAACGTGCTGCTCAATCGAAATTCTGTTTGACTTTGTGAAAAGCACGCGCGTGCTTACGGCCGTCATTGCGAGCATGCAAAGCGCGATTAGAACATATGAGAGAATTTTTAGAAAATACGGATTGAGAACTCTTTGTTTTTTCATTTGCTAAACTACCGCAATTCTGTTCAAATCATTATAAAGCGTTATTTTCAAGAAATAAAGAAAATTGTAAGATAAGAACAATATGAAAACTTTTCCATTAAATCATGACGAGCTAAAAAAGCTTACAGAGACTTTTCCGACACCTTTTTATCTTTATGATGAGAAGGCAATCCGTGAGAATATGAGAAAATTCACAAAGGCTTTTTCGATTTTTCCGAAATTCAGAGAGCATTTTGCGGTGAAAGCCTGCCCGAATCCTTATATTATGAAAATTTTGGCTGAGGAAGGCTGCGGCGGAGACTGTTCAAGCCTGCCTGAGCTTATGCTTTGCGAGATTGCCGGAATAAAAGGCGAGAAAGTGATTTTCACTTCAAACGAGACCCCGGCTTCTGAATACAAGTACGCGTTTGCGAACGGAAATATAATCAATCTTGATGACTTCACGATGATTGACTATCTTGAAAAAACTCTGGGAAAACTTCCTGAGACTTTGTGCTTCCGCTACAACCCGGGCGAAGCGAAGCACGGCTGCAACTCGATTATCGGAAAGCCGGAGGAGGCAAAATACGGGCTCACACGCGAGCAGATGATTGAGGCTTATAAAGTTGCGAAAGCGCGCGGAGTAAAGCATTTCGGGCTTCACACTATGGTCGCTTCAAACGAGCTTAATCCTGACTTTTTCGTTGACACTGCAAAGCTTGTTTTTGACCTTGCCGTTGAGGTCCAGAAAGAGTGCGGCGTGAGAATTGAATTTGTCGATTTGGGCGGCGGACTTGGAATCCCGTACAAGCCTGAGCAGAAAGCCGTTGACTATGACGAGGTTGCAAAGGGAATCCGGGCTGAATACGACAAGACAATTGTTCCTGCCGGTCTTGACCCGCTTGCGATTTACTGGGAGTGCGGCCGCCCGATTACAGGCCCTTACGGCTGGCTTGTCTCGACTGCGATTCATGAAAAGCACATTTACCGCGACTATATCGGTCTTGACTCTTGCATGGCGGATTTGATGAGACCTGGAATGTACGGAGCGTATCATGAAGTTACAGTTTCTGGAAAAGAAAACGCGCCGAAAGACCATGTCTATGATGTTGTCGGCTCTCTCTGCGAGAACTGCGACAAATTTGCGGTTCAGCGTCCTCTTCCGAAAATCGACATCGGAGATTTTGTGATTGTTCATGACGCAGGCGCGCACGGACGCTCAATGGGCTTTAACTACAACGGAAAACTTCGCTGCGGCGAGCTTCTTTTGCGTTCTGACAGAAGCGTTGTCCAGATTCGCCGGAAAGAGACAATTGATGATTATTTTGCGACGCTGGATTTGAACGGCGTTGAAAATTTTAGATAACTGAAATTAGCCGTTCGTTAAAAAATAAAATATTTTGTTCAGCATTGGTGCAATGGGACGAAAAAAAATTGCCAAAAAAATTGGTGAGACAGCGCTTGCTGAACAAAATTGCTTTAAAAATGAAAATCCGCCGGGAAAACTGGAAAATGCTTGCGTAAAAGCGAGGTTTCGTTTTTCTCCGGCGGATTTTTTTTGTAAAATTTCCTAAAAAAAACGTTCCGAATGGAAAATCAATTTTTACTGTTTTTCAATAAAAAAAACAGCCCGGCTTTTGCGGTCAGGCTGTCTTGCATTATGCATTAACGGAAAGCTTCCTTAAGCTCTTTCGCGGGCTTTCTTAACTGAAATCTCGCTTGATTTTTCGAGAAATTTATTCTCGCTTATCTATTTACTTTTTGAGCAGCGCAGCAAACGGATTGTAAGTTTCGCCGTCGTCTGCCTTGCTCTGCTTTTTCATATAATCGGAAGCATTATCGTCCTGCTCGTTGCTTGTCGCCGGAGCAAGGCTGATTCTTTTTTCTTCCGCGTCGATTTTCTGGATTACAACGTCAAAATCGTCTCCAACCTTGTATTTTTTGTTAAGATTCGTGTGGTCGTTCACATCCTGCAAAGTCGAGATGTGGACAAGTCCGTCGATTCCCGGCTTCAAGTTCACAAAAAGTCCGAACGCGGCGATTCTCGCGATTTTTCCAGTGAGCTTTTCGCCTGCCGAAAGATTTGCGATTTCGCTCCACGGGTCAGTCTCAAGGGCTTTCATGCTAAGAGATACTCTTGAACGCTCTGGTTTCGCGTCGTTCCATTCCGTCTTCAAGACTTTCGCCTCGATTTCCTGTCCCACGCTCAAAACTTCTGACACATCGCTCACGCGCTTGTAGCTGATTTCGCTGATTGGAAGAAGAGCCTGAAATCCGTTGATGTCGATGAACGCGCCGTAAGACTGAATCGATTTTACGGTTCCTTTTACGGTGTCTCCCTCTTTGATTTTCGACTCGAGAGCCTTGATTTTATTGTTTTCTTTTTGCTCCTCGAAGCGTCTGTTTGAAACGATGATGTCTTTTCCGTCATTCTTGAATTCGCTGATTAAAAAAGTCAAAGTTCTTCCGACATATTCAGACGGCTCAAGGCGGTTTTTGTAGCCCATCTGGCTGTAAGGGCAGAACGCGCGGCTTGTTCCGATTTTCACCTCGAAACCGCCTTTTATTTCCTTTTCAACGTGTCCCTCAACCGGCAGTCCAGACTTGAACGCGCTTTCCAAAATTTCAGCTCCGGCATTTTCTCCCTTCAGTTTTGTCGTAAAGTGAAGTTCGCCGTTTTCCGAGCCGACAAAATAAACCTTAATCTTGTCGCCTTCTTTAACTGCGCATTTTCCGTCCTTGTCCAGAAAATCCGCCTTGTCAACAAATCCCTCAGATTTCAGCCCCAAGTCAATAAAAACAGTGTCGCCGGCAACCTGAACAACCGTTGTCTCAACTTCCTGCCCGATTTCGTATAAATTTTTCATTTGTTTCTCCAAAAAATTTTTAGTTCCAGCATTTTATCAAAAATTTTTCGCATATGGAATTGGAAAATCTTGCGCGGACATTTTCTCGAGCATTCAATGTTTTCTGAAAGCTGCGCGTTTTTAATTCAATACAAGCCCGGTGTTCCGCGGCTCGCTCGCGCTCGGCCCTTCGGTCTTGCTCCGCAACCGCTCCATACCGGCGCGGCATTTTTAATTTTGAAAAAGCTTGTCATGCTGAACTCGAACGCTTTCGTTGCCGCACTCGCTTTGGTTCAGCATCTCGTATCTTTTAATCGTCATGCTGAACTCGTTTCAGCATCTCGTTCTTGATTGTTAATCATTTTCACGAGTCAAATTTAGAGAAAATCAGATTGTGCGCCACCGAACCTGGCTTCGGAACGTTCGGCAGATTGTCCCGCTTGAAAAATCGAACATCGCTAAGCTCTTCCTCTTGGATTTTTATCTCGCCTGACTCGTATTCCGCAGTGAACGCGAGCATGAGCTGGTCTGGAAACGGCCATGACTGGCTTCCAACGTATTTTATGTTTTTCACAGAAATTCCGCTTTCTTCCATTATCTCGCGTTTTACAGCGTGCTCGGCAGTTTCTCCCATCTCAACAAATCCCGCCAAAGTCGAGTAAACGTCGCTGTTGCGGTTCTTGTGCTTTCCAAGCAAAATCTCGTCGCCTTTTTTCACAAGCACAATCACGGCCGGCTCGAGCTGCGGAAAATACTGGCGTCCGCATTTGACGCAGGTTCTCGCGGTGAAATTTTCATCGTCTTTTAAAGGCGCGCCGCATTTTGCGCAGAAACGCTTGCTTGCCTTGAAGTTCAGAATTCCTTTCGCGCGCGAGGCAAGAGCAGTCATCTTCTCGTCGCTTTGCGAGAAAAATTCTCTTATCGGAACGTTTTCACAGTCTTTCGGATTCGGCGTGTCGGTTTCAAGAAGAATCGCCGCGTAGTCCAGCTGCTTTTCTTCGAGCCAGTCCGAGGCGACATTAAGTTTCAGGCATTTCTGCATTAAATCGTTGTCTGGAAGTTTTCCGTTTTTTAGAATTATCTCGTTTCCGCGGAAAATAAAGTTGAATTTCATAGGGCTTTTTAGAATATCAGATGTAATCGGCATATTTTTATTCTAAGACCGAAAAGACAGAGTGGCAAATTTTATTTTTTGACTGTTATAAAAGATGATATTTTGATAAAATCGTTTATTGCGAGGTAATCTTACATGAAAGTTGCTATTTTCTTCGGTTCAAAATCTGACACCGAAACTATGAAAAAGGCGGCCGATGTTCTAAAAGAATTCGGTGTTGACTACAAGGCTTATGTTATTTCGGCTCACAGGGCTGGAGCTTTGCTTAAAGAGACTGTAGAGCAGGTTGAAAAAGACGGCTGCGAAGTGATTATCGCGGGCGCAGGACTTGCTGCGGCTCTTCCTGGCGTTATTGCCGGCGAGACGACACTTCCTGTTATTGGCGTTCCTCTTGAGTGCGTTACTCCGGGAAAATCAAACGGCTTGGGCGGACTTGACGCGCTTTTTTCTATCGTGCAGATGCCTCCTCAGATTCCGGTTGCGACAGTCGGAATCAATTCCTCAAAAAATGCCGCATATCTTGCAGTTCAGATTTTGTCTATAAAATATCCTGAGTTGAAAGAAAAGCTGTTGGCTTTCCGCAAGAAACTTGCTGATGACGCTAAAAAAACAGGTCTTGATATTGAGTTGTAAAAAATGACAGACGACGAGATTAAAAACAAAGAATTTTTCGAGGCGGAAGAAGACAAGCTCCGCGATGAATGTGGCGTTGCAGGAATTTTCCAGACTTTGAAAGCCGCTGAATCTCAGAAAAACGGCGACGACGAAAATCCTTATTCGATTTCTGATTTTAACGCTGCGCAGAAGGTTTATTACGCGCTTTATTCTTTGCAGCACCGGGGTCAGGACAGCGCAGGAATTGCGGTTTCTGACGGAAAGGAAGTGAAAGTCCACAAGCA
This sequence comes from Treponema sp. UBA4692, assembly GCA_002404895.1. GTDB lineage: Bacteria > Spirochaetota > Spirochaetia > Treponematales > Treponemataceae > Treponema_D. The sequence goes on along the minus strand of DHKO01000008.1, from coordinate 72,606 downwards.
GATGGGAACAATCGCAGAGGTTTTCAATCCGCAGACGCTCGGAGACTTGCAGGGAAGAATCGCTTTGGGACACGTCCGATACGCGACCGCCGGCTCCTGCACGATTGACAATGCCCAGCCGCTCGTTCAGTCTTCAAAGCTCGGAACGATTGCTGTCGCCCATAACGGCCAGCTGATAAACTACGAGCAGCTCCGCGAAATGCTTGAGGATGCAGGCTGCACTTTCCAGTCAACAAGCGATACGGAAGTAATCGTGAAGATGATTGCGCGCTCGTATAAGAAAGGTCTGGAGCGTGCCTTGACCGACACAATCCAGATGATAAAGGGAAGCTATGCCCTTGTTGTGATGACTGAAAAATGCCTGATTGGCGCGCGCGACCCGAACGGAATACGTCCTCTTTGCCTTGGAAAAACTGAAAAAGGCTGGATTCTTGCAAGCGAAAGCTGCGCGATTGACGCAGTGAACGGAACTTTTGTGCGCGATGTCAAGCCCGGCGAAATTGTGATTATAAATGATGACGGAGTTCTTTCTTTTGAATTCGGCGAGCGGACTTCAAAGCGGACTTGCGTTTTTGAATATGTCTATTTTGCGCGTCCTGACAGCGTTATTGATGGAATTTCAGTTCAGGAGGCGCGGCACGCGCTCGGGGCGCAGCTTGCAAAGGAAAGCGGCGTTCCTGCCGATGTCGTGATTGGCGTTCCTGATTCGGGGCTTGGAGCCGCAGTCGGATATTCAAAGGCGACAGGAATCCCTTACGCTCTTGGAATCATCAAGAACAAATATATTGGAAGAACTTTTATCGCGCCTACGCAAAAAGAGCGCGAGAATATGGTTTTTGTAAAGCTCAACGCGATTTCGTGCGATGTGAAAGGCAAGCGTGTAATTGTCATTGACGATTCGATTGTGCGCGGAACTACAGCAAAACGTCTCGTCCAGATTTTGCGGCGCGCTGGCGCGACAGAGGTCCACTTTAGAATCTCGTCTCCGCCTGTGAAATTTCCGTGCTATTTTGGAATCAACACTCCGACAAGAGGCGAGCTGATTTCTGCCCAGCACGTTACAGACGAAATCTGCAAGATGATTGGAGCCGACTCGCTTGCGTTCCTTAGTCCTGACGGCCTTATGGAAGCTGTGAAGTCCGTGAATCCTGACAGCTACGGTTTTTGCAAAGGCTGCTTCACTGGCGAATATCCGATGGCTGTTCCTGAAAACCGGTAACGACCGAAAAAATCATTAAGGCTGGCAAAAGTTAAAAGTCTAGCGGAAACCGAAAAAGATAAAACAAATTGTTTATAAAAATAATAAGCGAGGAAAATTATGGCTATTGACTACAAAGATTCAGGCGTTGATGTTGAGGAAGGCTACAACGCGGTAAACGAATACAAGGTTCATGCGAAGAGAACTAGAATTCCGGGGCTTCTTACAGATTTGGGAAGCTTCAACGGAATGTTCGAGATTCCTGCCGGATTGAAGCATCCTGTCGCAGTTTCTGGAACTGACGGCGTTGGAACAAAACTCGACATCGCTTTTCAGCTTAAAAAGTACGACACTGTAGGAATCGACTGCGTTGCGATGAGCGTGAACGACATTCTCTGCTCAGGCGTGAAGACTTCTTTCTTTCTTGACTACGTTGCGTGCGGAAAACTCGATGCGCACGTTGCAGGCGAGCTTGTGAAAGGTGTTGCGGACGGCTGTGTTGACGCTGGCTGCGCTCTCCTTGGCGGCGAGACTGCAGAGATGCCTGGATTCTATGATGACGGAAAATATGACTTAGCAGGATTCGGAGTCGGATTCGGCGAGAAAGAAAATATGATTACTGGCGACAAAATTGAAGCTGGAGACGTTTTAATCGGGCTTTCATCAACAGGCTGCCATTCAAACGGATATTCTCTTGTCAGAAAACTTGTTAAAGATTTCAATGAAGATTTCAACGGAAAGCCAATCGGCGAGACTTTGCTTTTGCCTACGCGCATTTACGTCCGCCCTGTAATGGATGCGCTTGAGGCTTTCGGAAGCGCGATTCACGGAATGGTTCATATCACAGGCGGCGGATTCTACGAGAATGTTCCGAGAATGTACAAGAAAGGCGCGAACCTTGTGAGCGTTATCAAAAAGGACAGCTGGGAAAAGCCTGCGATTTTTGCGGAGCTTGAACGCCGCGGAGCTGACAAAGAAGGAATGTGGGGAACTTACAACATGGGAATCGGCCTTGTTCTCGCAGTTAAAAAGGACGAGGCGGACGCGATTCTTGCGTATTTCAACAAGAACGCTTCAAAATTCACAACCGACGTGCAGAAATCTCTTGGAATTTCTGACATGAAAGCGTACAAAATCGGATACGTGAAAGCAGCCGGTCATGACTTGGGTTCTGAATTGAAAGGCTCTCACGAGGCTACAATTCTCGAGTAGAATTTTATATTTTTTTATATTTTACCGATGCATTCTTTCAGATAAAAAATGCAAAAGCACACCTTTTTTGGGTGTGCTTTTTAATACTGGTAAAAAATGCTTATGAAATTATAAAAAAACGCATGATTTTTATTGAAAAACCATGCGTTTTATAATTATTTTATGTATTATATATTAGAATTGCAAAAAGTGTGGAGAGAAGAGAATAAAAATTTGAGGTAGCATTATGCAAATTAAACTTTCATCCGCAGATGAGACGCTTTTTAAAATTACGCTTCCGCTTTTTGTTTTGTGCATTTCCGTTGTGCCATTCATTCTGGCTTCTGCTTATCTGGTTTTTACAGGAATTCTTACTGAGGCGGAATTTCTGACAGCGTTTTCGCATCCTTTTACAATTGCCGGATATGTTTTGCTTGTTATCGTTCCGCTTGCTTTTTTCTTTTTCTTGAAAAAGAAAATAAGAGGATATGACGGCACTGAAGATTATAATAAAGATTTGAATAGTCTTGTTGTAAATTCGCGTTTTATAATAATCGGCTACAATGTTGTTCTTGCAATGCTGCTTGCTCTCTCCATCGGTTTTGCAATCCGCACTACAGGAGAGCAGCTTTCCGGGTTCGGAGATGCAAATCCTTACATTTTGCTTTCGTTGATTTACTTTGGATTCGCCTTTATGTACCAGTTTGCCTTTCTCTCGCTTTTCTACAGCAAACTTGAGCATTTTATGCATTGGCTTTCATTTGACAAAGACTGCGCGACAAGCTCAAACCGTGAGAGGATTATCATTTTTTCAGCGGCTGTCATCATCGGTTATTTTTTGATAATGGGAGCAACTTTGTCTATCGAGAAAATTGCAAACAATGAAATCGCAGGCGCAATGATGAGGGCTTTTATTTCGTCTAGTTTCTTTGTAATTGTTGCGCTTTTGATTACAACCATAACAACCGCATTCGATATTGCAAAGAATCTTCAGCAGGAAAAAGCTATAATCGGGGCTCTTGCAAACAAAGACTACACTGTGAAAAAAGCCCAGATTGTAACAAGAAACGATTTCGGAATTCTGAACAATGACCTGAACAATATGTATAACGAAGTAAAAGCCATTTTCAAGGATATAAATGCTGATGTTCAGTCTACAATTTCTGTTTCAAATGAAGTTTCCGGCTATGTTAACCAGTCAATTTCAGATTTGGATGAGGTCAGAAACATTGCCGATTCTGTAAAAAACGAGATGACAAATCAGGTGGCTTCCGTTGAGGAGACAAGCGCGACTGCCGAGGAAATTATCAAGCATATACGAAAACTCAACGACGAGATTGAAAATCAGACTTCTGCCATAACCCAGTCGTCGGCGGCTATCGAGGAGATGGTCGCGAACGTGAACGGTGTTACAAAAAGCCTTAAGAACAACAGCGGCACTGTAGCAAAACTTGAGTCGGCGTCGGAAAACGGAATGAAGGAAATTCAGGGAGCTTCGAGTCTTTCAAAAGAAGTTCTTCAAAAGTCGAATCTCCTCCTTGACGCAAGCAAAATCATTCAGAATATCGCGAGCCAGACAAACTTGCTTTCAATGAACGCTGCAATCGAGGCGGCGCATGCCGGAGACGCAGGAAAAGGATTCTCTGTTGTTGCTGATGAAATCAGAAAACTTTCAGAGCAGTCTGCGACTAGCGCAAAATCAATTGAAAAAGATTTGAAAAGCCTTGCCGAGCTTATCAGCGAGGTCGCTAAAAATACTGAGACTGCCGCAAACCAGTTCAGCGAAATTTATGAGCTTTCGCAAAGAGTAAAGAACGAGGAGCTAATGATTTCAAATGCGATGCAGGAGCAGGAAGAGGGAAACAAGCAGATTCTTGACGGAATCAGCCTTTTGACAAATTCAACTTACACTGTAAAAAACGGCTCTTCTGAAATGCTTCAGGGCGGCGAGCAGATTGCAAACGAAATGAAGAATCTGAGCAAGGTTACTTTTGCCACAAACGACAAAGTCAATTCCATCGATTCTTCAATTCAGAAAGTTACGGCTTCTCTCGGAAAATCAAAGGAGCACGTTGAGGAAAACAACAAGAATATTAAAAAGCTTGGCGATCAAATGTCGGACTTTAAATTTTAGTTTCTGCTTGATGTGATTTTTTTTGAAAAATTATATACTTGTGCTATGAGAAAAATGAAAATTGCTGTTTTGGTAAGCGGCGGCGGAACAAATCTTCAGGCTTTGATTGACTATGAAAAATCGCATGAGGATTGTCCGTATCATATTCAGATTGTGATTGCAGACACAAAAAAGGCTTTTGCTCTTGAACGCGCGGAAAACGCCGGAATCGAGACAGAAATCGTTTCACCTTATGCGGTTCTTGGTGCGGAAAAAGCGAAAACGGTTTCAAAAGAAGAGAAACGCATCGCTGTTTCTGACGCGGCGCTTTCCGCTGCAAAGTCTTGTGGCTGCGACGCTGTTGTACTGGCTGGCTGGCTTACGGTTTTGAGCGGCAAGATAATAGAAGAATATTCAAATAGGATTGTGAACTTGCATCCTGCGCTTTTGCCGAAATTCGGCGGAGTCGGAATGTGGGGACACAATGTCCACGAGGCGGTTCTTGCGGCTGGAGAAAAGGAGTCCGGATGCACGGTTCATCTCGTGGATTCAGGCTGCGACACAGGAGAAATTCTTGTTCAAAAGAAAGTTCCTGTTTTGCCGGACGACACGCCGGAAACTCTTTACGCTCGGATTGCTCTGGAAGAGCATAAGGCAATGGTTGAAGGCGTCTGCAAGCTTGCTGAAATGATTTTGCAGAATAATTTAAATTAGTCTTAAAATCGTTTTTCCTTGACTTTGAATCTTAAAGGGTTAAAATATAGATATGAGTGATTATCTTGACGCTACCAACGAAGAATTATTGAAAGATTACTTTTCTGAAGCGGAAACGATGGTTGACAATCTTGAGAGCAATATTCTTGCAATCGAGAATGATCCTGACAACCATGACGCAATCGATGAAATTTTCCGAGCTGCGCATACTTTGAAAGGAAATTCAGCCGCTGTCGAATTTACAGAAATTTCTACTTTTGCACACACAATGGAAGACCTTCTTGATGAGGTCCGTTCAGACCGTGTGAAAGTCAATGAAGATATTGTAGACACACTGCTGAAAGCTCTTGATGTTATCAAGGCGATGCTTGAGGCTCGCACAAACGGTTCTGTTTACGGAGAAAGTGTAGAAGAAATCACGAATAAAATCCGTTCGCTTATTCCTGGAAACTCTTCCGAAAATTCTGGAAATAAAACTGTTGCGGAAGTTCCAAAAGCGGCTGCGTCTCAGCCAACGGCTCAAAATGCTGTTGCTCCTGCTTCAAATTCATCTTCTGAAAAAGTTGACTTGTCGGAATATGAGCTTTTGGAATTGAAACAGGGATGCGTTGGCGGTCAAAAACTTTGGCAGCTTTCTGTTGTTTTTGACGACAACAATCCGATGAAATCTGTCGGCGGAATTCAGGTTTTTGCGGCGTTGAAAGCGTGCGGAACTGTCTTGAAAACAGTGCCGGATTTTGATGCTCTTTATTCAGATGAATTCTATAAAAATGTAACATATTACGTTGCTTCCACAAATTCCCAGGAGCAAATCGAAGATACTGCTTTTCTTGATGATGTTACAGTAAGCGTTGACGCAAAGTGCATTGATAATGCTGTCGCTTCGGATTCTGCATCTAATGCTCAGCAAAAATCAGTTCAGAACGCGCCTGCTGTTTCTGCTCAAACTGCGCCAGTGCAAAATACTTCGGCTCAGCCTGCTGCTCAGAAAACAGAAACGGCTTCCCAGCCAGCAGAAAATAAGGCGACCGCAAACAATTCTCTGGCTAATAAGCCTGCGGAATCAAAAGCAGCTCCGGCTAAAGCACCTGCAAAAGGCGCGCCTGCAAGCGGACATGCTCAGCAAAGCTCAATTTTGCGTGTCGATTCAAAGAGAATCGATTATCTTTTGAACCTTGTTTCTGAAACTGTAATTACAAAGGCTGCATTTAACCAAAGCCAGCAGCACTTGGCTGATATGCTTGTTCAGTTCCAGACGCTTGACTCGTCATATAAGGAAAAAATTCGACGAATGTTTGAGCAGCTTCCTCAATATCTCGAGGAAATTCAAAACGGTGTTGCTGTAAAAGACATCAAAGCCAATATTATGAACGAATTTGGAGATGTTGCAAATTTCTTTGACGCTTTTGAAAACCGTTTCAAGGATTTGAACTCTAAATTCCATTCTTCAACTCAAAATCTCGGACGCATAACTGGAGAACTTCAGGAAGGCGTAATGAAAATCCGAATGGTTCCAATCAGTCAGATTTTCGACAGATTCCCGCGTGTTGTCCGTGATTTGCAGAAAGACTTGGGCAAGAAAGTCCGGCTTCTCATTGAAGGTGAAGAGACTGAGCTTGACAAGACTGTAATCGATGACCTTATGGATCCGATTATGCACTGCGTTCGCAATTCTGTTGACCACGGAATTGAAATGCCGGAGCAGCGCAAGGAAGAAGGCAAAGATGAGACTGGAACTGTTCTTTTGAAAGCCGCAAACGAAGGCAACATGATTGTCATTGAAGTTGTGGACGACGGTTTTGGTATCGATATTGATAAAGTGCGTGCAAAAGCCATAGAGAAAGGACTGATTCATCCGAATAAAGTTCTTACGGAACAGGAAGCTGCAAACCTTATCTTTATGCCTGGATTCTCAACTTCTGAAAAAATCACGAACATTTCAGGACGCGGTGTAGGTCTTGATGTTGTAAAAACGATGATTGAGAAACTGAACGGAACTGTAAATGTAACAACAGAGAAGGGAAAAGGCTCTAAGTTTACAATCCGGCTTCCGCTCACGCTTGCTATTATTCAGGGCTTGCTTGTCCGTGTTGGAAGGGAAGTTTACTCAATTCCAATTGCGAATGTAATTGAAAGTGTCCGCGTGAAGAAATCTGAAATCAACACGATTGATAACTACGAAGTTTTGAATGTCCGAAATGAAGTTATTTCTGTTCTTCGTCTTAGCCGGTTGTTCAACATCAAGACAAAAGACGATGGCGAATATTGCTTTGTTGTAATCGTCGGTTCTCAGGATAAAAAAATCGGTGTAATGGTTGACAATCTTATCGGCGAGGAGGATGTTGTTATCAAGCCTCTCCGCGACCAGTTCACTCAGTCTCCGGGAATTGCTGGAGCTTCGATTTTGGGCGATGGTTCGGTTTCTCTTATCATCGATGTTACGCAGCTTTTGGAGCTTGGTGTTCGTCAGGAAATTGAAGCGCGTCAGGAAAGCGGGATTTTAAGCGAGTAAGGGAGAGAATAATGGAAACTGCAATAAAAGAAAAACAGACAATCAACTCTGTGCTTAAACAAAATCTCGGAAGTCTTCAGTCGATGGCGGCGGCAGACCCTGCTGATGCTGTTGAACAGGAGCGGAAAGAAAATCTGAGCGTTATAGACTATAAAATGGTTACATTCTCGCTTGCTGGCAAGGATTACGCCATTGACATTATGAAAGTCAAGGAGATTGCGAAGGCTGGAAGATTTACATACGTTCCAAACACGTTGCCTTTTGTGCTTGGTGTTTACAATCTCCGTGGAGACATTATTCCGATTGTTGACCTTAGGCTGTTTTTCAATATTGATATTCCTGAACGCGAGTATGATGCGATTGAGAATATGCTTATTGTTTCAGTTGGCGAACAGACGTTCGGTGTTGTCGTTGATGAAATTGACAAGGTTGTCGGAATTCAGAAGTCTACAATAAATCCGCCTCATCCGCTCTTTGGAGATATAAACATAAAATATATTCAAGGTGTTGTTGAGGTAAACAATAGGCTTTTTATTCTTCTTGACATTGAGAGAATTTTCGGTTCAAAGGCTGACATAAAAGCTCAGGAAGCTGTTGTTGCCAAAAATATGGCTTCAAGAATTTCTGTTCAGGAACAGCCTGTTTCTGTTGCCCAGCCAGCAAAAAAAGAAGCTGCGAAAGGTTCTGCTCCTGCTGCTGAGAAGCCAGAAAAAGTTGATTTCTCTTTTATAACTGAATCGTTAGCTTCGATGCGGAAGTTTTCGGCTTCATCTTTGAATGAGGAATGGCTGAAAAAGAGATTTTCTGAATGGGAGACTGAGCGCGGAAAAGACAAGACCCAGCTTCAGTCGGCGGCAGACGCAGATTCATTCTTGAAGACTTTTTATTCTCCTTGCAATGGAACTTGGTGGACAAAAGACTATGCGGACGCTGTTTACAAGGCTCTTCCTGATAATACTGCAAAGCAGATTGTTGTTTGGAATCCGGGCTGCGGAAAAGGCTTTGAGACATTCTCTTTGGCTTGTCTTTTGAGAAAACGCTATCCAGAGGCAAAGGTGAGAATTTATGCGCACGAGGTTGACTTGCTCAACGTTTCCAATGCGCCGCTTATGTCTGTTCCTGCTGATATTGCAAATGGATGGTATGCTCCATTCATCACAAAAAAGGCTAATGGGGATTTTACGTTTACACCAGAGATTCGCGACAGTATAATGTTTGAATATCATGACTGCGCAAATACTAATTCCTTGCCTGCTTGTGATATAATTTTTGCAAGAGATTTGCTGTCGTTCTTGCCGCAGTCATCTCAGCAGTCTGTAGTTGCGGATTTTGCCGAAAAACTTAAGGGCAATGGAATTGTTTTCCTTGGTCAGAATGAATCTTTGGCTGGAAATCCTGCATGGTTGTCTAAGAAAGTTGGCACAATTGATATATTCGAGAAAAAATAAAGGACAGTATAGGAGTAAAACTCATGAGAGTAGAGTACATTAACCCATTTGTTGAAACTTCATATCAGATTTTAAAGGAAGTTCTTGGCGGTGCGACAGTAACTCGCGGAGACTTGTATTTAAAATCAACAGCTATGCCAGTAATGGGCGTTGCGGCTCTTGTTGGTCTTGCTGGAGATGTTGAAGGCCGAGTTCTTTTTGATATGACATATGAGACTGCTTTGAATGTCGCTTCGAAAATGAACGGCGAGACGCTTACAAAATTTGATGATTTGGCAAAAGCTACAATCAGTGAGCTTGCTAATTTGATTACGGCTCAGGCTGTAACTAAGCTTCATGAGCTTGGATTTAAATTTGACCTTACACCGCCGGCTCTTTTTGCGGGCGAGAAAATGGAAATTGCCGCTCTTGGCGGCAGCTCAACAAGCAGTGTTGAGGCTCTCATCGTGCCTTTAATCACTGAATGTGGTAAAATCGAAGTAAACGTCGCAATTCGCGAACGCATGTAAGATAAGGAGTGAACAGATGAAAACGAGACAAGATTTTCCTTCAATTAACGAGCGTCCGCCAGAAGGCATCAATGCTGATGGAACAAAAATCCGCGTGCTTGTTGTGGACGATTCAATGTTCGTTGCGAAGCAGCTCGGTCAGATTCTTTCTAGCGAAGGCTACGAGGTTGTGGCAACTGCTGTTGACGGAAAAGATGGTGTTGATAAATATAAGGAGCTTTGTCCGAATGTTGACTTGGTAACAATGGATATTACTATGCCTCGAATGGACGGAATTACAGCTCTTGAGCAGATTATGGCTTTTGATAAGAATGCTAAAGTCATAATGGTAAGCGCGCTTGGAAAAGAGGAGCTTGTTAAGAAATCTCTTCTTCTTGGGGCGAAGAACTACATTGTAAAGCCGTTGGACAGAAAGAAGGTTCTTGAAAGAATTGCTGCAGTGATGAAACAGTAGTTCTTCAACGTGAATTTTTGCTTGCTTTTTTGTTTTTGCGGAAGCGGGTAAAAATTCATTTTTTCATTGTGAAGACAAGAATCTTTGATTTTGTTGTATTTTTATGCGCAGATGAGAATATTTTAAATAAATGTTCTTGTCTGCGCTTTTTTTGTTTTAAAGTTTTAAAAACTGATTCTGCCTGCGCGGCTAAAGCGTTAGGGGGTGTAGTGGCGAACGAAGTGAGTTGCGGAGCAATGAAACCACGAAACACCCGACAGCCTTTCCTGCTTGTGCCGCTTCTTGCATAAGGCTGGAACGCCCAAAAAAATACAAGAATCTGTTTTCTGCAATTTGCTTTTCGTTTTTTTGTCAACTTCTATTTTTCGGTGAAATTTGCTATAATTTCGCTATGTATCAAGTTAGAGTTGAAACTTCTTTTGCTTCTGCGCATTTTTTGCGGGATTATCACGGAAAATGCGAGAATTTGCATGGACACAATTACAAGGTTTTTGTTCATGTTGAGGGAAAAAATCTTGACGCTGGCGGAATGCTGCTTGATTTTTCCGTTCTGAAAAAGGCATTGAAAACGGTTTGCGAAAGTCTTGACCATAAAAACCTGAACGATTTTGAATATTTTGACCAGAATCCTAGCGCGGAACGAATTGCGGCTTATATCTATGAAAATCTTATCCGTATTGTTCCCGAATTGAAGAAAGATAGCGAATTTGATAAAAAAACTCATATTTTTGCAGTTGATGTTTTTGAAACCGACACAAACAGGGCTAGATTTTTGCCGGACTAAATGGAGATTTATATGAAAAAGCAAATTACTGTTCTTGATTCTACTTTGCGCGACGGCTCGCAAGGCGAGGGAATCAGCTATTCGGTTCAGGACAAGATAAATATTGTAAAGGCTCTCGACGAGCTTGGAATCACTTTTATTGAGGCTGGAAATCCCGGCTCGAATCCGAAAGATATGGAATTTTTTGAGGAAGCGAAAAAACTGGATTTGAAACATTCAAAACTGGTCGCTTTCGGCTCTACGCGGCGAAAAAGCATAAAATGCTCGGAAGATGCGAATTTGAAAAGTCTGCTTTCGGCTGGAACGGAATATGTCTGCATTTTTGGGAAAACTTGGGATTTTCAGGTTACGGATATTATTCATGCGTCTCTTGAAGAAAATCTGGAGATGATTGAAGAGACTGTCGCATATCTCGTGGAAAATAAGAAAAAAATTATTTTTGATGCCGAGCATTTTTTTACTGGATACAAGGCGAATCCAGATTATGCGATGAAATGCCTTGAGGCTGCTGTGAAAGGCGGCGCGGAGTGTCTTTGTCTTTGCGAAACAAAAGGCGGAGCAATGCCGAGAGAATGTTTTGATTTCACGAAGGCTGTTGTTGACACTTTTGGTGAAAAAGTTTCTGTCGGAATTCATACTCATAATGACGCAGGACTTGCGGTTGCCAATTCGATAATGGCGGTTGAAGCTGGCGCAACACACGTTCAGGGCGTTTTGCTTGGCTTTGGCGAGCGTACTGGAAATGCCAATTTGAGCACGGTTGTTGCGGACTTGCAGCTGAAGCTGGACTATGAATGTATTCCAAAAGAAAATATGAAGATTTTGACTCCAATCTGCAAGCGTGTCGCCGAGATTTCTAATATTGCTCTTGAGCCTGGAATGCCGTATGTTGGAGCGAGCGCGTTTGCGCACAAGGCTGGAATGCACATTGACGCGGTTATCAAAAATCCTTTTGCGTACGAGCATATAACGCCTGAAACGATTGGAAATGAGAGAGTGTTCTTGATGAGCGAAGTTGCTGGAAAGAGCATGATTGTTGAAAAAGTCCAAAAATTTGACTCGTCTCTTACCAAGAATTCTCCGGTTGTGGCTGAAATTGTCAAGAAAGTGAAAGATTTGGAGCATGACGGCTATCAGTTTGAGGGCGCGGATGCGAGCTTTGAGCTTTTGGTCAGAAAAACAATGGGAAAATATCAGCCGTTCTACAATCTTCATTATTACAAGACGAGCGGAGAATTTCCTCGCTTTGCCGATGACCAAAGCGCGTTTGCGCAGTTTAAAATCGATGTTGACGGAAAAGTTGTGATTACGGCAGGCGACGGCGACGGTCCAGTAAATGCTCTTGATGAGGCACTGAGAAAAGCTCTCGTTCTTTTTTATCCGAATATTTCGCAGGTTCATCTTACAGATTACAAAGTCCGCGTTCTTGACGGAAAAAGCGCGACTGCGAGCCGTGTCCGCGTTTTGATTGAGTCGAGCGATGGAATAAACCAGTGGGCGACGATGGGCGTTTCAAGCGATGTGATTGAAGCGTCATATCTTGCGCTTGCGGATTCTTTTGAATACAAATTGATAAAAGATTTGGAAAGAAAATTCGGAAAAGTCATTTAGGATTGTGATTTGCAATTCGCAGTTTTAATGTTGACTCTGATTTTGCAATTCAAAAATTGTGAAATGCTCAGAAAAATTCAGCGACGCGCGAGTTTTGCTTTGATTTGCAGAATATTTTTACAGTTTTTTGGTTTGCTACGGCGAAAAAATTGTTCGGTGAAAAATTCTTGGGGAAATTATGAAAACGAAAAATGAAAGCAGTTTTGACGAGATAAAATTTCAGGCGATTGAATATATTTACGACTCGGTTTTCCGCGAGTTTGTTTACAAGAACCGTGGAAATATGTCGCCTTTTTACGAGCAGATTCAGGAAATGGCAGGCGACGCTGGCGATTTCTTTGCGGACTGGGCTAAAGGCTTTGTTGCTCTTGCCGATTTTGATTTTGCTGAAGCTGAAAAACGCTATGAAAACGCGTTCAAAAATGTTTCGCTTGCAAGCGATTATCTTCCGCATTTTTTGCAGCAGGCTTTCGCGCTTTTTATGTACGATAAAAAAACTGAAAAAGCTCTTGAATTTTGGAATTACGGAGTTTCAAAGGGGATTTTTGCAAAGCCGACAGAAAAATTTCTTGATTCTTTCAATGGGAAAGAGCAGTTTTGGGTTCAGTTCAGCCCGAAAATGTTTAGGAATTTGAAGAAAGCCGAGGAAAAAGCGATTTCTGACTATCAGAAAAAATCTTCAAATGAGATTCAGGCGGCGATAGATTCATGCGATTTTGCGGAGTTTGAAAAAATCGCTGAGAAAACTGATTTTGGCGCTTATAAAATCGACGGAGTTTCTATTTTATATTATGCGGTTCAGAAAAAAGGCATTTTGAAAGGCGGCGAGAAAAAATTCACTGAAAATCTTGTTCAGGCGAGAACAAATCAGCTTTTCAAGGAGCTTGACTTGTCTTCGCTTCCGGAAAATTTCAGAAAGCAGCAATATATGAATGTTCTTCATCAGATTCGCGCCACTTTTGAGAAGTCCGGGCTTGCCTCGATTATTTTTGCTGCTCAGAACGGAAAATTGGATAATCAAAAAGAATTTGACGAGAAAATGAAAAATATCGAAAAAATAATTAAGCTGTCGGCTGAAAAAACTGCGGATGTTGACGCGTTTGAAAAGCACATAAGCGGAAAAGTCGGAACGAATGCGCTTTTTCTTGCCGCTGAGCTTGATGATTTTGAAACGATAAAAGTCTTGCTTGAAAAAGGCAGCGATGCTGACAAAAAAATCGGATATGCGGATTTCGGAATGAAATATGCGGACGGAAGCTCTGTCGCGACTGAAATTCCAAATTCTTTTATTTACCGGCTCGTGAATTTTAAGGCTTGGAACAGCCTGAAGAATTATCTTGAAAAATATGCAGAAAAAGCGAAAAAGTCGATGAAAGAGAAAAGCGAGAAATGCAATATAACGCCGCTGGTTTATTTTATCCTGAACACCGTTTATGCTTCTGAAAATAAGGAAGAATTTGAGAAGAACAAAAAACTTTGCGACGAATTTTTGCCGCTTTTTACAAATGCCGGAGCGTCTATTGAACAAAAAACGGCTTTCGGAAATGCGAAGAAACTTCTGGGAATTTGATAATTAAAAACACGGATTGCACTGATTTTTTTTGTTTTGAACGGAAAAAAGCAAATGCGCTAAAGAATGCTAAGCCCGGCACAAGCGAAGTGGGGACAGTGCTAAAAAAAACTTGCCGTGAGAAACTTTTATCAATATATTTTGTTTATAAAGTAAAAGAATTCGCGGCTTTGAAAAATTGCGGATTTTTTAGAGGAAAATTTTGAATCTTGACGAAATTGCGACGGAAGATGTGCCTGACACGGAAAATCTTCCAAAAGTTATAACAAACTCGATTGCGAACAATCCTGAAGATTTCTACAAGATGGCTTTTGAATTCCAGCAGATAATGATGGTTTACGAAAGCGCAATCAAGCAGATTGAGACAAAACTCGATATTTTGAACAAGGAAAACAAGGTTTCTGGACGGAGAAGCACGATTGAGACTGTAAAATCGAGGATAAAGTCGCCGCAAAGCATTGCCGGAAAGCTTCAGAAAAGAAATCTTCCGATGACTTTCAAGGCGATGATTGGAAATCTTGATGATATTGCTGGAGTTCGCGTGATTTGTCCTTACATTTCGGATATTTACACGGTGCGCGACTTGCTTTTGAAGCAGCCTGACATTTCGCTGGTGCAGGAAAAGGATTATATAAAGAATCCGAAGCCGTCTGGATACAGAAGCCTTCATCTCGTGATTGAGATTCCGGTTTATCTTTCAGAGGCGACGCACAATGTTCATGTCGAAATTCAAATCCGCACAATCGCAATGGACTTTTGGGCGAGTCTTGAGCATGAGCTTCGTTACAAAACAACAACGAAAGTTCCTGAAAGCGTAAGGCGCGAGCTTTACCGTGTTGCAGAGACAATCGCAATGACCGACCGTGAAATGGAAGAGATTGCGATTGAACTGCAAAATATGGAATGATTTTTTTATTAAGAAAAATGAAGTCCGGGAGAAGTTTTAGAATGATTCTTCCCGGATTTTTTTCCCGTCGATTGAATAAAGCTGCACGGAGATTTTTCCGTCTGCTTTAGTTTCAACGATTCCGCAGGTTTTTCCGTCATCGCATTTTGGAAGCGAGATTGAGCCTGGATTGAAATAGAAAAGTCCGCCGTCTTCTTCCATTAAAGTGACGTGCGTGTGTCCGGAAACCACGAGAGTTTTTGGAGGAAGAAGCTTTGAAAGCTCGTCGTGCGTGTACAAATGCCCGTGATGGACGAAAATGCGCCGCCCGTTGTCTGTGAAAATTGAAGTGTAAGCGTTTAGGCATGGAAAACTGAGCATCATCTGGTCAACTTCTGAGTCGCAGTTTCCGCGCACGCATATGATTTTTTGTTTTTGCTCGTTTAAAAGCGCGGCTGTTTTTTTTGTGTCCCAGCCGTCTGGAAGCGGATTTCTAGGCCCGTGGTTCAGATAGTCGCCGCAAAGAATGATTAAATCACATTCCTTTTCAAAATTTTTTAGCGCGGTTTCAAGACTTAGCGCACTTCCGTGAATGTCAGAAATCACAAGATATTTCATTTTTGTCTCCAAAATTTTTCCATAAATTTAGCACGAACTTTATTCCGTAGCAACTGCGGATAATTAGGAATCCGCAGTAAAAAATTATCGTTTTTTCTCTTGACTACTTGACTTTTTTCGGGGGGGGGTAGCATTTTTTAGCTTTAGCTTAAAAAGGAGGAAAAAATGAAGCTAAAAAAAATTGAAGCAGGCTTTATTGCTGGAATCCTGTTGATGATTTTCTGCGCGTCTTGCGTTACTCAGACAAGGGTTAATTTTTCGACAGATGTTGACGGCGCGGAAGTTTATGTTGACGGAGAAAAAATCGGAACAACTCCTGTGCAGAAAAAAATCAGCAACGCAATCTGGAACAATCCTGACATTTTGATAAAAAAGGAAGGCTACAAAGATTTGTACACGGACTTGAACAAGGAATTGAAAGGCGTGAATCTCGTTAGCGGACTTCTTCTTTGGTGGCCGTCTCTGTTTTGGGTTTATGGGCCGAAGAAAAATCAGTCTTATATGCTCGTGCCTTCCGCAAACAGCGTTCAAGGCAGCGTGAATGAATAAAATTCGGCTTTGCGGCTGCCGAAAATTTTGCCGCTTTTTATTTTTTCTGATTCTTCCTGTTTTCTTGATTTCTTGCGGAAATTTTTCTTCAATTTATGGAAAATGGGAAGATGAAGAGAGAATCCTTGAATTTGACGATTACGGAGATTTTTGTCTTGAATTCAAGAATTCAAGGCTTGTGAAAGGATTTCGCGGAAAAACTCTTAGAAAGAAAAATGTCGTTGTCTTGTTTTTTGAGGAATTTGAAAATTCTGACGGCGAATGGCTTTACACTGACGGAACCGATTTGGAAAATTACAAGGAAGTTCTGGTTGTTTCTTTTGATAACGGAAAGCTCGTTACAGAGATAAAAGCAGCCGGCAAAAAAATTGTTTATTCAAAAGTCTCTTCAAACTGATAATTTTTGAGCAATTTTTTTGAATTTTTTGATTCAAGTTAGTTCAAGGTCTGACAAGTGGAAGTTTTCGCTTCTGTTCTGGCTTTTTTGTTTTTTAATCTCAATCCGCTAGCCGGTTGTAGGAGTCTCTTATCGCGTGCATTTTCTTTTTGACTTCATACATATTTCTGTCGGCCTGCTCAAGAAGCGTGCGCATTGTACATTCCTCGTAGTTTCTGGAAAAATCGTAGCCGTAAGAAAAACTTATGTCGATTTGGTTTGAGAAGCTGTTGAACCGCTCCATTTCCGCATTGAGGTTTCCAATTATGTCTGGAATGTCGTTTGCCTGCACATTTTTAAGAATGCAGATAAACTCGTCTCCGCCGTATCTTCCGACGAAGTGCTGCGGCGGAACGGATTTTCTTACCGTTGTTGCAAAATTTAGAATCATCGCGTCGCCTGCCGCGTGTCCGAGCGTGTCGTTCACCTTTTTTAGATAATTCAGGTCAAGCATGATAAATCCTGTGTTTTTGTCTAGCGGAGCCGTGTCGTTAATGAATTCTTCGCAGCGGCTTTTGTTCGGGAGTTTTGTGTGCTTGTCTGTGAAAGCCATCTTGCTGAATTCTATTCCGTCGAGAGCCTGTTTTCCAAGAATCAGGAGATTCGCCGCGATTATTAAAATAAGGATAAGCTCGAGGATATTTTGCTTCGTGGAAAGTTTTTCGAAAACGCCCTGAGCCGCAAAAACGATGTTGTCTGTCATTGAAAAGAAAGTTTCACTCATTTGAAGCAGAATCGTGCTTTCTTTTCCTGTGCCGCGGAAAATTTTTATCTGCTTTTTAATGATTTTCCAGTATTCAATCGTGTTTCGGACATTTATCTGAAAAATCCGGTCTTTTACTTTCATCAGATTGTATGCGCCGCCGCCGTTTTCAAGGCTTTCAAATATTGTGTCGATTTTTGTGATTAGAGGGTCGTTTTTGTAGTCGGCAAGCTCGAGTTTTACAAGCTGCTGGCTTCCGCCCCTGATTATTCCGGCGTAATTTATAACTTTCGCACATTCCTGCATCGCTTTTACATTCGCAAACTGCAAGACTATAAAAAACACGAGAAATAAAATCAGAATTGCCTGTAAGATTTGGACTTTTCGCGCCTTGAATTTTCTTTTGTATGTCGCCATAAAACACGCCGATTTTGCATGCAGAAATGCTGGGGTGAAAATCCGCATGCAATCGTGATTTTTCCGCCGCATGGAAAAACGCTTTCTGCAGCGGAAAATACTGCGGAATTTTTATTTTTACATTCTGTCGAGGAATGGAACCAAGACAAGTCCCATCGCTTCTTTTAGGATTCTAAGAGTCGCCTTTGCAAGCGTAAGCCGCGCTGATTTAAGCTCGGCAGAATCCGCGCTCATAATCGGGCAGTTCTGGTAGAACTTTGAGAAAAGCTTTGCGGTCTCGTAAATGTAGCCAGTCATTACTGACGGATCTTTGTTTTCTGCCGATTTTTGAACCGTCGCAGGATATTCTCCGAGATATTTCACAAGTTCCCATTCTTCTGCGGCTTTCAAAAGTTTTGCCGCTTCTTCCGGAGCTGAAGGTTTTGCTCCTTCTTCTTCCGCTTTTCTCAAAATTGACGAGATTCTTGCTCCCATGTACTGAAGATAAGGACCTGTGTTTCCGTTGAAGCTAAGGCTTTCCGCAGGATTAAAAATCATATCCTTTACAGGAGAAACTTGCAGAAGATAATAGTGAAGGGCTGAAAGCGCGACTTTTTCCGCCACATCGTCCGCGTTTCCTACGTCTTCCTCGCGTCCGCGCTCCTGAATCGCCTTTAATGCGTCGGCGTGAAGAGAGTCAATCAAATCGTCCGCGTCAACGACAGTTCCCTCTCGGCTTTTCATTCTTCCGTTCGGAAGATTCACGAGACCGTAGCTGAGATGATAAAGTTTTTTAGCCCAGTCAAATCCGAGCTTTTTCAAGATGTAGAACAGAACTTTGAAATGGAAAATCTGCTCGGAAGCGACAACGTAAATCAGCTCGTTGAAAGGCCAGTCATTGTGACGGTAAATCGCAGTTCCGATGTCCTGGGTGATATAAACCGAAGTTCCGTCTTTTCTTAGAAGAACTTTCTCGTGGTCTTCGCCGTCTTTTCCTTTTCCTACCGCTTCTGTAACGTCAACACGCACAGAGCCGTCATCTGCCTTGAAAAAAACGCCTTTTTCCAGCCCTTTCTGGATTTCGTCCTTTCCTTTTAGATAAGTTTCGCTTTCGTAATAATATTTGTCGAATCCGACTCCTGTGCGCGCGTAAGTTTCCTTTAAGCCGTCAATCGTCCAGTCGTTCATCATTTTCCAGAGCTTGTGAGTTTCCTCGTCGCCCTGCTCCCATTTTATCAGCATTTCCTCGGCCTGCTGCATTGCCTCCGGGTGGGCTGGAACGCCGTTTTTCTCGTCGCCTTTGAGATATTTGTCAAATTCAACGTAGCATTGTCCAACGAAATGGTCGCCTTTCATTCCGAGTTTTTCTGGAGTGTCGCCGTTTGCCTCGTGGAAAAGTTTGTAAGCGAGCATCGATTTGCAGATGTGAATTCCGCGGTTGTTAATCAAGTCAACCTTGAAGACTTCCGCTCCAGCTTTTTTCAAGATTCTCGAGACCGATTCTCCGAGCGCGTCGTTTCTCAAATGTCCGAGATGAAGCGGCTTGTTCGTGTTCGGCGCGGAAAATTCAATCATGATTTTGTGGCCGTCTAGCGGAGCTTTTCCGTCCGCATTCAGCGTTCCGTAATTTTCGCCC
This sequence comes from Treponema sp. UBA4692, assembly GCA_002404895.1. Lineage (GTDB taxonomy): Bacteria > Spirochaetota > Spirochaetia > Treponematales > Treponemataceae > Treponema_D. The sequence goes on along the minus strand of DHKO01000008.1, from coordinate 53,278 downwards.
TGAACTTCAATATTTTTTAAGATTTTTGCAGTTTCGCCAGTTTTGTCCATTTTAAGATTAACATACGGACCGACTGCGAGGACTTCTCCGATTGAAGATTTTCCAGCCGCTTTTGAGGCGACTTCCTGCGCGATTGCCTGCGGCGCAAGATGAAGCGATTTTGCGAACATAAACATTGGAGAGCCGATGTCGCCCATTTCCGGGTTCGGCGAGTCCTGCACAACAATTTTTTCCGCCTCAGTTTTCGGCGCGTCAATCTTTTTTTCTTCGATAATCTCATTCACTGCGTCTGCAAGAAGTCTTTTGAATTCTGCTTTTACATCTGCCATTTTATTTTACCTCAATATATATTCACTAAAAAAAAAATTTCATTTATTATATTGAGAAACTTTTAAGTTTTCTAGTAAGAAAATTTTTTTGAGGTGTGTTTGTGGACACGAAAATAATCGACCAATATATTGACGATTTGATGACAAAATCAACTGCGGAAATTCCTGTTTGGAATATTGAAAAGGCGAGGGCTGGCGTAAAATCTGGCTGGGACTACATTGACGGAATGATGATTATGGCTCTTCTTGAGATGTATGCGACAAGCCAAAATGAAAAATTTCTTAAATTCGCTGATTATTATGAAGATTTCCGCGTTCATGATGACGGCTCAGTTGACGGATATTCAAAAGAAACTTGGAATATGGACGAAATCAACGGAGCGAAAAACTTTTTCCCGCTTTATGAATACACAAAAAAGCAAAAATATAGAAACGCGCTTGAAAAATTCTATGAGCAGATAAAAGAGCAGCCGCGCACAAAGGAAGGAAACTTTTGGCATAAGGCGATTTATCCGAATCAGGTTTGGCTTGACGGACTTTACATGGGCTTGCCTTTTTATATGCAGTACGATGCGACTTTCAACGGCGGAAAAAACAAGGACGACATTTACAATCAGTTCTTCAATGTTGAAAAGCTGATGAAAGATTCAAAAACAGGGCTTTACTATCACGCCTACGACAGCTCAAAAACTGCTTTCTGGGCAGACAAGGAGACTGGACTTAGCCGCGGCTTCTGGCTTCGCTCGCTTGGCTGGTTCTCAATGGCAATGCTCGATACTTTGAACTGCGCTCCAGACCGCGGAAGCGAAAACTGGAATCATCTTAAAAATATGTTCGTCGATTTGCAGAACACAATGCTCAAATATCAAGACGAAAGCGGAATGTGGTTTCAGGTTCCTGACAAGCCGAACGAGACTGACAAGAACGGCAAGAAAAACTATCTTGAGACTTCTGGAACTGCGATTTTTGCTTACTCGCTTCTGAAAGGATTCAGAACCCAGATTCTTGATGCTCCTGAAATGCAAGGTGCGGGCGTAAAAGCGTTCAAAGGAATCTGCAATAAGTATTTGAATACTGACGGCGGAAAGCTTGGGCTTGGCGGAATCTGCCTTGTCGCGGGACTCGGCCCTGAAAATAACCTTCGCCGTGATGGCAGCTTTGAGTATTATCTTGACGAGCCGATTGTAAAAGATGATGCGAAGGGCGTCGGTCCGTTCATTCTTGCATACAACGAGTTCAAGCTGATTGCAAGCTGAAAAACAAATAAAAATTTAAGCCGCTGATATTTTGATTTGCGGCTTAGATAATAAAAGCCGCTTGAACTGTCATCTTGCGGCTAATTTCTTCTTTACTAAGATTTTTCAGAATTTTAGTCGGCAAAGATGCGGCCTGCCGTCTAAAAGAGCCGAAAACGTTTTTTCCGTCTGCGAATTTTGTGCAGCAGGTGCAGTCTTTTGCGGCAACGATATTTTCTTCTTTAATTCCAGCTTTTTTAAGGACAAAGAGATTCGCCTTAGTGAGCGAAAGCGCGTAAGAAAATTTTTTGTCGTGATTTTCGCTTGTGTTTTCAGACACGCAGTCTTTTCCGAAATTTTCAATAAAATATTTTGCGCGTTCTTCGTCAATGCTGTAGCAGCAGCCTTGAATATGCGGCCCGATTGCGGCGCAAATGTTTTCAGGCTTTGAGCCGTAAAGCTCAGCCATTTTTTTAACTCCGTTTCCTGCGATTCCTGTTCCTTTCCAGCCCGAATGAAAAGCTCCGAATGCGCCGTTTTTTGCGTCGTAAAGAAAAATCGGAACGCAGTCTGCAACCGTTACGGTCGGAATCAGGTTTCTGTTGTTTGTTACGATTCCGTCAGCCTGAAGATTTTGTGTGTCGCCATAATTTTTCGCCTCGACGACAATTTTTGAGTGAATCAGCTCAATCGGAACGATTTTTTTGCCTTGTGAATTTTGGCTTTCCAAGATTTCTTCGAAAATTTTATCGCGGTTTTCGTTTTTTTCGCTCCAGCGGAATCTCATTGTTCCTGCCGAAAGAAGCGTCATTCCCCAGCGCGGAGATTTTTCGCCGGATAAAGGCTTCCCGTCAAAATAAAAAGGAAGCAGAATAAATTTTTCCTGAATATGATTTTCAGTTTGTCCGGATTTAGAATCCTTAAAATCGGAAAAACTGTATTTTTGATTTTCTGATTTGCTTTCCTCAAAATTTCGGTTATTTTTTTCCAGACTTTTCGATTCCAGAATTTCTGCAAGTGAAATTTCATTTATCATAAAAATTCCTAGAATTTCGTTTTTTTGTTGTCGAGAGTCTCAAGCTCTTTTATGAGGTTCAGCGACGATTCAAGCGCGATTCTCGCTTTTTTCAAGTCTTCAACAAACGCGGCGTTGTCCTTGCTTTGCAGAGTGTTCAGATTTGAAAGCGAGTCAAACCGCGAGTCTTTCACAATTCCCAAAATTCCGCTCAGAACCTGCGAGAGCGCTCGGCTTGCGTCTCCGAACCTGTGCAGGATCGTCTCAAAGTCCGACTCGACACTTCTAATCAGCTGCTCGACTTTTGTCTGCGCTTTCAGCGTGCGGTGATGCTCGTCCGCGATTTTTTTGAGCATCATTCCTATTTCTCCGTTTGCCGAGCATCGCCTTTCAAGCCCCTGAAACGAGATTGAAAGCTGGATTATATTGTTGAAAGCATCTGTGAACGCAATCTGGTTCTCCTTGTTCACAAAATCGCCCTCGACCAGAACCGCTTTTAGGGCAAGCTCGTAGTCCGGGAACTTTTTAACGATGAACCAGAACAAAAATCCTGCTGTAAGCTCGTACTTGAAGTACATTCCTCCCCAGATGTCCGCCCACGGCCGCGCTGGGAAAAGGGGAAACTCATCGATTGAGAAATTCGACCTCAAATTTGTTTTAAGAGACTCAATCTTGCAGTCCTTTATCCAGTTGCTCCATTTTCGCTCGAAAATGCGTTTCCATGCGTTCTTGTATTTTACGAACCAGTCTTCTCCGCCTGAAAAAGGCTCTGCCCGCCAGTAAATGTCGTTCGAGATTATGCAGCCGAGAGATTTCAACGGAACTGAGCTCATAAACATATGAATCAGCGCGGCAGAAGCGTGTGCCTTGTCAAGAAACTGCTCTGCCTCGCTGTTGTCGTCCGCATCTTTCAAATTTTTGTTCCGCTTTGAAAACAAAAAAAGCGACTGCAAAAGCTCGTCCGTTATCAAAAATCCGTTGCAGAGAGAACGCGCGAAAACTGAAATCTCGCCTGCGAGATTCGCGTAAGGGCATGAATAAATGTCGTCCGTCACTTCCGAAAAAGACGCGAGAAAACGCGTGAAAGGCAATTTTATGAACTGCCTGAGCCATTCCGTAGCCTTTGCCGCCTCATACATTTTTGATTTTTGCTCCGAAGAAACGCTGTCAAAAACCGCGTCCATTTTTCTTAGAAGCTCGATTCTAAGCTCCGGGCGCGCCGAGCCTGTTACGGGATTTGAATACGGGTCGGTTTCAGAATTCATCGCCGAATTTATTTCCGGCATCACGATTGAGCCTAAAAGAACGTAAAAAGAGCCTTCGTCGTCATCTATTTCAGAAATGTAAGGCTTTAGAAACTGCGCCGCCGATTTCAGCTCGGAAAGTTTATTGTAGAAAGTCGCGAGAATCAGCCCGCGTTTTGTGTCAATCAGCCCGGGATAATTCCGCTCGATGTTTTTTGAAATCAGCGAAATTTTATAGTCGTTGAAAATTGTCTCCTGCGTTGTGTTTGAAATCAGCGATTTTAGCCAGATAAAAAGCCTGATTAAAAGCGATTCGCGCTTGATTTGCTCTGGAAAAGGCCTGAATTCAATGTTTTCGTCTTCCTCAATCGGATACATTTCCTCGTCTTCGTGCTTCTGAGACGAATTTTTCAGCTGGTCAAGAATATTTTGGCGCTCGCTTTCAGAAATTCCAGTCGCCATCCGCTCAAATGAATCATAATCTTCGTGCATAAAACCGATTATATTTTATTTTCCTGAAAATAGGAAACGAATTTGAATTTTAGGATGGAGCTTTTCTTGAGCAGCCAATGTTTTGCGCGCTTTTTCTCTTCGCTTGGAAAAAACGCCCAGCTTTCCGCGGTTCCGCTGTCCGCTCCATTGCGTCGTTCGCTCCGCCGTCCGGCTCGCTTCCTAGCAACGCGCTTCGCGCGCCGCTCCAATCTGGCATAGGCTTTTCTTGCTTTTACTTTTTTATCGAAGTTGAAAAAATCGGAAAATCTGAAATCCGTAAAAAGCGAGAAATTGTCTTGAAAATCGAAATTGCAAAAAAATGCCGCGCAACGTTCTTGTCGCACGGCATAAAAATCAAAAATATTTGCTAGTTAAGAGCTTCCACAACAAGCTCACCCATTTTCTTTGTTCCAACGAGCTTTCCTGCCGCTTTCACTTCGTCGCGCTTAGAACCCGCAATGTCGCCGGTTCTCCAGCCGTCATCGAGAACTTTTGTTACCGCATTCTCAATTGCCTTTGCTTCTGTCTCAAGCTTTAAGCTGTAGCGCAAGAGCATTGCCGCTGAAAGAATTGTTGCGAGAGGATTTGCAAGGTCTTTTCCGGCGATGTCAGGAGCAGTTCCGTGAATCGGCTCGTAAAGTCCTGGCCCTGTTCCGTCTCCGAGCGAAGCCGAAGCCAACATTCCGATTGAGCCTGTAATCTGGCTCGCCTCGTCTGTAAGGATGTCGCCGAACATATTGCTTGTGGCGATAACGTCAAACTGGCGCGGATTGCGGACAAGCTGCATTGAAGCGTTGTCGATATAAAGGAAATCGAGCGCAACATCGCTGAATTCCTTGTGGACTTCCTCGGCGACTTTTCTCCAGAGTCGGCTTGAATTCAAGATGTTTGCCTTGTCAACGACAGTCAAATGCTTCTGTCTCTTTTGTGCAAACTGGAAGCCGAGGCGAACGATTCTCTCGATTTCTTCCCAGGAATATTTCTCTGTGTCCCAAGCAGTTTTTCCGTCTGCGCTTGTTCCGCGCTCTCCAAAGTAGATTCCGCCTGTAAGCTCGCGCACAACGAGAATGTCAAGGCCGTTTCCGATAATTTCATCTTTGAGAGGGCAAGCGTCTTTGAGCTGCGGCCACATTACAGCCGGACGAAGGTTCGCGAAAACTTTCATTCCGCCGCGGAGTCCGAGAAGGGCTTTCTCCGGGCGAATCTCAGGAGCAACGTTGTCCCATTTTGGGCCGCCGACAGCACCGAGCAAAGTCGCGTCGCTTGAAAGACAAATGTCAAGCTGATCCTGCGGAAGAGGCTTTCCGAACTTGTCGATTGCGGCTCCCCCTGCAATCACGTTTTTGTAAGTCCATTTGTGTCCGTATTTTTTTGCAACAGCATCGAGAACTTTTACAGCCTCTGCAACAACATCAGGACCGATTCCGTCGCCTGGAATCAATGCGATAGTTTTTTCCATGATATTCTCCTAAAAATCAATCCAAAATTGAAAAAAATCTTATTCAGATTACCACTTTTTGCCCGCTTAGAAAATAGCAACGGAAGTTTTGCAAATGAAGAAAGATTTTTACCATAATTTCGGTTAACGCATAACTCGTATGAGTTTCGTGCTGTATCTTATTTGCTCAAAATATAAAGTTGCTTCCACGTCATCATCTAAATCAAAATGGCTTTCTTTTGATTTTACGATAATTCTGCTTTTCCAGCTGTCCTTAAAATCTTGCTCATAATATAAATCGTAAAAGAAAATTTCTTTTTTGTTAGGCAGCTTTACGCCCATATAAATTTTATGGAGATTAGTTGTGCTGCCAGAATAATAAACTTCAAATTTTTTACTGCTTACAAAGTATGCGAGATCCGGCTTAAATTCTTCTGTATCCTCTTCACAGGAAATAAGTGAAAAAAATAATGGCAAGAGAATAAGAAAAAAGCGGAAAATAGGTTTATGTAGTTTATTGATTTTCATGGTTTAACCTCTGCTGAAAAAAGTGCCGTTAATTTAATTCTACTTTTAGAAAATAAAAGTCTTCATTAGGACCTTTTTTAATAGTGAAATTTCCGTCTTTTGGACCCACAATAGGCAAGTCGAGGTCATAACCACCACGTATATTTATTTTGAAATTGTTCTTTAGATAACCTTCTGCTTTACCATCAGGAGAAAATGTTGCTCCAAGACTCACTGTTTCACGAACAGGCACATTAACATTTATATTTCCTGCTTTTACATCTGTTATTTTAAGACAATATTAATAATTTGACAATAATTTTTAAGGTTATTTTAATATTTGCAGCTTCGTCTTGTTTTTTCTTTCTCTAATTCCTTATTCCTTTTTTTTCTGATAGACTTTTCTGCGGTTTTGCTTTAGGAGAGCAATTATGGAAGACTACAAGAAAGAATTTATTGATTTTATGGTTGAGTGCAAGGTTCTCAAATTTGGAAGCTTTACGCTAAAGAGCGGCCGGCAGTCGCCGTTTTTTATGAACGCAGGCGCGTATGTTACAGGAAGCGAGCTTAAGCGTCTCGGAGAATTCTACGCTAAGGCGATTCACGACAATTTCGGAGACGACTTTGATGTCTTGTTCGGACCTGCCTACAAGGGAATCCCGCTCGCGGTTGTTACTGCAGTCGCTTACTCAGAGCTTTATGGAAAGGAAGTAAAATACTGCTCAGACAGAAAAGAGGCGAAAGACCACGGCGCGGACAAGGGAAATCTTCTAGGATATAAGATTTCAGACGGAGACCGCGTTGTGATTATCGAGGATGTTACGACTTCTGGAAAATCAATAGAAGAGACTTATCCGAAAATCAAGGCTCAGGAAACTGCCGAAGGCGGAATCAAGATTGTGGGCGAGATTGTCTCTCTTGACCGCATGGAAAAAGCCCCGGATTCAGACAAGGCTGCTCTTCAGGTGATTTCCGAGAAATACGGATTTCCGGCGCGCGCGATTGTCACGATGAAAGATGTTGTTGACTCGCTTTACACAAACGGAGACAAGAAAATCATCACTGACGAGATAAAGTCTGAAATTGACAAATACTACAGCGTTTACGGCGCAAAGTAAAAGAATAAAATCCGGCTGGAACTGCATTTTTCAGCCGGATTTTTTTATTTTATGAGAAGAAAATGTGTGGGATAAGGAAAATGGGGACTGTGAGTGACTGGCTGGAATCTTGCGGTTTCGGAGATTCCGATCGCCGTGAAGTGCGGGAAAGATGCCTGCGAAACTGCCACGATTTCGCCAGCTCGCTTTCTCGTTGTGGCAAAACGCCATTGGGTCCGCCACGCAAATTTCTGAAAATGGCAAAACGCCACGGCTTCGCCAGCTTAATTTCTCGTTGTGGCAAAACGCCATTCACTCGCCAGCTTATTTTCTGTGAATGGCAAAACGCCACAGCTTCGCCGGCTCATTTTCTGCGAATGGCAAAACGCCATTTGCTTTTTGCTTACGCGCTTAAAATTTCCTCGGCTCGCTTTAGCGCGGCGGTTATGTTTCCATGGATATTGTCTCTTCCGAGCCTGTCCGCCATTCCTGTCTTTTCAAGGAGCATATACGGCTGCGTGTGGATTCCTGAAATCACGATTGTTACGCCTTTCCTGTCGCACGCGGCTTTTGCCTGTTCCAGCGCGCGGATTCCGCCTGCGTCAAGGTAAAGTGTGTTCCTCATCCTCAAAATCAGAACCTTGTAGTCAACGCCCGCCATTCCAGTGCGCTCAACCGCAACCTCGAATTTTCTTACAGTTCCGAAGAAAAGCGGTCCTTCAATCTCGTAGACCATAGCTCCGCCCGGCACGTCGATTTTTTCCGCCGGCATATCAGGAGACGCGATTCCTCCTGTGAGGCTTTCGCGCTTGTTCTCGACTTCAGACAAGTCAATCATCTTTTTGATGAAGAAGAAAGCCGCAAATCCAAGACCGACTTCAATCGCCATTGTCAGGTCAACAAAAACCGTAATCAGAAAAGTTACGGTCAGAACGCAGATGTCTGATTTCTGCCCTTTGCACAGCGCCCTGATTGCCGGAAATCCCGCCATATTCCATGCAACGTTGATTAGGACAGCCGCAAGAGCCGCCATCGGAATGTAGGAAGCGTATTTCCCGAAGAAAAGCAGAATCAGAAGAAGCGTGAGCGCGTGGATAATTCCCGCGACCGGAGTTTTTCCGCCGTTCTTGATGTTTGTTGCGGTGCGCGCGATTGCTCCTGTGGCAGGAATTCCGCCGAAAAGAGGCGACGCGATGTTTGCGATTCCCTGCCCGATAAGCTCCGTGTTTGAGTCGTGCTTGTCGCCTGTCATTCCGTCCGCCACAACAGCCGAGAGAAGTGACTCGATTGCCGCAAGAACCGCTATTGAGACTGATGTCGGAAAGAGCATTCTGATTGTCTCAAGGTTGAAAGCCGGAAGATGAGGAACCGGAAGCGACGACGGAATCACAAAATGTTCTCTTCCGTCCGCAAAAAATCCGATTGTGTCAGTTTTAAGTCCGAAAAATTTGTCGAGAAGAATCGAGACTAAAGTCGCGCCGATTATCACGATGAAGCTTCCAGGAATTTTCTTTATGAATTTTGACCAGACGAAAATGAACGCAAGGCAGACTGCCGAAAGAATTGTTGAGTAAAGGTTGAAAGTTCCTGCCGATTTTATGTAGACGATTATTTTCGGAAGAAAATCTCCCGGCATTTTTGAATATTCCTCGCCCAAAATCATCATCGGGGAAGAAAAGTCAGGGCGGAGGCCGAAAAAGTCGCCGATTTGCCCCGAAGCGATTGTTACCGCGATTCCAGCCGTGAATCCTGTGACGATTGTATATGGAATAAATTTCACGAGGCCGCCCATTTTGAACGCGCCGAGCAAAATCAGAAGAATTCCTGCCATCATTGTCGCGGTCGCAAGCCCCGAAAGCCCGAATTCCGCAATGACTCCGTAGACGATTACCGCGAAAGCTCCAGTCGGTCCTCCAATCTGGACTGTTGAGCCGCCGAATGCCGAAATGCAGAATCCTGCGATTATCGCTGTGAAAAGTCCTGCCGCCGGATTTACTCCCGACGCGATTGCAAATGCGATTGCCAGCGGAAGCGCGACAATTCCGACGATGATTCCGGCAATCAAATCAGAAGCGAAAGTCTTGCCGTTGTACTTTTTTAAAGATGAGATAAGCTGTGGTTTGAACATAGGCTGAAAAGTATGCTCTTTTTTGTTTTTCTTTGCAAGTTTTGACAAAAAATGCGCGCCGTTCCTAATTTTCGTTCCCGATTTTTTATTCTTTGAAAAAATGCTACAATCAGAATATGAATTTTCGTTTTGCCGCATTTTCGGTTTTGACTTTTTCTTTCGCTTTTGCTTCATGCTCGCGTTCTCCTGAGATGACACTTTCTGAAATCGAGGCTTACAAGGCTTCTATGCAGAACAATTTGGTTCAGCGCACTGTTTCAAAGCCGTGGAAAGACGAGCCGTGGACTTGCGGAAAACAGGGCGGAGACTGGCAGACTTCAATTTCAGGCGACCCGAAAAGCTTTAATTTTCTGATTGCTGAGCGCGACGCTGAAACTTCTGGAATCTTGAATGTCTTGAATGACTATCTCGTTGACTATAATTCAGTTCAAAAAAAATGGGTTCCGCGCCTTGCAGGTTTTGAAGTCAGAACCGACGAGAAATCAAAGACAATGGACGTGATTTTGACTTTGCGCGACGATATTTTCTGGAGCTTCTATGAGAATTCAAAGCCGCGCGTGAAAGTTACAAGCGACGATGTTGTTTTTTGGTACGACGAGATTATGTGCGATGAGGAAATGGGGTCTTCTGCGTATAACTCGCAGTTTATGGAGATGGACGACGGAAGCGTAAAGCGAATTTCAATCGAGAAGATTGATGAAAGGCGTTTCGCTTTCCATTTTCCGAAAATTGTCGCGGATCCGCTTCTTTCAATAAATATGTCTTTCGGGCCTGCTTTTCAATATAAAAAGGCGAAAGACGAGGGCGGAGCGGCGGCTGTAAAAAATCTTAATTCCGTCGCCGTTGACCCGAAAACTCTTCCGAGCATGGGAGCGTATTTTATCACCGAGTACACGCCGGGGCAGCGCGTTGTCTACACGAGAAACGATGATTTCTGGGAAAAAGACGCAAACGGCTTGAACATTCATTATCCTGAAAAAAGAATCGCGACGATAATAGGCGACAACAACACGAGGTTTCTTTTGTTCAAGCAGGGAAAACTCGAGACTTTTTCTCCGTCTCCTGAGCAGCTTGAGGACATTGTGAACAACGCGAAAAACAACGGCGATGACGGCTATACAGTTTTTAACGCGGGCGGCTCGATGAGCGCGCCTTTCTGGACTTTCAATCAGAATCCGAAAAATTCAGATGAGCCTAGCTACAAATGGTTTATAAAAAAGGAATTCCGGCAGGCGATGAGCTGCCTTTTGAACCGCGAGCGGATTATCTCCCAGACTTACCGGGGGCTTGCCGAGCCGAAATACGGATTTTTTCCGAAAGCGAACGCTTTTTATAATGAAGAAATTATTTTGCCTTACAGATTCAGCCATGCGCATGCGCAGAAACTTTTGGCGGAAGTCGGATTTGAAAAGCGTTCCGACGGATTTTTGTATGATGAAAACGGCGTTAAAGTCGAGTTCGATTTGTCGATTGTCTCGTCCCAGCCTGTGATGAGCGACATCGCGCAGATTATAAGCGACGAGTGCAAAAAAGAAGGAATCACCGTGAATGTGAGGCAGACCGATTTTCAGCGGATTGTCGAGCAGCTTACTTCAACTTACGACTGGCAGACTTTGATAATCGGGCTTGGCGGAAGCAATATTTTTCCGACTCAGGGAAGCAATGTCTGGGTTTCTAGCGGAAATCTTCATATGTGGAATCCGCTTCAAAAAACGCCTGCGACGGACTGGGAAAAACGCATTGATTATCTGTATAATACAGCGAAATGCATTCCAGATATTGAAAAGGCGCGTCCGCTCTGGGAAGAATACCAGAGGATTTTTCTTGAGCAATGCCCGATTGTCTATCTCGTTTCTGGACGGACATTTTTTTCGATAAACAACCGCTGGAATCTTTCAAATGTTTATTTTGACAATCAGGTTGGGGCTTTGACCGACCGTTGTTATCTAAAATAAAATTATTTTGTCATTTTTTTGACTTTTTAGGAGATATTGATGAGAACTTTTATTGCGCTGATTCGGATTGCGATTTTTATGCTCAGGCAGAACAAGCTTAGAAAACTTGCTCTCAAATACGACCGCGAGGGAAACATTGCCGAGCGCGACAAGATTGTTGACGGAATCGTTCCTGTGTGGGCGAGATTCGTGTTTGAGGTTGTTGGAGCGACTGTCGAGGTTCACGGCGAGGAGAATATTCCTAAAGACCGCGCCTGTGTTTTTATCGGAAATCATCAGGGCGATATGGACATTCCGCTTTTGTACGGATACTCAAACAAGCAGATGGCGTTTGTCGCGAAAGTGGAGCTTTCGAAAATTCCAGTTCTGCGCGACTGGATGCGGCTTTTGCAGTGCACTTTCATCGACAGAAAAAGCCCGAAAAAATCTATTCAGGCGATTCACGATGCCGCGAGCGGAGTTCAGAAAGGATATTCCCAGGTGATTTTCCCGGAAGGACACCGCTCAAAAGGCTTTGCTCACCGCGAATTCAAGCCGGGAAGCTTCAAGCTCGCTTTTCTTTCAAATTCTCCGATTGTTCCTGTAACAATTGACGGAACTTGGCGCATTTTCGAGGAGAAAGGACGCCTTGTGCCGGGGCAGCACGTGAGCCTGACTTTTCACAAGCCGATTGAGACCGCCGGGCTTACACGCGAGGAGCAGTCGAAAATTCCTTCGCAAGTTGAAAACATTGTCTGCGCGCATTTGCCGGCTCCAAGAGAACCTAAAAAGATTGAGAAAAAATGAGCCTTGTCAAAAAAATAAAAAAAGTTTTTGGAACAGTTTTTTCTCGCTTGTTTTCGCCGCTGATTTCGCCGTGGCTCATGTTCCGGGCGAAATTTCCTGTCGCGTCATTTGTTGTCGGAAGGCTTGTGACGATGGTTTTTATCCTTTTTATGCTCGGCTGGGCTTTGTTCGCTCTTATGGCTCTTGCTCCGGGCGACATCGTTGACCAGATGGTTCAGCAGCAGATGATGAGCCAGGCTTCTTCCGGCGCGAAAGTTTCCAGCGGCAGCGGCGACAATATGTTTTCCGCCGAGCAGCTTGCAAAAACGCGCGCGGAGCTTGGGCTTGACCAGCCTTTTACAATCCAGTATTTCAAATGGCTTAAGCGCGTTGTCATAAACCACGATTTGGGGATAAGCCTGATTTCACGCGCGCCTGTCGGATTCTTGATAAGGACGAGAATTATAAATTCGCTTGTCTTGAATCTGATTTCGCTTGTTTTTATCACGATTTTCTCGTTTTTGCTTGGAGTTTATTTTTCGAGCAAGGCTGGAACCAAAATCGACATTGCGGCGACTTTTTCCGCCTTGTTTTTTCATGCCTTTCCGGGAATTCTTCTTCTGATTTTGTTCCAGCTTTTCGCGTCTTTAACGCACGCTTTTCCAGTAACGGCTTATCCTGATTTTCCTTTTTCTGAGAATCCCGCGAAATTTTCTTTTAGCTACGCTTATCACATTTTTTTGCCTCTTCTCGCGTCTTTTTTGGGCGGAGTCGGCTCAACTCTCCGGATGATTCGCTCAACGATGCTCGACCAGATGGGCTTGCCTTACATTACAGCTCTCCGCGCACGTGGAATTTCTGAACGCCGCGTTTACCTGAACCACGCTTTTAGAAACACGCTGAATCCTTACATAACTGGAAGCGCGAATCTTCTTGCAAGCCTTTTTTCCGGCTCTCTTGTGCTTGAGATTATTTTCGCTTATCCGGGAATCGGGCGGCTGATGTACGAGGCGGTTATGCAGCAGGACGTTAATCTCGTGCTTGCGAACAGCATGTTCATCAGCGCGCTTGTTCTGATTGGAATGGTCGTTTCAGATGTTTTGCTTGCGGTTGTTGACCCCAGAATCCGATACGGAAAAAATTAAACTGAAAAATCAGAAAAAAATTGGAGATTGAAGATAAAATGAAGAAAATCAGATTTTTGAAGTCTTTTTTGATTTCGGCGGCTGCGCTTTTCGCTCTTTCATGCTCGACTTTAAAGGAGCTTGGACTTTCGCCTTCGATAAATTTTCAGAACGTGGCGATAAAATCGCTTGACTTGGAAGGAATCACTTTCAGCTGCAATTATTCGATTCAAAATCCTTATCCTGTCGCTTTTTCTGTAAAGCAGGTTTCGGCGGATGTTCTCTACGAGAATTCAAAATTCACTTCGCTAAGCGCGGACAATGGCGTGAGCATTGCGGCTTTAGGCACAAAATCAAACGCGTTCAGCTTCAAGATTCCGTACAACACGATTTTGAATTTCGCAAAATCCACGAGCGGAAAAAAATCTCTTCCGTTTTCGGTTTCTGGAAACGCTTCTCTCGATTTGAGCAAAATTCCGCTGATGGAAAACCAGACGATGACTCTTCCGTTCTCAAAATCTTTTGAAGTTCCTGTTTTCAAGCCGAGCTTGTCGCTTTCAAATCCGAAAATCGTTCTTCCGACTCTCTCGGAGATGAAAAACGCGTTCACTTCAGGCGGAATGACGGTTGCCGCGGCTTCTGTGGCCGCAGCTTCAATTTTGGCTGGAAACAAAATTTCCTCAAATATTTTTGACAACGTTAATCTTAACTTGAAATGCAATTTTGACCTGAAAGTTTCAAATTCTGGCTCTGCCGCATGGAAATATCTTTTGAAAAACTGCTCGATAAAGTCAAATTCTTCCGGGAATTTCTCCGGGAATTCTTCCTCTTTGATTGAGCTTTCTCCTGCCTCCGGCGCAAGCAAGGAAATTACATCTTCAAGCGGAACAATTCCGCTGACCGCGACTTTGAACACGCTTAAAGCCGGAAAATTCATCGCGCAGATTCTGAACAAAAGCGGAGAAAATCCAGTTTTCACTGTGGAAAGCGGACTTTCGTTCCCGGAGCTTTCGTATGCGGCGAATCTTCCGCTGAACTATTCAAAGGAAATTCCGCTTTCGAGCTTTAAAGTTTCAAAAAACTAGCTTTCAGGATTTTTTTTACGTTGCCAATCGAATATCGAAAATTGAATAAAAAATGAGACAAATCTTAAAATTCTTGAAATCTCGTCCTCTCGCTTTTTCCTCGCTTTGCGTGATAATTTTTTTGTATCTCGTGATGATTTTTGCGGAATTTATCGCGCCTTACTCTCCGAACACGGCTTTTGAGAATGGAAGTTTCCATCCTTCGGACATTGAAATCACCGCGAATGGTCTTGAAGCGCGCGAGCATCGCGTTTTGAATTCCGTAACTTGGAAATATGCGCGCGTTAAAGGCTTGAGCCACAAAATCCATTTCTTTGCGAAAGGTGAAAAATACAAGTTTTTAGGGCTTATTCCGGCCGAACGTCATCTTTTTGCGACTTTGCCTGACGAAACCGGCGAGGTTTACCCGGTTTTTCTCTTCGGCGCGGATAATTTGGGGCGTGACCTGTTCAGCCGTATTGTCTACGGAAGCAGAATTTCCCTTACAATCGGCTTTGTCGCAAGCGCGGTCTCGCTTTTTCTCGCGATTTTGCTTGGCGGACTTGCAGGGTTTTACGGCGGAGCCGCCGACTGGACTATAATGCGCTTCTCCGAATTTTTTATGCTGATTCCGGGGCTTTACCTGATTTTGTTTTTGCGCTCGCTTTTGAATTCGAGCATGGACTCTGGGCAAAGCTATATGGTCATCACGGTGATTCTTTCGCTTGTCGGCTGGCCGGGAAGCGCGAGAACTTTGCGCGGAATGATTCATTCGATAAAGCGCGAGGAATTTGTGATTGACGCTGAAATCGAGGGCGTTCCTAGCGGAACAATAATTTTCCGCCACATAATTCCCCAGATTACAAGCCTTTTAATCGTCAGCACAACTCTTTCAATTCCGGGCTTCATAATGAGCGAGACAACTTTAAGCTATCTCGGCCTTGGAATCGCCGACCCTGCCGTAAGCTGGGGAAGCCTTATAAACCGCGACATCTCGACGCTCAGCAACCTGCGGAATTTTCCGTGGCTTTTGATTCCAGTCGCGCTTCTTTTGGCAGTAACGCTTGCGTTCAACTTTCTCGGCGACGCTCTCCGCGATTTTTACGATCCTTACCACGCGGTCTTCAAGAAAAACGCGCTAAAAAAAATAAAAGAGACTTTTTCTGTTCAAAAAAAATTGGAGGGGGAAAGCCTTCCCCCTGCGCCGCACTCTGTCAGCTGCGCTTCCGCCGTTGCGCCGACACCCCCTTCTAACGGGGGAAAATCCCCCGTAACGCCCCCGTTGCTTTCTGTCCGCAATCTGCGCGTCTCGTTCTTTATGCAGCGCGGAAAAGAGCAGGTTGAAATTCATTCTGTGCGCAAAGTCTCGTTTGAAATGCGGCGCGGCGAAATTTTAGGAATTGTCGGCGAGTCAGGCTCTGGAAAAACCGTAACCTCCACCGCAATTCCCGGACTTTTGCCTTCAAACGCGCTTGTCTCGGGCGAAATTCTATACAATGACGGCTCGTCTTCTGTGAATCTCGCGTCGCTTTCTCAAAAGGAGCTTCGCACTTACAGAGGCAAAAAAATCGGAATGATTTTCCAGGAGCCGGGAAGAAGCTTTGACCCGCTTCAAAATATGGAAAGCGTTTTCTTCGAGACTTTCAGAAATTCAAATCCGAAAATCACAAAAGAAGAATCTCATAAAAAAGCCGCCGCGCTTTTAAACGAAGTCGGGCTTACCGATTCTGAATTCCGCTTGAAGAATTTTCCTCACCAGTTTTCAGGCGGTCAGCTCCAGCGGATTGGAATCGCGCTTGCTCTCGCGCAGGGCTGCGAGCTTTTGATTGCAGACGAGCCTACAACCGCGCTCGACGTTACGATTCAAAGCCAGATTGTTTCTCTTTTGCGCAGGCTTAATATTGAGCGTGGACTTTCAATCATTTTTATAAGCCACAACATAAATCTCGTCGCCCAGCTTTGCGACAGCATAATCGTGATGTACGGCGGAGTTATCATGGAAAAAGGCAGTTCAGAAAAAATCATGAGCTCGCCTTTGAATCCTTACAGCCAGGCCTTGATTTCCTCATCTCCAAAATTCGGAAGCCATTACACGGCAGAAAAAATGTCGTCGATTCCGGGCCGCGTTACCGATCCTGCAAATCCTGAGCCGGGCTGTCCTTTTGCTCCGAGATGCCGCTTTGCAAAAGAAGACTGCAAAAAATCTTTGAGCGGCGGAAATCCGATTCTTGAGAAAAATCTGGCAACCGAAAATAATCAGAATGATGAAAACAATTCAGATGATTTTATCAGCCATATTTGCTGGAAGATGAAAAACGCTGCGGAACAAAACGGAAAATAAAAACCAAAATGGAAAATTAAAGTCAAAATCGAATAATGAAAAATCGCGTTTTTATCGAAGAATCAAAATGGAGAAAAAATGGGCGGAACTGTAATAAAAGCTGAAAATCTCACAAAACTTTTCACTCTTGACGCTGGATTTTTTGCCCGTCAGGACAAATTTGTCTACGCTGTGAATGACGTTTCGTTCTCTCTTGAGCGAGGTAAAACTTACGGGCTTGTCGGCGAGTCAGGCTCTGGAAAAACAACCGCCGCAAGAATTCTGATTCAGATGTACAGGCAGAATTCCGGAAAAATTTTTTACAATCAGAAGAATGTCGGAGAATTCTCAAAATCCGAACTGAAATCTTACCGCGAAAAAGTAAAATACATTTTCCAAGACCCGGGAAAATCCTTGAATCCAAGAATGAGCATTTTCAGCATTTTGACAAGCGCGTACAAGTCCTCTTCGCTTTGGCCGGGGCGCAAAAAAGCGCGAACTGAGGCGGCTGAGCTTCTTGACGAAGTCGGGCTTGACCCGAAAGATTTGGAACGCCGTCCTTCAGAATTTTCAGGCGGCCAGCGCCAGAGAATTTCAATTGCCCGCGCCTTGATAATGCGCCCAGAAGTCTTGATTTGCGACGAGATTGTTTCCGCTCTTGATGTGAGCGTTCAAGGACAAATCTTAAATCTTCTCGTTGACTTGAAAAAACGCCGGAATCTTTCGTTTTTGTTTATCGCGCACGATTTGCGGGTCTCCTGCTATTTTTGCGACACAATCGGCGTCATGTATTCTGGAATGATTATGGAAGAAGCTCCTGCTGAAAGCCTTTACAAAAGCGCGCTTCATCCTTACACAAGGCTGCTTTTTTCATCGGCCGAAATCAAAAAAGAAAATCAGAATTCAAGAAAAAATTCCGCCGCGTCAGAAATCAGAACTGTTTTAGGACCTTTGAAAGGCTGTCCTTTTGGTTCAAGATGTCCGAATTCAAGCGAAAAATGCCTGAGCGAAGTTCCAAAATTGAAAGAAATTGCTTTTGGACACAAAGTCCGCTGCCATTTTATCGGCTAAATCCAGCTTTTTTTTGATTATAAGAAATTTTGCAGATAGAATATGAAAAATTACAGTTTTAAGACATCGTCTAAAATCCGCCTTGACTTGATTCTCCGCGAAAAACTCCCGCTACTTATCGGAAAAGAAATTTCAAATTCAAAAATCCGCCGCTTAATTGTCTCCGGCTCAGTTTTTGTGAACGGCAGGCAGATTCGCATTCCGTCGTATGAAATTTTTTCCGGCGGAGAAATCAGCGTGAATCTTGACGAGGAAAAACTTTTCTTTGAGAAAAAGCCTGACGACATAAAATTTGAGCTTTCGCAAAAAGCTATTTTGTTTGAGGACGATTTTTTAATCTGCGTGAACAAGCCCGCGCATTTTCCTGTTGAAAGCACAATTGTTGAAGATCGGGACAATCTTCACGATGCGGTTGTGCGATTTTTGTTTGAGCGGCAGAAAATTGAAAAGCCAAATGCGAAAAATCTGCCTTACGTTGGAATTATGCACCGTCTCGATGCTGGAACTTCCGGCGTTATTCTTTTTTCAAAATCCCGGAGCGTGAACAAGCCGCTTCACGAAATGTTTGAGAACCGCACGGCGAAAAAAACTTATGTTGCCGTTGTCTGCGGCGTTCCAAAGCAGGAAAAATTCTCGGTAGAGTTTTTTATGGGACGAATCAGCCCGAAATCGCAGGCAGCAAAATGGGGAAAACTAGGCGAGAACAAAGGCGGACTCTGGAGCAAAACTGATTTTGAACTGATTTCTTCCATTAAAAATGATTCTGATAAAGATAAAAACGTAACCGGCATTGAACGGCAAAATAAAAAATCTCCGCTTTGCGTTTTAAAATGCGCTCTTCACACTGGCAGAACACATCAGATTCGCGTTCATCTTGCGAGCGTCGGCTGTCCGATTCTTGGAGACGAGCTTTATGGCGGAAAATCTTTCGGACGGATTATGCTTCACGCGCAAAGCCTTGAATTTCCTCATCCTGTGAGCCAGAAAATCATCAGGATTGAAGCTCCGCTCCCGGAAATTTTTAATCTATAATCTTTGATTGAGAATTTGCCGAATATTAAAGATTCCTGCCTTGATATTTATTTTCAAAACAGATATATTATTGTTTCACAATTCTATTTATGGAGGAATAAAGTGGTTAAAATCAGACTTAAGAAGTTCGGTGCAGCTAAGAGACCGTTCTATCGAATTGTTGTTTTGGATTCACGCAAGCCACGTGATGGAAGAACAATCGAAGAAATCGGAACTTACGCGCCAATCGCAGGTGAAGAGGCTCAGATTTCTTTTGACGAAGAAAGAGCTCGTTACTGGATTGGAGTTGGCGCTCAGCCGACTGAAACAGTTCTTAAACTCTTTAACAAGAAAGGCTTCAAGAGATAGTTTAACGGGGAGTAACGGGGAATGGAAAAAGACCTGATTGAATACATTGCAAAATCATTGGTCGATGATCCCAGTGCAGTCTCGGTAAACGAAGTAGCCGGTGAACGAGGACCTGTTCTTGAGCTTAGCGTTGCTCAGAATGATATTGGCAAGGTTATCGGCAAGTACGGTCGTATTGCTAAAGCGTTGCGCACAGTATTGAGTGCTTCTGCCAGTAAAGACGGTAAACGTTATAGCCTGGAAATACTGGACTAGTGTACTGTGGAACAATTTGTAGTAGGTTTTGTCCGTGGCTCGCACGGAGTAACGGGTGAATTTAAGGTTGAAAGCGCTTCTGGACGTTACGAGCATTTCTCGCAAATGGACGAGGTGACTTTGAGAAACGGCAAGACCGGCGATTCAAAGCTTTTTAAGGTTGAATCTGTAGAAACTGGCAGCCGCGACTTGTATATGAAGCTGGCAGGACTTGATTCTCCTGAAGATGTGCAAAAGTACAATCGATGGGAAATTGTTGTGCCGCGCGACAAAGCTTGTCCTTTGAATAAGAACGAGTGGTATGTCGAAGATTTGAAAACTTGCAGCCTTGTTTACAGCGAGGCAAAAAACGGATTGGCAGAAAAATCTGCGCCCAAAGTTTTGGGTACAATCACAGACGTAATGGAAGGCGGTTCTGGAGACCTATTGAAGGTTTTGCTGGCCGAGAATTGTGATTGTCTTAGTGATAAGGTCAAATATGATTCCAAGGGCAAAATTCGGACGGTTTATGTTCCTTTCCGAAAAGAGTTCATTGGCGAAGTTGACGTTAAAAACAAGATAATCCAGTTGATGCACCTCTGGATTCTGGAGTAATTCCATGAAATTTACTGTGCTGACCTTGTTTCCTGAGATTCCGCGTGCTTTTTTTGAGACCTCAATCATGGCAAAAGCGGTTGAAAAGGGAATTATTGCCTACGATTTAGTGAATATCAGGGATTTTGCCTTTGATAAGCACAAAACTTGTGATGACAAGCCGTATGGAGGCGGAGCCGGTCAGTTGCTGATGGCTGAGCCTCTCGGGAAAGCGCTGGACAGCGTAAAAGCATGCAAGAAGCACGTGATTTACGTTACGCCTTCTGGAAAGCCTTTTTCGCAGGCGAAAGCGCAAGAACTTAGTCAGAAAGATGAAATCGTCTTTATCTGCGGAAGATACGAAGGTATTGACCAGCGGATTATTGATTTGTACGTTGACGACGAAATTTCCATCGGAGATTACGTCATGTCGAGCGGGGAGCTGGCTGCAACTGTTATAGTCGATTCTGTTTATCGGCTTGTAAAAGATGTCATAACTCCTGAATCATTGGACGAAGAAAGTTATTCTGGCGGACTTTTGGAATATCCTCAGTATACGCACCCGGCTGTATACAAGGACTTGGAAGTGCCTGAAATTCTGCTTTCAGGAAACCATGAAAATATTCGGAAGTGGCGTCTGAAAAAGCGAATCCAGAAAACTCTTGCCAACCGGCCGGATTTGATTTCGGCGGCGAGATTAAAAGGTGAGTTGACTTCAGAAGCCGAAAAAATGATTGAGGAACTGACGGAGCAGATTTCTTTGAAGAATGTCCGCAGCAAAAAGAGGAGAAAAACCAATGGATCTTATTAAGACTATTGAAGAGAAACAGAAGAAAGAGGGTGCTCTTAACTTCTCAGTTGGTGATACTGTAAAAGTTCACTTTGAAATTATCGAAGGAAAGACAAAGCGTATCCAGATTTTTGAAGGAATCGTTCTTTGCATTAAAAATGAAGGAATCCGCAAGACTTTCACAGTACGCAAGACTTCTTACGGTGTTGGTGTTGAGCGTGTATTCCCTGTTTACAGCCCTCGCGTAATCAAGGTTGAAATCGTTCGCCCTGCAAAAGTTCGCCGTGCTAAGCTTTATTATCTCCGCAACAAGATTGGTAAAGATACAAAAGTCAAAGAGCTTATCGGACAGAAAGCGGTTGAATATCTTAACTGGTCACGCGGACTTTCTGCTGCCGCAGAAGCTAAGGAAGCTGCAATTGTTGCCGCTGCAAAAGCTGCAAATGAAGCTGCCGAAGCTGCAAAAGAAGCGAAAAAGAAATAATTCTAGACCTTAGCGTCTAAGATTAAAAAGGATTTGTGATTTTACGATTGCAAATCCTTTTTTTATGTCCAAATCCAAAATAATAAAGATGAGCAGCAAAATAGAAATCGAAAATCAGCGGGTTTTTCAAAATCAAATATCAGCCGGGCGAAATTCAAAGTTTTCGAATGAAAATATTGTTGCAGGGCGCGTGATTTCTGAAAATTCCGACGGAACTTTTGATGTGAGCGTTGCCGGGCAGAAAATAAACGTGCGCTCGAATGTTCACCTTGCTGAAAACCAGATTTTTTCAGCGCGAGCGGCTGTAAAAAACGGCACAGTCTACCTTTCTTTGATAAATGATTCTTCGTTAAAAAATGCTTCTAAAACCGATTTTGTCTCGAAGTTCACTTCGGAAAGTTCAGGAGGAAAACTCAACAATTCCGCTTCCGTTTTTCTCCAGTCTCTTGGAATTGAGCCGATTCCCGAAGCGTTTCATCTTTTTCAGCTTATGCAGCAAATGGGAATGAAAATCGATGTGAATTCTGTGAAAAAAGCCTTGAAAACAGCGAAAAAATTTTCTGACGATGAGAAAGACGAGGCGGCCCAGATTTCTTTTCTTCTCGAAAATAAAGGCTTGAAAAGCAGCGAGAAAACTGTAAAAGCTGTTGTTCAGGGATTTTCAAGCGAAAAACAAGGTCAAAGGCAAGGCGATAATTCTAATAATAGAAAGAATTTTGATTTACAAAGCAAAGAATCTGATTTTGATGGAAATTCCGCAAGAAATCTTTTTAAAAATTATCTTGATTCTGTAGATTCTGCCTGCGCCTCAAACAAAATCGGCGCGTTGACGGCTTTCAATTCGTTCAAGTCAAAAAATGCAAGCGGAAATTGTGAAAATTCTCACTGGATTATTCTTCCTTTTGAATGGAAATCTCAGAATTGTGTTGGAGATATTAGAGTTTTTCTTGATGATAATCTAAGAAATTTGCAAAAAATCGTCATAAATTGTAAAAAAAACGTGCAAAAACTAGTTTTTTCATTATACTTTAAGAACAAAAAAGTTGAGTCGCTAAAATTCAGTTTTGATTTTCCTGTATCTTTAAAAAGAAAGACTGAATATTCGGATTTGCTTTTTGAAATGTTGAAAAAATCTGGCTGCGGCTCAGGGCTGAAATCTGTTGAATTTGCGGAATTTGACGAAATCAAGGATTTTTGCTCTGGAGATGAAATTGTCGCGACTGTGCGGGGGCTTGCTTGAAAACTGACGCTTTGAAGGCTGTCGCGCTTCGCTATCCTGAGTGGGCGGACGCTCCGTTTATTTCCGCGAACGCAAAAGGATATGCGGCAGAGCAGCTTTTGAAAATCGCGGATGAAAACGGAATTCCAGTTGTCCAAAACGCTGAAATGGCAGATGTTCTTTCGGTTCAAAATGTCGGGCAGTTCATACCGGAAGAAACTTATGCTGCAATTGCGGCTGTTTTTGCTTTTATCGCGAAAATAAATTAACGGGAGGCGCATTTTATGAGCAATTTTACAAAAATCGATGCAAAAGACCTTAAAGTTGGAATGAGATTTTCCACGCCTGTTTTCTTTGACGACGGCGAGAATATGTTTCTTGCCGAGAAAAAATCTGTAAAGCCTTATCATCTTGATGTGATAAAACGCTGGAACATAAAATATTTTCTTACTTACGGCAGACTTATTTCTGACGGTTTTGGAATGGAAGATGAAAGTCCTGTTTACGAGCTTGAAGAATTAGAGGAATGCAGCGTTGCCGAGCACTAAAGAAATCGGCAATTCTGGCGAGGACAAAGCTGTCTCTTTTTTGAAATCAAATAATTACAAAATTATTGCGCGGAATTTTCGGACAAGGCAGGGCGAAATTGATATAATAGCTTTGAAAGATGAAGTTCTTGCATTTGTGGAAGTGAAAACTTTGCCTAGCGGCAATTTTGAGACGCTTTCCCACGAACTCAACGAGCGGAAGCAGAAAAGAATTTTAGAAACCGCTAAAATTTTTTTGCTAAACAATCGACAATATAATAACAGCAAAATTAGATTTGATGTCGCAGTAATTGACATGCCGGGTCTTGAGTCTGTTTATTATATTTCAAATGCTTTTTCGGAGTTCGTATGACTTCTTCTTCACAAACAAACGCTTTCGCTGCGGAATTTTCACCAAAAGTTCTTGAGCTGCGCAGAAAAATCCATGATTCTGAATACGTTGACTATGCAGTACAGAGAATTGCGCAGGTTTTGAGCCTCAAGATTGTTGAAGATAACGACCAGCGGATTAGAAGAGGCAGATATGAGTCGAAACGATAATAGACGCGGAAACAGAAACCACGGATGGAACGGAAAAGACCGCAATGAGCGGAACGGGAACGGCAGAAGCGAGCAGAACGAACGCGAACGAGATTCTCG
This sequence comes from Treponema sp. UBA4692, assembly GCA_002404895.1. Taxonomy (GTDB): domain Bacteria; phylum Spirochaetota; class Spirochaetia; order Treponematales; family Treponemataceae; genus Treponema_D. The sequence continues at coordinate 29,606 of DHKO01000008.1, read as the reverse complement.
GTCAGCAAAAGGCGACAGAAAATCAAGAAATAACGTCTTTGAGAGAGGCGGCGAGCGTTTTGAAAGAAACGAGCGAAATGAAAGGCGAAGCGACAGGCGCGGCGAGCAAAGAAAATCTTTTTCAGGAAAAATGAATTTCAAGGAAATTCAGGAAAACGAAAATGCAATCCGCACATTCAAGGAGAATGTTCCTGTCTGCGAGATTTGCGGTCAGCCGATTTCAGACATTTCAAGCGCGCTTTCAAACAAAAATGACGGAAATCCTGTTCATTTTGACTGTGTCTTAAATAAAATCGCTGAAAGTGAAAAGCCAGGTCCAAGCGAGAAAATCGCCTATATCGGTCAGGGGCGCTTTGCGGTTATTTATTTTGAAAATCCGCGCGACACAAAGCATTTTACAATCAGAAAAACAATCGAATGGGAAGGACGCGAGCAGGAGCGCGGCTCTTGGCGAAACGAGATGGCAGGCCTTTACAGCCAAGTCAAATAAAACTGAAAATGCAATAAAAAAGGCTTCTCATTTGAGAAGCCTTTGCCGGGAACCAGACTTGAACTGGCACGCCGGTATACGCTGGCGAGGGATTTTAAGTCCCTTGTGTCTACCATTCCACCATCCCGGCATTACGCTAAAACGCAATAAAGTCATATTATCAAAAATTCTGATGTCTTTCAAGTAAGCATTTTTATTTATTGTTTTTTGCAAATCCTGTAAAATTGGCTTATGTTCAGCGATACACATTTTCATTTTCATCATCTTGTTGAAGAGCGCGGCTTGAATGGCGCGGAAATTTTGTCAGAATTGGCAGAACGAAACACTTTTTTTGGATTGGACATCGGAACAAGAAGCGGAGATTTGGAAAACCGCCGGAAAATAATTGAGGAAAGCATTTTGAGTTTGTCTTCGCATGAAATTCAGAAAAAATGCAGAAAAATGATTTTTTACAGCGCGGGAATCTGGCCGGATGTTGATTCGATAAAAAATCGCGGGGAAGAAATCAAGAAGCTTGAAAGCCAGATAAATTTTTTTTCAAATAAAGAGAAGCTTGTCGCGATTGGCGAGTGCGGGCTTGACCATCACTGGAATCCAAGCGGGGCGGACGGCAGACGCGAGGAAGATTTTGACAAAAGCGTTTATGACGGTGAGCGCGAGCTTTTCGAAATGCAGATTGAGCTTTGCAAGAAATTTGGCTTGCCTGTTGTTGTTCATTCGCGGGACGCTTTTGAGGAAACTGTCGATGTGCTTAAAAATATGGATTTTCATAACGGAATTATCCATTGCTTTTCCTATGATAAAGACGCCGCAAGAACTTTTTTGGACATGGGATTTTATATCGCGTTTGGCGGAGCCGTAACGTACACAAAAAAGTCTAAAATGCCAGATATGGCGGAGTTTTTGCGCTTTGTTCCTGACGACAGAATCTTGCTTGAGACTGACGCGCCTTATCTTGCGCCGGTTCCGCACCGTGGAAAAACAAACACGCCTGTTTTGATTGAAGAAACTTACAAATTTATCGCTGGCGCGCGCGGAATTCCCGCGGAAAATTTGAGCTTTATTGTGGACGAGAATATCAAGAAGCTGTTTGGAATTTAAGATTTGCAGTTTTGATGATTTTTGATTGAAATTTTGATTTTATTTGATGCGGATTCGTTTGAATTTATCTCAGAAAATTTTCGATTCTGATTCTTATCGGCTGCGGTTTTTCAAGAATCACAATTTTTTCAAGAAAATTGATTTTCAAGAAGCTCGATTTTGCCGTTTTCGTGAGATTCGAGCGTTTCTTTAAGCTTGAAATTTGAAAGAAAATCTTCCGGCAGGTAAGTGTCTCCGTTTTTGTATTCTGAAAAAAAAGTTGTCAGATACAAAAAATCGATTTTCCTGCAGTATTTGCTGAATGTTTTTGCGCCGCCGATTATGAAGATTTTCTTGTTTTTCCAAGATGTTTCTAATTGGAATTTATATTCGAAAAGAAAATCGTCAAGGCTTTTTGTAAAGATAAAGCCAGTTTGCGTTAGGGATTCGAAAGACCCGGCGGCGCGTAGCGGCGAAACGCCCGAAAAATTGCGCGTTTCAACAACGTTTATTCTGGTTGGAAGAGGCGATTTGAAACCTTGAAAAGTTTTGTAGCCCATAAAAACGATATTTCCAGTTGTGAGCCGCTTGAAATTCTCCATGTCCCATTTTGTTTTTTCGTCGCCTAGCCATGGAAGGGAGAATCCGTTTCCAATCAGATTGTTTTTGTCGCGGGCTAGAATTGCGTAAATCATTTTTTTTAGCTGGCAGAGAAAACAGAATCGAAATTCCGTTTTCTCTTTTTCAAGCCGATTTTAAATCTCAAGCAAGTCTGAGTATGCTTTGAGCGCGCCTTCTGTCTCGTGCGCAAGAACTTTTTTTGCGAGTTTTTTTCCAAGTTGAACGCCTTCCTGGTCAAAACTGTTGATATTCCAGACGAATCCTTGGAACATAACTTTGTTTTCAAAATGCGCAAGAAGCGCGCCGAGCGATTTCGGATTCAGCTGCTTTCCGTAGATAAGGCTTGACGGACGCTCGCCTGCAAAGCTCTTGTTCGGGTCTTCGTCAGATTTTCCGCACGCAAAAGCTACAATCTGCGCCGCAACGTTCGCGTCGAGCTTTTTCTGGCTTGTGGAATTTTCAATCACAACGTCGTTTTCAATCTGGCTTTCCTTGAAAGCGATGAACTGAAGCGGAGTTATGTCTGTTCCCTGATGCAAAAGCTGATAGAATGAGTGCTGGCCGTTTGTTCCTGGCTCTCCAAAAATCACCGGGCCTGTCGAGTAGTCAAGCTTTTCGCCGAAGCGGTTCACTGATTTTCCGTTCGATTCCATGTCGAGCTGCTGCAAGTGCGCAGGAAAGCGGCTCAGTCCCTGGGAATACGGAAGAATCGCTGTTGCAGGATAATTCTGAACATTGCGCTCGTAGATTCCAATCAAAGCGTCGAGCATCGCAGGATTTTCAAGCAGATTCTTGTTTGTGTCGAGCTTGTCTTCCTCCGCCGCGCCTTTCAAAAAGTCGTCAAAAACTTTCGGGCCGAAAGCAAGCGAGAGAACCGCTCCGCCCACGCCGGAAGTTGAAGAATATCTTCCGCCGATGTAGTCGTCCATGTAAAATGCCGCAAGATAGTCAGGATTGTGCGCAAGAGGCGAAGTTTCAGAAGTTACGGCAATCATATGTTTTGCAGGATTCAAGCCTGCTTTTTTAAGCGCGTCTTTCACGAAATTTTCGTTTGTCAAAGTTTCAAGAGTTGTTCCTGATTTTGAGACCAAAATGAAAAGCGAATGAGATAAATCGACTGAATTCAGAACTGCGGAAGCATCGTCTGGGTCAACATTCGAGATGAATTCCGCATTCATTTTCAATGTGCCGTTTTTTTCCGCCCAGTTTTTTAGCGCGAGATACATTGCGCGAGGTCCCAAATCCGAGCCGCCGATTCCAATCTGCACAACAGTTGTGAATTTTTCGTCCTTTGCATTCGCGATTTCTCCAGAATGGACTTTATCCGCAAATTCGGCGATTCTTTTCTGCTCGTTAAGATAAAATTCCCGCTTGTTCACGCCGTCTGCAATAACGTCTTTTCCGAGCTGCCCGCGTGTAAGATGATGAAGAACAAGCCTTTTTTCGCCTGTGTTTACAACAGCACCGTTGTAGGTTTCCGCGAATTTGTCTGAAAGCTCCGCTTCTTCGGCAAGCTCCTTCAAGACTTCAAGGACTTTCTTATCAACCTGCTTTGCCGCGTAATTGTAAAAAAGCCCGCCGCCCATTTTCACAGAATATTCAGCGATTCTTCTTGCGCCGTTTGCTCCGCCAAGCTCTTCCTTTACAGAAACCGCGCCTTTAAGCGACTGGAGCTTCTTGAAAGATGAAAGCTTGTCCAAATTTTCCCATGTGATTGCCATGTGCGTTTACTCCTTTTATTGGAGAATTATAGCACACATTTTGGCAATTTGAAATTCTGGACAGATTTTATATTTTTCTGCCGCGGAATTTTAATGAAGCTGGTTCTCGGTCGTTGCGGCTGCGCTTTGTCCTGCCGTCTTTTCTATTTTTATACCGGGCAGTCTGGATGCTGATTTTTCACGTTCATCGTTGCTTTGTGGTCGTGGAGCATCTCGCTCATTGTTCGCCAGCCAAGCTCCGCGCATTTTACGCGAGACGGCATATGCTTGATGTCTTTGAGCGCGCTTGCCTCGTCAAGTTCCTCGATTTCTTCATCGCTCGCCGTTCCCTGAATCATCTTCATAAAATTTTCAGAAAGGCGGAGCGCCTCGTCCTTTGTTTTTCCGATTACGCAGTCAAGCATCATGTCGCAGCTCGCCTGTGAGATTGCGCAGCCCGAGCCGGTGAACGAGCCGTCGGCGATTTTTCCGCTGTCATCGACTTTCAGGTTCAGAGTGATGTTGTCGCCGCAGCTCGGGTTTACGCCCTGCAAAGTTATATTCGCGTCCGGGAGCGAAATCTTATGCTCCGGGTTTATGTTGTGCTCGTTTAAAATCTCGCGGTAAAGTTCTTTAAGTTCCATAGCGCAAGGATAATCGATTTTTTGATTTTTTGCTATAAGAGGGAAGCGGGAAGAGTGGCACGGGAAGATGGAATTTTTTGAGAAAAGCTGGTTGTTGCGGGAAAGATGTTTTGAGAAAAGCAGAAAAGGTTTCCATAATTAAAAATATTCCATATAAATCTTTATAAAATTCTTAAAAAGCTCTTGACTTTTTTCGGGGGGGGGTACACTTGAATAGTGGAATGTGCAGAAAGTCTTGAGCTTCAGGGCTGGGCAGTCCGCAAGGGGAATTTTATGAAGAAAATTTTAAGTTTTGGAATTGCGGCAGCTGCTCTTGCCGCTTTTTTTGTCTCGTGCAGCAATGGCGGCGGTTCGTCTGGAGCTGATGACGGAACATCGGAAGCATCTGGCTTTGCAGTCGGAAAAGAAATCTCGTATGACGGAGACTCATATCTCGTATTGAAGAACGATTTTGCGGAAAATTCTGGACGCTCCTCGCGCGCGGTTGTGGAATCATACAGCGGCCTTTTTTATCAGAATGAAAATGCGGAAAATGTTAGAAGAGAAAAGATTGAGAAAGACTTTAGCTTTCCAAATTATGTGGAATTGTTTAGTGTCACATCTAAAAAAGATAAAATGACTATTGGATATGGAAAATTAGATGATTGCTATTTGTATTTGAACAGAAAGGGAGAGAAACTGTATAAAGTTACGCAATCATGGCAATCCAATACTATGTTTGGCAATTTGTCTACTAGCAAGGGAAATGAAGCCTTTAATTCTTTGTCAGAAAACGAAATTCGAGAATATGACCCTAATTATTTGATGATTGAAAGCTATTCCGCTGTTTATGGAGATGATTTATCAAAAAAGGCGAGAATAATTTATAGATATATTACAGGCGATGACGGAAAAACTGTTGACTATGAGAATGGCATTGACAAAATTATGATTCATAAAGATTTTACTGAAATGCCTGATAAAAAAAGCAGACCCGTGTGGAGATACGATGACTATTATATCAATAAAGAAAGATATTATGACCTTTTGGATTCCCGTTCTAGCTCAAATTTTTGCAATTTTGTCTTTCTCTCGGATGGAACATACAGGCTTAACGCAAATGGAGACGGAAATGTTAACGGTTCAACCTCAACATCTGACTATCGTTGCCAGCTAACTATCAGAAACATAGATTCCAGCAGTCTGCAGTATCGGGTAAGAATCACAAACAGCGATAATATAACTGACAGCAAAGATGTCGCTTTTGACTATGCAACAGGAAAGTCTGAGTATATTTCCGTTTCTTCTGATAAAACGGCTTTCACCGTTGACGGAGCAAAGGTTGAAGTTCCAGAGTCTGTAACTATTAAGGCTCTTTATTCTGACCAGAGTGCGCCGCTTCAAAAATATGCATCAGTCTCGTTCAAGCCGAAGCAGAGCGATGAAGGCGAAATTGTCTTTGAGCCTGATGTTGATGAGTTCATTGAAAACTACAAGAAAGACTTCAAGTCTCTTTATGACGAGTCGAAAAAATAGCCGGTTGCTTTGAGAATATTCCGGGGCTGAGCAGTTTCAGACTAAAGGAAGCATGCCTAAAAAACAAAGGAAGCCTAACTTCGCCCTGAAGAAAGCCTAGCTAAGGACTGAAGTAAGTATTCCTAAGGTCTGAAGGAAGTATACCTTCGAGCCTTAGGAAGTATTACTTCGGGAGTTAGGAAGTATTCCTTTAGTCCTTAGGAAGCATTCCTTTTGCTCTTAGAAATAACGGCTTCGATTTTTCCTTTCCGCTTCTCTCGTGAAAGGAAAAGCAGAATTCTTTATCTTTTTCTTGCCATTGTGAATGTGAATTCCGCCCATTTTCCGTATTCGCTTTCGGCTTTCAGCGTGCCGCCGTGCTTTGCGGCGATTGTCTTTGCGATTGAAAGCCCCAGCCCGTAGCCGCCTGTTTTTCTGTCGCGTGAAGCGTCTGTGCGGTAGAATCTCAGAAATATTTTTTCAAGCTCTTCTTTTTTGATTCCGTTTCCTGTGTTCCTCACCTTGTAGACCGCGTTCTGCCTTTCCGAAAAAACTTTCACGCTGATTAAAGCGCCCGCGTCGGAATTTTTTATCGCGTTGTCAACGAGAATCACAAAAAGCTGCTTCAATGATTTTTCCTCGCCGCTGCAGATTATTCCTTTTTGAATGTCAAGCTCAAGAGTCATTCCGCTTTCAAAAGCCACCGCCTCAAACGGAAGAACCGCGTTCTCTGCGGCGTTTGAAAAGTCGAATTCAGTTTTCTGCATTTCAAGCTTGTCCGCGTCGTCTCTCGCGAGAAAAAGCAGGTCGCGCACAAGCACTCCCATTCTCTCGTTCTCGCTTCTTATATACTGGAAAAATTTGTTTGACCTGAGCTTTTTGTCGGAAGAAAGAACATCGATGTTCGCGCCGATTACCGCAATCGGAGTTTTAAGCTCGTGTCCTGCGTCGGCCAAGAACTGCCGTTGCCTTTCAAAAGAAATCAGAGCCTGCTTCACCGTGATTTTGGAAAGAACAAGCGAAACTGCAAACGAGGCAAGAAGAATTCCGAAAATCGCAAGCGAAGCGTAAATTCTGAACTGCTTAATCAGCTCGAAGTCAGCGGTGCGGTCCAAAATGCAGATTATAAAAGTCCCGTATTTATACTCTGTCTTTAAGTATTTGAAGCTGTCCACAGTTCCCTTGTCTTGGTTTTCCGAGTTGATAAGCATCACAATCTTTGAGATTTCGCGCGAAGTGTAAACCAGCGGAAAATCCGTTATGACATAGTTGATTGCGCCCAAACTGGAAACGTTCACGGAAAAATAATTCCTGATTTCGCTGTGCGGCTTCATCTCGCTTGAATCTGAGAATTCTGACTCTGGAAGTCCGTTCTGCGAAATAAGCTTGTCCATGCCTTTTCCGCTCGCGGGTTTTGGCGGAGTCGGCCGGTGTCCGCCATTTTTTGCAAGCTGCTCAAGAAAATTGTCCGCCTGCCGGTTCATGTTCGTTGTCAGCATTATGTTAAGGACAAAAAAAATCCCGAAAAGTATAAATGCCTGCACTGCGAGAATTGCGATTATGATTTTGATTCTAAGGACGCTGAAAATTTTCACTTTTGTGCTTTGTCCTGCCCAATTATGTTTTTGCTGGAACGCTTTCTATAAATTTATTCGGCTGAAAAACGCTTTCAAGCTGATTTTATCGCGTCTCGTCCTCAAGCGAATAGCCGATTCCTCTTGCAGTCCTGATTCTTGCCCCGACTTTCAGGTTTTCAATCTTTTTTCTGATGAACGAGATGTAGACTTCCACATTGTTGTATTCCGCGTTCGAGTCGCCGCCCCAGATTTTGTCGATAAGCTGCTCTTTTGTGATAATCTGGTGCGGATGCTCAAAAAGAAGGTCGAGAATCTGGTATTCTTTGAGCGACAGCTTGATTGCGTCTCCTTTTGCCGACTGAAGCTCGCAGTTTTTCTTGCTCAAAGTCAGGTCGCAGAAAGTTGTCGAGTCGTTTTTAACATCGCCTTTCCGCCTTGACAAAGCCCTCACGCGCGCCAGAAGCTCGTCTGTTGAAAACGGCTTGGTAAGATAGTCGTCCGCGCCGGCGTCAAGCCCCGCGATTTTGTCAGAAACCTCGTCTTTCGCCGTCAGAAGAATCACAGGAACATTGTTGTGGTTTTCCCTGAGCGTCTTTAAAATCGTGATTCCGTCAATTCCCGGCAGCATAATGTCAAGAATTATCACATCGTAAATTCTGGACTCGGCGTATTCAAGCCCGTCCGTTCCTGTCAGAACCGCGTCGATATTGATTCTGTTCTTCTTGAAAATCTCCGTGAGAGCCTGGCTAAGTCCGCCCTCATCCTCAACAAGCAAAACCCGCATAATTTGCCTCCGTTTCGCATACAATTATAGTCGAAAATCATTAACAAATATTAAAATAATTTTAAACTAATCTTAAATCAACAGGCTTTGAATTCTTGAATTCAGACTTTCCCGAATTCTTGCTTTCCTGAATTTAGAATTCTTGAATTTAGAATTCTTGAATTCGGAATTCAAGAATTCTAAATTCAGAAATTCGGAGCATGTTATTCTTGCAGTTCAAGCGCTTTTATTCATCGCCTGATGTTTTGATTTGTCCTCCCGCTATCCGCGGCCAGGCCCTTTCGGGTACGCTCCGCGTCCGCTCCTATCGGGGCTAGGCTCTTCTCCCGGCGGCTGCTTTAAAAATCGAGAAAAATGTTGTCATTCCGAATTCGTTCCGAAATCTTTATAAAAAATGTCATTCCAAACTCGAGCAGTCTTGCAGCCCGCTTAGTTTCATCATCTGTTTCATTTTGAAGTCTTCCTTTTCCGCGCAGTTTTTTGATAAATCATGAAAACTATTCTTTTTTTATCCTGAATTCTATATAATTTTCCAGAATATTTTCTGAAAATAAAATCTGCTAAAAACAGGGGTGAATTATGTCAAAAATCCAGATGAAAAATGCAATCGCCGAGCTTGACGGCGACGAGATGACTCGCGTTCTTTGGGCTGTAATCAAAGAAAAACTTCTCGAGCCTTTTATCGACTTGAAAACCGAATATTACGACTTGGGGCTTAAAAGCCGCGACGACTCAGACGACAAAATTACTTATGAGGCGGCAGAGGCAATCAAGCGGCTTGGAGTCGGCGTAAAATGCGCGACAATCACTTCAAACGCCGCAAGAATGGAAGAGTACAATCTTAAAAAGCTTACTCCGTCTCCAAACGGAATTTTGCGCGGAGAGCTTGACGGAACAATTTTCCGCGCGCCGATTTTCGTTAAGAACATCGCGTGCAATGTAAAGTCATGGGAAAAGCCGATTGTGCTCGGCCGCCACGGCTACGGCGATGTCTACAAGAACTGCGAGATTAAGACTCCTTGCGCAGGAACTGCCGAGCTTGTTTTCCACGGCGAGGACGGCTCTGAAATCAAAAAGACAATTCAGGTTATGAAAGGCCCTGGCGTAATTCAGGGAATGCACAACCTTGACTCTTCGATTGAAAGCTTTGCGCGCTGCTGCTTCAACTACGGTCTTGACCAGAAACTCGATGTCTGGCTAGGCACAAAAGACACAATCTCGAAAATTTACGACGGAGACTTCAAGGCGATTTTCCAGAGAGTTTTCGATGAAGAATTCAAAGAGAAATTTGAAAAAGCCGGAATCGAATATTTCTACACATTGATTGACGATGCTGTTGCCCGCGTTATGAAGTCAAAGGGCGGATTCTTGTGGGCGTGCAAGAACTACGACGGCGACGTTATGAGCGATATGATTGCGTCCGCGTGCGGAAGCCTTGCGATGATGACAAGCGTTCTCGTTTCTCCGAACGGACAGTTTGAGTACGAGGCGAGCCACGGAACAGTTCAGCGTCACTATTACCGCTATCTTAAAGGCGAGAAAACTTCGACAAACCCTGTCGCGACAATTTTCGCATGGACTGGCGCGCTTAAAAAACGCGGCGAGCTTGACGGAACAAATGACTTGGTTGAATTCGCTGAGAAACTTGAAAAAGCGACGCTCTCGACAATCGAGGACGGACTTATGACAGGCGACTTGGCTGCTCTTGCAAATCCTCCTGCAAAGAAAATCCTGAATTCGTGGGAATTTATTGACGAGATTGCAAGCCGTTTGAACTAAGTTCTTGAAGACAATTTTATGAAATTTTGAGTTTTATGAAAATTCAGAGGCGGCTGAGGTTTCCGAGGTCGCCTTTTTTCTGCAGCCCACAATGGCGAATTGCTTTTATTTAAACCAAATCGTTCAGCTCAATATTCTGATAGTGAAGAGAAGTTGCAATCGCGTTAGCGGCGGTTACTAAAAGCTCAAGGTCTTCATTCTGCCAGATTCTGTCGTGCGAGGTTGTGTCCGCGCGCAAATATCCGTAAATTTTCCCGTTGTATTCAATTGACGCGTAGGCTGTGGATTTTATTGACTGTTTTGAAAGCTCGTTGAAAAGCTCTGTCTGCTTTAGCGCGGCAAGCTGCCGTCTTTCATTTATTGCGAAAATTCCGGCGGTGTTGCTTACGTCTAGCTCGAAAAGTTTTCTGTCCACAAAAGAGAAGTCTTTTATTTTTGAAAGCGGATGGACTACTGAGAAAAGAAGCTTGTCATTCGACTGGACTGCAAGGTGGTCAATCATCATTGAAGAGCTGAAATTGTTCAGAACTGCAAGAATTCCTTCTTTCAGAGATTTTTGCATATTCAGGAGCTTGAACATCGTTGTGATTCTTTGAATGGCTGTGTTTGGAGCTTTTTGGTCAGGATGAAGAACGATGTTTTTGTGCTTTGAGTCAAGATAAATTATAAAGCAGCTTCTTCCTTTTTGCTTTCCTCTGTAAAGAGCCTTGTCAGTTTTTTCCATAAGCTCGGAGTAAGTGCTTCCGTCAAGCGGAAAGCGGCTTAAGCCTGTTGTGCATGTTATGAAGCAGCCGGGCAAGCCCTGAATCGGAAAGCCGTCAACTTTCTTGAAAAGAACACGGCAAAGTTTCCAGAGAGCCTCGTATTGAACTATGTTTTCGATCACAAAGAGAAATTCATCTCCGCCGAATCTTCCGACAATTCCTGTTCCTTTTAGCTCATTCTGCAGTTTTTCTGCGACTAGCTTGATTATTTCGTCGCCTGCCGCGTGTCCGTAGTTGTCGTTTACGTTCTTGAAATTGTCAATATCAACAAGCGCAAGGCTAAACGGAATATTTTCTTTTATGAGCTTGTTTGTGTACTCAACAATAACTCCGCGGTCGTAAAGCCCTGTAAGCGAATCGGTCTTAAAATTTCCATCCTTATCATCAAAAAACATCGTTTTTATAATTTAATGCTAGAATTCCGTTTCGTCAAATTTTTGTAAAATCGGAGCGAAAATCCTAGAAAACTGCTTTTTTGTATTTTAATTCTTCCCGAAATTCTCAGAATCATCTTTAGAATTTTCTTTTGAAACATCTTTCTGATACTCAACGAGATTCAGTTTCCCTCTGATTTTCAGAATTCCGCCGCTTAGTTTTACGGAAAGTTTTCCTTCGAATTTTTTTGCCGAATCAGGATTTGTATCGGCTTTGTCGGGGTTGTCAGAGCGAAATTCATCATCATTCGGATTTTCCATTTTTTCTGAATTTTTTGTGTCTTCCAATTTTTTCACGTTTTCCGCATCGTCGCTTAATTTCTCGCCTGAATTTTTGATTGAAGCCTTTTCCCCTTGCTTAAAATTATTTTTCGAACCTTCCGCGACTTCCGCATCATTATTTTCTGACAGCGGCTTCTTGATAAAAAATCCGTTTTCCAAGTTAAGCCAGCCTTTTTCATCGGTCTGGATAAAATATTCAGCCTTTCGGTGCGTAAAGCTGATTTTGATTTTTCCGGTGTTGTCTTTTTCCGCCATAAAATTGTCAGATTCAAGATGTTTCGGATTTGAAACTGCGAAGAGAAAAAGTTGGCGAAGCCCTTTCGGAGCAAGAAAATTTTTTGAATTTCCGTCCCTAAAAATCGCAAGAAGCTCGCCTGTGCTGTGCGAAACCGACGCTCCAGAAAGCGCGTCATACGAGTCCTTGATTTTTTTCGATGAGTTTTTCCATTTCAGATGATTTTTTTTGTCTTGAACTTTTGTGTTGAGTCTGAAATCGATTTTGAGAATGTCTTTGACAGCCGCTTTTTTTTCTTGTTGGACGGAGTTTTTCTCTTCATCTTCTTGGTTCAAGGCGAAAGCTTGAAATCCGATCGGCATAAAAATCAGAAAAAAAATGAAAGCCTTGATGATTTTTTTTGACATTCCAAAAATATAGCACAATTTTTTCGTTTTCGTCAGATTTTCTTGACTTTGTTTGCTGTCGTTCTGCCGAAAGCCCGATTTTGTTTCCGGCATTAAAAATGAAAATCTATTCTCAAAAACCTACGAAATCACTAGAATACAAATTATGGACAATTTACTTAAAATTCAAGATTTAAATGTTAATATAGAAAAAAAGCAGGTTTTGCGCGGCGTGAATCTTGCTGTAAATGCAGGCGAGACCCACGTTTTGATGGGACCGAACGGAGCCGGAAAGTCAACCTTGGGCTTTACTTTGATGGGAAATCCGCGCTACGAGATTACAGGCGGAAAGATTTTTTTTGACGGCGAAGACATCACTGATATGGCGGCGGACAAAAGAGCTGCGAAAGGAATTTTCATGAGTTTCCAGACTCCGCTTGAAGTTCCGGGAATTTCGCTTGAAAGCTTTATCAGAACGGCGTTGCAGCAGAAAAATGGAAAGCGCGTAAAGCTTTTTCAGTTCCAGAAAGAGCTGAAAGAAATGATGTCGCTTCTCCATATGGATGAAAGCTACGCTTCTCGCGACTTGAACGTTGGTTTTTCAGGGGGCGAGAAAAAAAAGAGCGAGATTTTGCAGCTTCTTATGCTGAAGCCAAAACTTGCGATTCTTGACGAGACTGATTCCGGTCTTGATGTTGACGCTGTGCGCACGGTTTCAAAGGGAATCGAGGAATATCAGAAAAATCAGAACGGGGCTTTGATTATAATCACTCACTCCACAAAAATTCTTGAAAGCCTCCATGTTGATAAGACTCATGTTCTCGTGAAAGGAAAAATCGAGAAGGACGGCGGCGCGGAGCTTGTCGAGGAAATCAACGAGAACGGCTTTGAGGCGTTTGAAAAATAATTTTGAGAAACGATTATGGAAGATATAAACAAAGAGCTGTCGGGATTTTCCGATTCGCCATATGACTTTAGATATGAAGAGAAAGGTTTTTACCGCAACAAAAACGGTCTTACGGCTGAAATTGTCGAGAAACTTTCTGAAGATAAAAACGACCCGGAATGGATGCGGATTTTCCGCTTGAAGTCTCTTCAAATTTACAATGAACTGAAAGCTCCTGAATGGGGACCAGACATTTCCGGCTTGAATATGGACGAGATTGCGACTTATGTCCGGCCGAACACAAAAATGCAGACAAAATGGGAAGATGTTCCTGAAGACATAAAAAACACGTTTGAAAAGCTCGGGATTCCAGAGGCGGAGCGCACTTCGCTTGCCGGAGTAGGGGCGCAGTATGATTCGGAGCTTGTCTACCATAATCTTCAGGCGGAAGTCGCTGAGAAAGGCGTTGTCTACACTGACTTTGAAAGCGCGCTTCACGGCGAGTATGCGGAAATGGTCAGAAAGCATTTTATGAAGCTCGTGAAGCCGAACGACCACAAATTTGCGGCGCTTCATGGGGCTGTCTGGTCTGGCGGAAGTTTTGTCTATGTTCCAAAAAATGTGAAAGTCGATGTTCCTCTCCAGTCATATTTCAGATTGAACGCGAAAGGCGCGGGGCAGTTTGAGCACACGCTGATTATTGTTGACGAAGGCGCGGACGTTCATTTTATTGAAGGCTGCTCGGCTCCAAAATACAATGTCGCGAACTTGCATGCGGGCTGCGTTGAGCTTTATGTCGGAAAAAACGCGCATTTGAGATATTCGACCGTGGAAAACTGGTCAAAGAATATGTACAACTTGAACACAAAACGCGCTCGGGTTGAAGAGGGCGGCTCGATTGAATGGGTTTCAGGCTCGTTCGGAAGCCACATTTCCTATCTTTATCCTGAAAGCGACCTTGTCGGAAAAGGAGCGCGTGCTGAATTTACAGGCGTAACTTTTGCAGGCGAGGGGCAGCAGCTAGACACCGGCGCGAAAATGGTTCATCTTGCGCCTAAAACAACATCTTTAATCACGACAAAATCTCTTTCAAAAAGCGGCGGAGAGTCGATTTACCGTTCCGCAATCTATATTTCAAAGGACGCGAAAGACTCAAAGGCAAGCGTGAGCTGCGATTCACTTATGCTCGACAACCTTTCAAAGTCGCACACGATTCCTGCGATGGACTTGCACACAAGCGAATGTGATGTCGGACACGAGGCGAAAATCGGACGGATTTCAAACGATGCGGTTTTCTATCTTATGAGCCGCGGAATTTCCGAGGAAGAGGCACGCGCGATGATTGTCTCAGGCTTTGCAAATCCTGTCTCTAAGGAGCTTCCGCTTGAGTACGCAGTCGAAATGAACAACCTGATTCGCCTTGAAATGAAAGGTGGCTTCTAATGAAAAAGACAATTTCTGAAATAAACAAAATTCCTTATCTCACGTGGAACTGGCTCAAAATGAACCGCTCGTCGCTTGCACTTGAAGTTTCTGACGAAATCAGTTCTGACGGATTCGAGATTCTGAATCAAAACGCTAATGTTAAAGTCGAAAATTCTAACGGCGCGGCAAAAATCGTTGCGGAAGGAAAGTCGAATTCTCCAGTTCTGATTCATTTTGATTTTGAAAACGGAAAAAATTATTCGCACAGCCAGACAATCGAGGCGAAAGAAAATTCTGAAATCACAGTGATTATGGATTACACTTCCGCAAAAAAATCTTCAGGATTTTCAGAGATAAAGACAAGTCTCCACGCGGAGAAAAATTCAAGAATCACGCTTGTGAAAGTCCAGCTTCTCGGCGAAAAATATGTTCAGATTGATGACACTTCTTCTGACTGCACTGAAAACGCCTGCATCGATGTTGTTCAGATTGAGCTTGGCGGCTCGAAAATTTATGCCCAGGTGAAAAACGACTTGAACGGCGTTCAGTCAAAATTCACTTCGGAAACCGCATTCATCGCGAAAAACGAGCAAGTTGTTGACATGAACTACGTTGTGAATTTTATCGCGCCGAAATCAGAGACAAAAATGAGCGTGAAAGGCGTTGTAGCCGACAATGCGCAGAAAATTTACCGCGGAACTATGGATTTTAGAAACGGATGCGCAGGCGCGAAAGGCGATGAGCAGGAAGAGACTCTTTTGATGTCCGAAACCGTTGTGAACAAGTCAATCCCGATGATTTTGTGCGGCGAGGACAATGTTGAAGGCTCTCACGGCGCGACACTCGGACGGCTTGGCGCGGACGAGCTTTTCTATATGGAATCGCGCGGAATCAGCGAGAACGAGGCAAAAACGATGATGGCAAAAGCGAGGGTTTTGAGCGCGGCCAGCCTTATTCCAGATGAGAACCTGCGTAAAAAAATCGAGAATTACGTGGACGAAAAATAAAAACGAAATGAATTGAACATTTGTTTTGTTTTTGATAGTATCTTATCCACGAAAACGCATATTTTAACTTTCTTGCGTTTATGGAAAGCTCTCTGGCGTGATGAACGATGGGGCGCGTTAAGTTTTCTTAATCTACGGCTACGCTTTTTCAAGCTTCCTGAGTTTTCCCGAAAATTATTTTTAGGAGTCCAATTATTATGGATCAGATGGTTATCAATGCGACTGTCCGCAATGGAACTGGAAAAAAAGTTGCAAAAGACCTTCGTGCTGCTGGAAAAATTCCGGCTGTTGTTTACGATGAGGCTGGAAAAGCAACTTCAATCACTGTTGATTCTGTAGAGTTCAACAAAGTTTGGCGCAACATTACAGCTACAACTCTTGTTACTCTTGATGTTGACGGAAAAAAATCAGACGCTTTCATCCGCGACACAGAATATGACATCATCACAGACAAAGTTCTTCACGCTGATTTCTATGCTGTAACAAACACAAAGCCTGTTACACGCAAATTCAAGGTTCAACTTACAGGAACTCCAGCAGGTGTTCTCAAGGGAGGATTCCTTGTTAAGCACGTTCCTGAGATTGTTGTCAAGGCTCTTCCAAAAGACTTGCCAGTGCGCGTTGTCGGCGACATCTCAAAAATCAACGTTGGAGACCTTTACAAGGTAAGCGACCTTGGTCTCAGCGACAAAGTAACTTTGATTACTCCTGCTGACACAGTTCTCGCAACTGTCGCACCAGCCCGCTAATCGCAAGACAAGCTGACTTTGAAGCCCCTGTTCAGAAAGAGCGGGGGCTTTTTTATTTTAGGCGAAAAATTAAAAATTGCAGAAGATGAAAAATAATTTTGTTTCATTTGAAGAAAAGGTTCTGAGAGGTCTGGTCTCGTGCGGCGTTTTAGAGAATCTGGAAAAATCTGAAAGTCTGAAAAATCTCAAAAAATTTCTCTCTGAAAATAAAATCGGGGCGGCAGTCTCGGGCGGAGCGGACTCTGTTTCGCTTTTGCTTTCGCTTTCAAAAATCTTTGAAAAAATCGGAATGAAAAATCGCCTTGAGGTTATTACTGTGAACCATGGAATCCGCGAGAAAGAGCAGACCGACGGCGACGCGCTTTTTGTTAAAAATCTCTGCAGAAATCTTGGTGTTTCCTGCACTGTTGCCGCTTTTGAACATGGAAAAGCTGCGGAAAACGCGGAAAAACGCGGAAAAGGCCTTGAGGAAGCCGCGCGCGAAATGCGCTACAAAGTTTTTTATGACTTTATCGCGGAAAAAAATCTCGCTTTTCTTTGCCTTGCGCACAATCAAAACGACCAGGCAGAAACGATTCTTATGCGGCTTTTGAAAGGAAGCGGAAGCGAAGGCTTGTGCGGAATTCCGAAACGGCGCGGAAAGATAATCAGGCCGCTTTTAAATATTTCACGTGCGGAAATTGAGAATTATCTTGTTGAAAATAAAATTTTCTGGCGGACAGACTCGACAAATTTCGAAAACAAATACGCAAGAAACAAAATCCGGAATGTTCTTGTTCCGTTTTTGGACGAAAATTTTATCGGCTGGCAAGATTCAGTTTTGATTTCGGGGCAGAAAGCTTTTGACGACAATTCTTTTTTGCAGAAATACGCAGAAAATGAAGCTCAAAAAATCCTAAAAAGCGGCGACGGAAAAGTCATTTTGGAATGGAAGCCGTTCTGCAATCTTGATTTTGCGATTCAAAGAAGAATGGTTTATCTCGCATTGAACAAACTTGGGTTCGGCGAGCGTTTTCCGTTCAAGCACGTGAAAGAAATTTGCGGCTGGAAAAACGAAAAGCTTGAAAAAAAATGTGTTCTGACTTTTGAAAATCTAAAAATCTCTCTGAAAAATCAAAATCTTGAATTTGAGATTTTAGAAAAGCAAGAAAATGAAAAAAAACGGCTTTCTTTTGGATACGATTTTGTCTTTACGAATGAGAATGATTTTTTTGAATACGAAAATATGAAATTTTATCTTGAATCGCGAAGCTGTGAAAATGGCGATGAAATGCAAAGCGATGAAAAAGTGAAAAAAACTTTTCTTTGCGTTGAGTCTTGCGGAAAAAAATGCGAATGTGAGGTGCGGCTGCCTTTTTTTGCCGGAAGTTTTCAGCCCGGAGAAAAAGTCTTGGCTTCGGACGGAAATCTAAAAAGCGTTTCAGATATTTTTTCAGACTGGAAAATTTCAGAAAAAGATAGATTTTTGATTCCTGTTGTCCGTGTTTTGTCTGAAAAATCTGGAAAATTTGAAGCCGCTGCGGTTTTTGGATTTGTCGCAAATTCTAAAAACTGGAAAGTTGATTTCCTGAAAATTTAGAAAATTGGAAAATTATGCGCGCTTAAAAACCAAAAAATCTTTTGCAACGCAAAATCATTTATGAAAGGATTTTTATCGGATTGTCTGACGAAAAATCGCTTATCTTGTGAATGATTTGAAAGTAATATAGAATAAAAATAGGTGTGCCGATGTCAAAAAAATCTTTTTCTATCACTTTTTTTGCTGTTTTTGGCTTTTTTATTCTTTTTAATCAAAACGCTTTTTGCCAGACGTCTTCAGCTTCTGCTGCGAACAAACGCACTGCAATAAGATATATGCAGCTTGCAAAGCAGAAATTGGCTGAAAAGCAGTGGGCAGACGCTGATTTTAACGCGAAGCTCGGTCTTGCCTACGATGATTCCATCGCTGATTTGTGGTACATACGCGCGGCGGCAAAAATGAACAAAGGCGACAAAAAATCTGAGGTTCTTCCGCTGGTCGAAAAGTCTCTTGACGGCACTCAGTGGGCTGACTACAACAAGGACGGCGCGAGAATCCTTTACGCTGACATTCTCTGCTCTGCCCGAAAATACAGCGAGGCGATTTCGGTTTTGGACGAAAGCCCGTTCATTTATTCTTCCGACGCTGAATATATCCGCGCAAAATCTTATTACAACCAGAAAACAGAAGAAAGCATTGAAGCTGCCCGGATGAAAATTGACGCGGCAAGAAGAGTTTATCCGAAAGATTCAAGATTCGCGGAGCTTTTTTATCGCTTTGAATTCGCTTTGGCGGAGAAAAAGTCACAAAATCCCGATTTAAATTTTGATTCTTCTGATTTCGGCAACTTTTCTGATTCTGATGTTTCAGAGACTCAAAACACTTCTCTTGCTTTTGATTCTCTTGCATCTAGTTCTGGAAATTTTGTTTTCGACGAGCGTGTTCAGAGAATCGCGGATTCTTTCTTGGCGTCTCTTTCAAACTACAAGAATTCAAATCCTGAAATTGAGCTTTTGGCGGCTTTTTTTGTTCAAGATTCAGAAAAACGCGCGCGAATAATAAAATCCTTTAACGCGAAAGGCGCAAAGTCTCCTGTTTATCCGGCTCTCGCACTGAATTCAAACCTGATAAAGGAACGCGACGCTCTCGATTATTTCTATAAATTTTCTGACGATTCTGCTTTTTTGCCTGTCTTGCAGCTTTTTATAAAATCTCTGAAAAGCGATGACTCTAAAAAAGAATTTTCGGAATACCTTAATTCGTACAATGGAACTCTTTTGATTGACACCGACGGCGATTTGCTTGTGAATATGACTGTGAAGTATGAGCGGGGACGGCCTGCCAAGATTTTTTACGATGAAAATCAGGATGACGATTTTGAATGGACTTGCGACTGCGATTTTGGCGTGCCTGTTGTTTTGAATCTCTTGCAGAACGGCACGAAAATTTCCTATGGAAACTGGCCTTATATTAAGCAGGCTGTTTACGCTCTTCCGTCAAATTCTGAAAAATCCGAAAACTCAAATTTTTACGGTTCGGAAAATCTAAACGATTCTGATGTTCCTGAAATCGCTTTTGACATAATTTCCGGCACGCTCGCTTGGTGTCCATTTTCGGTTGAAAGCGAAAAAACTGCGAAGACGAATCTTGATTTTGACTTTTTTGTTCCTGTTCTGAATTCAAAAAATACGCAAATTGACACTGCGAGCTTTATAAATTCCGCATTTGGCTACACAATGCCGTCAAAGGAAAGACCGAATGCGGAAATTTCCGTGAGTCTTTTGAACGGATATGCTCAGCAGGCTGTTTATTCTGCGGATGGAAAAATCTACGCGCAGGCAAAATTCGAGAACGGTCTTCCTGTAAGCAGGGCGGTTGATGTTGACGGAGACGGAACTTTTGAGACAATTGAAGAATATGGATATTCAAAGGATTTGAGCCAGAAATTTATTTCTCCGGCCGACGAGATGCAGATAATCACAAATCTTTTTGGAAGTCCTGCTGTAAAAACCGGAATTTATGTTAAGTCAATAAAAATCGACAGGAACGGCGACACAATTCCTGACTTTATGGAAGAATACACGGCTGGAGAAGGAAAAATCTCTTCCTGGGATTATGACGCAGACGGAAAATGGGACGTTCGCTATGTGAAACTTCCGTCTGCTGACGGCGAAAACCTGCGCGAGGAAGCGATGTTTCACGAGCCGGTTAAAAATCAGATTGTTACGGTTTCAAGCGAGAACGGAATTCCTGTAAGCGTGAAAATCGGCGGCGATGAGCTTTCTGTGAAAAAAGGCTCTCTTGAGAATTTTTACTGGATTTCTGAAACTGGCTTAAAATCTACCGAGGAGAAAATCTCCCAGAAAATTAACCAGATTGGCTCTCAAGGTGTTTGTATAATATTGGAAGACAATCAGGAAAGATATTTGGCCGTCAGAGTCGGAGATAAGATTTTTGCTGAAATTTTGCCTTCCTCAATGGAAAATTAAAAAATGATGAAAAAAAACAAGTTTATTGCTGCGGCAGGAATTTTTTCTGCCTTTTTGTTTTCGTGCGCGACTGTAAAAGACCCGGAAGATGTTTTTTCTGATATTGACTACACTCAGGAAGACGCGCGGAGAGCCGAGGCTGGGAGAATCACTTCTTTAATGGAAGATAATTCTGTTCAGTCTCTGTGGCGCGCTTATCTTTTGGGCGACGATGACATTCTTTCGCAGTGTTTTGACAAGGTTGTCGCTGAATTCAACAAGTGCATTGAAAATGAGGATTATTTCAACGCCAAACGTCTTTACACTTCTCTTGAAAATGTGTCTTATAAAGGACTTTCTTCGCTTTCGAAAAGCAAAGAGGAGCTTGATTCTCTTCATAATGCGAAAGTGCCGGGACTTTCTTCATCTCCGTCAAAATCATTGGAAAAGAAAGTTTCAGAATTGATTGACGGAACTGTAACAATCTGGGTTGACAAGGGAATAAAAGTCGAGAATGGAATGGGCTATGCCGACCGCGTTATCGGCTCCGGATTTTTCATATCAAAAGACGGATACATAATCACGAACAATCACGTTATCGAGGACGTTGTTGACAGAAAAAGCTCGGCTTACTCAAAGCTTTACATAAAAGTCGGAAAAGATACAGACACGAAAATTCCCGCGAAAGTAATAGGCTGGGATTCCGAAATCGACTTGGCCTTGATAAAAACCGAAGTTGAAGCTCCTTACGTCTTTAATCTCGGCTCAAGCTCAGATTTGGAAGTCGGCGACAAAGTCTATGTGATTGGCTCGCCGGTCGGTCTTGAGAGAACTTTGACAAGCGGAATTGTGAGCGCGGTTGACAGAAAACTTTTCTCGCTCGGCTCTGTGATGCAGATTGACGCGGCTGTGAACTCCGGAAATTCAGGCGGACCTTGCATTGATGAGAACGGAAACGTTCAGGCTGTTGTTTTTGCCGGAATGTTGCAGTACGAGGGCTTGAATTTCGCGATTCCTGTTGAATATCTGAAAAGCCTTTTGCCTTCGCTGTATGCCGGCGGAAAGATAAGCCATCCGTGGCTCGGATGCTACGGACACACAAAAAAAGAGCTTGGCAAAAATTCCGGGCTTGAAATTCAGTACATTCTTCCGGGCGGAAGCGCAAGCCGGGCGAAACTTCGTTCTGGAGATGTAATCACAGAATTTGACGGACAGAAAATCGCTTCTCTTGAAGAAATGCAGAGCGTAATGATGAAGAATCCCGCAAAGTCGATTATAAAGCTGAAATACCGCCGCGGAGAAGATGATAAAGAGCTTGATGGAACTCTTTATCTTGCAGCGCGCCCTGAATCTCCGGGCTACGTGATTTACAAAAGCGACTTGTTCGCGAATTCTGCCTATCCGATTTTCGGAATGAAGCTGACTTCAGTCTCGACTATAAGCTCAAAAAAATATTCAGTCGAGAAAATCATAAAAGGCTCTGTTGCGGATGAATACGGATTCAGCGAGAGCGACCCGCTTGAAATCGTGAGCCTGAAACTGAACGATGAAAAAACGGCATTGTATGTTGAGCTTCACTCAAAAAACAGAAAAAAAGGCTATCTTGATATAAATATGGCGTTCGCTTCGGTTTTGGACAGTCCGTATTATTTTTAATAAAAAGGAAAGAAAAATGACAGAAATGAAATACAAGCGCAACTTTTGCATTGTTGCCCACATTGACCACGGAAAATCGACTTTATCCGACAGGCTGATTCAAAAAGCGAAAATCATCGATGACCGCCAGATGACAAACCAGATTCTCGACAATATGGATATTGAGCGCGAGCGCGGAATCACAATAAAAAGCCAGGCGGTTACGATTCCTTATCATGCGAAAGACGGACACGACTACGAGCTTAACTTCGTTGACACTCCCGGCCATGTCGATTTTTCTTATGAGGTCAGCCGCGCGATTGCTTCTTGCGAGGGCGCGCTTCTTTTGGTTGACGCAAGCCAGGGCGTTGAAAGCCAAACTGTCTCCAATCTTTATATGGCGATGGAGCATGACTTGGCGATTGTTCCTGTCATCAACAAAATCGACCTTCCAAGCGCGGACATTCCGTCTGTCAAAAAGCAGATTGACCACGATTTGGGGCTTGACTCAAACGACGCAGTCTGTGTTTCTGCAAAAACAGGCGAGGGAATCGACGAGCTTATGGAGGCGATTGTAACAAAATTCCCGGCTCCTACAGGAAATCCCGACGGAAATGCTCAGGCTTTGATTTTTGACTGCCATTATGACGAGTACAGAGGCGTTGTCGTTCATATCAGAGTAAAAGAGGGCAGAATCAAGAAGGGCGATGTAATCCGTTTTATGGCGAAAGGAACTGATTACAAAGTTGACCAGATTGGAATATTCAAAATCAATTATGAGGAGCGTCCTTATCTTGAGGCTGGCGATGTTGGATATATAATCGCGGGCGTAAAAACTGTAAGCGATGTGCGTGTTGGCGACACTGTAACTTTGGCTTCTAATCCTGCGCCTGTTCCGCTTGACGGATTCAAAGAAGTAAAGCCTGTCGTTTTCTCTTCGATTTATCCTATGGATTCAAACGACTACGAGGAGCTTCGCGACAGCATGGAAAAACTAAAGCTGAACGATGCTTCGCTTGTCTACGAGAAAGACAATTCGCTCGCTTTGGGAAACGGCTTCCGCTGCGGATTTTTGGGGCTTCTTCATCTTGAAATTGTTCAGGAGCGTCTTGAGCGCGACTATGACCAGGCGGTTATTTTTACAGCTCCGTCTGTTCAGTACAAAGTCAAGATGACAAACGGAGACGAGAAGATTATCGATAATCCGACTGAGTATCCTGAGACAAAAGTTCAGGAGGCGTGGGAGCCTTACATCAACGCTTCGATTATAACTCCGTCAGAATACATCGGCTCGATTATGAATCTCTGCACGGAAAAGCGCGGAATGCAGACGAATATGACTTATCTTGATGAAAAACGCGTTGAGCTTACTTATGATATGCCGCTTGCCGAGGTTCTTTTTGATTTTTATGACAAGCTGAAAAGCTATAGCCGTGGCTACGCTTCGTTTGACTACGAGGTTACGGACTATAAGCCGACTCAGCTCGTAAAAGTTGATATTTTGCTCAACGGAAAGCCTGTTGACGCTCTTTC
This sequence comes from Treponema sp. UBA4692, assembly GCA_002404895.1. GTDB lineage: Bacteria > Spirochaetota > Spirochaetia > Treponematales > Treponemataceae > Treponema_D. Next base: position 6,114 of record DHKO01000008.1, on the reverse strand, counting down.
ACAGCTCGCATTCAAGCCTGAAGCCGCAGCCCGGGCAAAAAAAGTATGCGAGCGGCTTAAAGACGAGATTTCACGCCAGCAGTTCAAAATTGCGATTCAAGGCGCAATCGGAAGCCAGATTATCGCGCGTGAAACCGTGAATCCTGTCAGAAAAGACGTTCTTGCAAAATGCTACGGCGGCGATGTTACGCGAAAACGCAAGCTTCTTGAAAAGCAGAAGGAAGGAAAAAAACGCATGAAGATGATTGGAAACGTGGAACTTCCGCAAAGCGCGTTCCTCGCAGTCCTGAAAGAAAAAGACGAGTAAAAAAGATGAAAATAAAAAATCCTGCGTTTAGTGCTGAAACACGTTCTTAAATGCAGGATTTTTTTTATAAAAAGAACGAGATTTTTAGCTTTTCAAGGATTTTTTTTCAGAAAACCGGCGTTTTTGAACAGTTTGAAATTGCCATATTTTTAGCTTATTCGCTTTTCTGTAAAAGCTCAGCCGCATTTTTGATGTCTTTCAAGAAAAAATCAAGCTCGCTTCTGACGCGTTTTAAAAAACTGATGTCTTTTGTGTCGCATTTGTATCCGTCTGGAAAGTGCAGAAAAAGATATTCGCGTTCTGTAATCAAGTTTTCAAGCTCTTTCTCAAAGTTTTCCTGCGTCTGTTTTTCGCCTTTTCCATTCGACAAGAGATTTTTGATTCTTTCAAGCGCATTTTCCTCATTTTTCATGTAGAGCAGAATGTCTCTTCGGATTTTTTCTTTTGATTTTATGTTTTGATTTTCAGAATTCAAAAGACTTGTGCCGTTGTTTTTTATTTTTTTTAAGAAATTTTTCACAGCGCCATTTTTAACTTGCGGAATTCCAAGGTTCAAGCCGAATTCTGAGCAGCTGAAGAAATTTATGGTTTTCCCAAAAACATCATTGAATGATTTTGCGTAGTTCGAAAGTGAAATATCGGTGAAAAAATCTTTTCCATTTATTTTTCCAAGCCTTGAAGCTCCGTTTTTGAAAGCCGAATCATAATTTGCTGTTTTTCTGATTCTGTCTGAAGAAATAAGACGCAAAATGTGGGCTGGAGCATTCTGCGCGTGCGTTTTTCCAAGAGAAAAGTCAAAGTCAAGCCCTGCCGCAAATACAGGAATCTCTTGTGATTTTCTTAGTTCAAGCGCGAGATATGAGGCTGTAAGCCCGACCGAGCCGAGAGCCGGAATCGTCTTCGGGAAAAAATCGTGTTTTTTCAAGTTTTCAAGAAAATTTGTCTTTGAATATTCCGAGGCAAAATATGCGAAGTTTTTCGAGTGCGACAAAACCTGCTTTCTTGAAGCCATATCGGCAAAAACAAATGATTTTAGCTTCGCGTTTCCGATGTACGCTTTTTCAATTGCAAGCTGGCCTTCAACCGCCACAACCGCATCTGGAATTGCTTTGAATGCGCTTAGCACAGGCAGTGCCGCGTCCACGCATAATACAAAGCATTTTTGAAGTTCTCTTGTGCCGAGTTCTTTTAATGTCTCAACGGTGCTTTCGCCCGCCCCAAATATGAAAATCGGTTTTTCGATTTTTTTGATGAAATTCGAGAAATCAGCTGCATACGGCAGATTTGAAAGATTCTTGAAAATGTTTCTTGAATACAATCTTCCAAGCCTTGTCAAAGTGAGCCGGTTTTTCCAGAATGAGCCGATTGCGTTTTGCGCGAGCATTGAAACATTCTGATAAAATTCCTTATTAAAAGCCGCACCGCCAGAAAATTCAAGATGGATTACCCGCCTGAAATTATAGACTGGCGGAATTTCGTCTTTTTTTTCAATATTTTGATTCAAGATGATATTGACGATATATGGAATTTTTTCAGGAGAAAGAAGCCTTGTTTTTTCTGCGATTTTAAGTTCAGGATTTTTTTCGATTTTTTCTTTTAGCGATTTTTCTGCAAGCGCGTAAAGCTCAAAATCCCTTTCAAGAGCGAGAATAAAGCATTTTTCAGGAAGTTTTTCTAAAAGCTCCTCAAGACCATGCCACAAAAGCGGCGAGAAAATCAAAAAAAGCGTTCCCGGAAAAACTTCAAGATTTTCGACAGCAGTTACAATCGTTTTTTTGGGCGCGTATTTTGAATAGAGAAAACGGTTTTGATAATAAACAGAAAAGCCCCGGCCAGTATCAACCAGACAGGGCTTTTGAAAATCAGTTTGATTCAATTATTTGTTACGGATGCTTTTAAAATAAGTCTGCGCAACATTGTTCTGAACTTTGTCAGAAGTCAGAATTGCAGTCTGTGCGGAAATCTGGTCGTATTCTGCGAGCGCGTTTGCAACAGCTTTTTTCTCGTCGTCTGAAATTTCAGTTTTTTCCGTGCTAGTAAGTTTCATAACAACGATGTAGTTTCCGTTTACAATCGGCTCTGAAATCTCGTTTTCTTTCAAAGCGAATGCTTTTTCAAGGAGATTCTCGTTTGAGCCTGCATTTGCAAGGGCAGAAATGTCGCCTGCCGTGATTTTGTCTGCGAATGAAAGCTCTCCGTAGTTGAGCGGGAACGGAGCAACTGATGCTGTTTCAGCTTCAAATTCATTTGCCGCTTCCGTGAAATTGCCAGCCGCAGCTTTTGCAAAGCCGTTCGCCTTGTTCATAAAGAAGTCTTCGATTCTTCCAGACTCGTTTGATTTGATGTAAGATTTAACGTCTTTGAGAGTCGCCTCGTCTTCAAAATTCGCAGCAACTTTGTCGCCTGTGCATTTGTAGATTGTGTATCCGTTGTGCATTTTGATTACATCGCTGACTTCATCGTTTTTGAGTGAAGAAATCTTTGAAAAGTCATCCGCATTTGCGATGTTTGAAGAAATCTGATAAGCGTAGCTGTTTGTGATTTTTCCTTCAGAGTTGCTGTAATATTTTTTTGAATATTCAGAAATCGCGTCCTCGAAAGTGATTTCATTGTTCAAAATCTGGGCGCGGATTTTCTTTGCCTCAGCCTCGTCGTCGAAAGAAACGATTGAAAGCGAGTATTTTTCAAATTTGTCTTTGTTTTCGTTTGCGTATGCAAGAACTTCTGAATCCGGGTAAGCGTTCTTGTCAAAATATGCAATCTCGAATCCTCTTTTTGTTGTCGCAATCTCTTCCGCAAATGCCGCTTCTTTTGATGAAGCCTTAGCTCCGAACATCTTTTCATCGCCGCTGGAACTTCCAAAAACGTCCTCGGCGAAACGCTGATAAGTCAGGCTGTTTACGATGTCCTTTTTAATAGAAGATTTGTCTGATTCTGAAACCTGAGCGTAAATTGCCGGGTCAAATTTTCCGTTGCTTGAGAAATAAGGGAGCATTGCTCTTGAAACTGACTTTTCGCTTGGAGCGTATCCTGATTTTTTTACAGCGTCCTTGTAAGCCATTGACTGCACAGCAGCGTTGAAAGCATAGCTGTAAATATAGAAATATGCGTTTTCATCAAGATTTTGTCCCTGCGACTGGAAGTAGTTTGAATAATTCTGGACTGCGTTCGCAAAATCAGAACCCGGAACAAGCTCAATGTCTTTTCCATCGTATTTGCCGAAAGAAGAAGCCTTTCCAGCTCCTGTAACCGCGTTGATGATTTCTGTTCCAACGCCAAAAACAACGAAGCAGACAACGGCAAGAACGAAAATAATCACCGAGCCAATCCAATAACCCTTATTTTTCATTTTTTATTCCTTTTTTTGATATGTTTAAAAGATAGCAAATATTTTAACATTTACGATTTTTACAGTCAATCAGAGATTTTAGCAGGCGCCAGCAGGGCCGGTTTGCCTGCATTTTCCGCTTTGTTGTCCGCTGTCTAAAAATCAAAAAGAGCTTCCTCGGCAAGGCTCTCTCGTTTCTGCTGTTTTTGCCTATATTGAAGCCGGAAATCTTCGATGCAGCATTTAAAAAGCTCCATGCACACTCTTGCGTCGTCATCCGCCCTGTGCGCCGATTTTACTTGAATGTTGAGCTTCGCCGCGAGATTTTGAAGAGTCCAGCTTGAAAAGTCCTGATATACAAGCCGCGAAAGCCTTAGCGTGTCAACAGCGAGATTTTCCATTTTTCTTTTTCCGCAGTTTTCAAGTTCCGCGTTCAGAAATCTGATGTCGAACTGCGCGTTGTGGGCGACTAAAATTGTTTTTTTTGGCTCGGAAATTCCTGAAATCTTGTCGCTCTGCGGATTTTCGAGAAAATTCATGAAAGTTTCCGCGACAGAATTGAAGCCCGGCTTTTCAAGCAGCATCTCGTCGGTTATGTGAGTGAGGTTTGTTATAAAAGGCGAAAGTTTTTCGTTCGGATTTATCAGCGCGTCAAAAGTTGAAATCACGCCGTCCTTGCTGAATTTTACCGCGCCGATTTCTATTATTCTGCAAAAAAGAGTCTTGTCGTCTGGATTTTCAGGATTTTTTTTATAAAGCTTGATTCCTGTGGTTTCTGTGTCAACTGCGCAGAAAACGGCTCCCGAATCAAAAGATTTAAGGAGCCGCTTATAGTTAGTAATCAAGTGGAGACTTGATTTTTTCATCAGTTGCTTGCAAGAAGAGCTTTGATTTCCTCAGAAATCTTGTCGCATACAGCAGCCGATTCTTTCTTCGCCTCGTCGAGAGTTCCTTTGACCTCAGTCCGTGAGTTGATGTAGAACTTGATTTTCGGCTCTGTTCCTGACGGACGGGCTGAAACGATTGTTCCGCCTTCAAGCACAAACTGGAGAACGTTTGATTTTGGAAGCGCGATTTTTGACTTTTCAGCCGGGTTTTCAGGATTGTAAGAAACTCTTTCCTGAATGTCGCGGATTTCAAGAACTTTCTTTCCTCCGAGAACTTTCAAGCCTTCCGCGCGGAGTTTTGTCATAATTCCTGCCATGACTTCTTTTCCAGCCGAGCCAGGGAAATACTGCGAAATCGCTCTGTCCTCGAAGAATCCGTACTCTTTCCACATATCGTCAAGATGCTCGAGAATTGATTTTCCTTTTGAAGCCCAGTACAAAGTCATTTCCGCGCACATTGCGGCCGCTGAAACGCCGTCCTTGTCCATCACTTCTTTTTCGACTTTGTAGCCGTAAGACTCTTCAAGTCCGAAAACGTAATTTTCTGAGCCGTCTTTTTCAAATTCATCCTCAACAGCGGCAATCCATTTGAATCCTGTCAGGCACTCGTGCATTTTCACGCCGAATTTCTTGCAGATATAGTCGCAGAAAGGCGATGTTACGATTGAGCGGATTGCAGCCGGGCTTGCAGGCATTTTTCCAAGCTCTTTTCTTGAAAGAAGAACGTACTCGCACAAAAGCGCGCCCATCTGGTTTCCTGAGACGAGGACGAATTTTCCGTCTTTTCCAGGGAACGCAGTTCCGAATCTGTCTGCGTCAGGGTCGGTTGCCATTACGCAGTCAGCCTTTTCTTTTTCGCCAAGCTCAACTGCGAGCTTAAGCGCTGGAGCTTCCTCCGGGTTCGGCTTTTCAACTGTCGGGAATCTTCCGTCTGGCTCTCTCTGCTGTGGAACTGTGATAACTTTGAGTCCGAGGTCTCCGAGAACTTTTTCAACGTGCATTGCGCCTGTTCCGTGGAGCGGCGTGTAGACGATTTTTACTGTTGAAGCCTTTTCCTTGATAAGCTCAGGGCGGAAAAGCTGAGCCTTGCACATCGCCCAGAATTTCTCGTCGATTTCCTTGTCAATCATAACGAGCTTTCCTGATTTAAGCGCTTCTTCCTTTGAGATTGTCTTTACTGATTTTACCGCGTTCACTTCATCGATGATTCCAGCATCATGCGGCTCGATTACCTGCGCTCCGTTGTCCCAGTAAGCCTTGTAGCCGTTGTACTGCGGCGGGTTGTGAGAAGCCGTTACGACAACGCCTGTCTGCGCACCAAGCTCGCGGATTGCGAACGAAAGCTCTGGAGTAGGGCGGAGACCTGTGAAAAGATAAGCCTTGATTCCGTTTGCGGCAAGAATAAGGGCTGTAGCCTCTGCGAAGACATCGGAATTCTTGCGGCTGTCGTAAGCGATTACCGCGCTCAAGGTTCCGTCTTTTGCCTTCTGAGGGAACGCTTTAAGAACATAGTTTGCAAGTCCCTGGGTGGCAAGGTTTATTTCGAGGGTGTTCATGCGGTTTGTGCCACCGCCCATAACTCCGCGCAGTCC
>DHKO01000041.1:891-17848 GCA_002404895.1 Treponema sp. UBA4692 | reverse complement strand
TAGTCTTTCTTTTCAAGGATTTCCTTAGAAGTTTCACATCCGCAAGCTTCAAGTTCTTTTACAAGAGCGTCTGTTGCAGGAGTGTTTGCGATTGTGTCGTCCTTTGTCTCCAGGTATTTTGCGATTGCGGCTTTAAGGGAAGCGTTGTCTGTCTTAGATTCAACTTCCTCGAGCTTTGAGATAAGGCTGTCGCGGATAAATTTCTGTCCTGCGTACATTCCAAGTCCGTGCTCAGCGTTGTCCTCAAAGAGTGAGTTAGCCCAGGCCGGTCCTTTCTTTGAGTCCTTGTTGATTGTGTAAGGAGCTGTAGCGGCAGGTCCGCCCCAGATTGAAGAGCAGCCTGTAGCATTTGAAATGTACATATGCTCTCCGAAAAGCTGTGTGACAAGGCGAGCGTAAGATGTCTCTGCACAGCCTGCGCAAGAGCCTGAGAATTCAAGCAATGGCTGGCTGTACTGTGAAGTCATCGGTGAAAGCGGCAATGTGTCAACTTCCGGCTTCTTAGAAACATTAGCTACAAGGTAATCCCACTGCGGCTGGTTCTTGACAAGGCTTTCCTGCGGAACCATTGTGAGAGATTTTGTAGGACAAACTGTTGTGCATTCGCCGCAGCCCATGCAGTCGAGCGGAGAAACAGACAGTGTGTATTTGTACTGAGAAAGTTTCGGGTTCTTTACAGCGAGAGTCTTTGCTCCGAGTCCCTCAACTTTTGAAGCCTCGTCGGCTGTAAGAAGGTACGGGCGGATTGTCGCGTGAGAGCAGACAAACGCGCAAGAGTTGCACTGAACACAAGTCTCTGAATTCCATGCTGGAACCATGACCGCTGTTCCGCGCTTCTCGTATGCGGAAGCTCCAAGCTCAAACTGTCCGTCCGGGTTGTCCTTGAATGCAGAAACAGGAAGGTTGTCTCCGTCCATAAGTCCGATTGGATTCATGAGCTTCTCGACCATAGCGACTGTTTTTGCCTCGCCCTTGAGAGCAGGCTTTGCAGCGTCCGGAGCCGGATTTGCCCAGCTTTCAGGAACTTTTACCTCGTGCAAAGCTCCTGCTCCCTGATCAATCGCCTGGCAGTTCATGTCGACGATGTCCTGTCCTTTCTTAGAGAACTTTGCGACAACCTTTTCCTTCATGTATTTGATTGCTTCTTCTGAAGGAAGAACGTTCGCGAGCTTGAAGAATGCGGACTGGAGAACTGTTGAAGTGCGTTTTCCAAGTCCGATTTTTGTCGCGATGTCTACAGCGTCAACTGTGTAGACTTTAATCTTGTTGTCGTAGATGTATTTCTTTGACTCTGCAGGAAGATGCTTGTCAAGCTCCTCGTCTGACCACTGGCAGTTGATAAGGAAGATTCCGCCTTTCTTGACATCCTGAACCATCTTGTATCCCTTGATGATATAAGACTGGTTGTGGCAGGCAACGAAGTCAGCCTGATTGATGTAGTAAGGAGACTTGATTGGATGGTCGCCGAAGCGCAGGTGAGAAATTGTGATTCCTCCTGTCTTCTTTGAGTCGTACTGGAAGTAAGCCTGAATGTACTTGTCTGTGTGGTCGCCGATGATTTTTGTCGAGTCTTTGTTGGCTCCGACTGTTCCGTCGCCGCCGATTCCCCAGAATTTGCACTCTACAGTTCCCTCTGCAGATGTGATTGGAGCCGGCTTGACTTCTGGCAATGAAAGATGAGTAACATCGTCAACAATTCCGATTGTGAAGCGTGATTTTGGAGCGTCTTTTGCAAGCTCTGTGTAGATTGCGAACACTGAGCTTGGAGGAGTGTCTTTTGAGCCGAGACCGTAGCGGCCGCCTGTAAGAACAACATCGTTCAAGCCAGCCTCGCGCAAAGTTGCGGCAACATCAAGGTAAAGCGGTTCTCCGAGAGAGCCTGGCTCCTTTGTTCTGTCGAGAACTGCGATTTTCTTTACGGTTTTCGGGAGTTTTTCAAGGAATTTTGCAGAAACCCACGGTCTGTAGAGATGCACTTTTACAAGGCCGACTTTCTCGCCTTTCTTTGTAAGATAGTCGATGACTTCCTCTGCAACGTCGCAGATTGAGCCCATCGCAACGATTACGCGGTCAGCGTCCGGCGCGCCGTAGTAGTCGAACAGTCCGTAGTGAGTTCCGAGCTTCTCGTTGATTTTGTTGATGTATTTCTCAACGATTGCTGGAAGTGCGTCGTAAGTTGAGTTGCAAGCCTCGCGGTGCTGGAAGAAAACGTCTCCGTTCTCGTGAGAGCCGCGCATTGCAGGATGCTCTGGATTAAGCGCGTGCGCTCTGAATTCCTTTACAGCGTCCATGTTGAGCATTTCTTTGAGGTCAGCGTAGTCCCAAAGCTCGATTTTCTGAATCTCGTGTGAAGTGCGGAATCCGTCGAAGAAGTTGATGAAAGCGACTTTTCCCTCGATTGCAGCCAAGTGCGCAACCGGAGCCAAGTCCATGACTTCCTGCGGGTTAGACTCAGCGAGCATTGCGGCTCCAGTCTGGCGGCAAGCGTAAACGTCTGAGTGGTCGCCGAAAATGTTCAAAGACTGAGTTGCGACACAGCGCGCAGCAACGTGGAATACACAAGGAAGCTGCTCAGCCGCAATCTTGTACATATTCGGAATCATCAAAAGAAGACCCTGGGAAGCTGTGAAAGTTGTTGTCAAAGCTCCCGAAGCGAGAGAACCGTGAACAGTTCCCGCCGCGCCTGCCTCAGATTCCATTTCGATTACTTTTACTTTTTCACCGAAAACGTTTTTCTGGCCGTTCGCAGACCAGTTGTCAACCCAGTCAGCCATTGGAGACGACGGGGTGATAGGATAAATACCGGCTACCTCAGTAAAAGCATAAGCGACGTGAGCCGCAGCCTGGTTTCCATCCATCGACTGTTTCTTTCTGGACATATTGTCCTCCTAAATTAACTATGGATTTTTTGTCAAATAGAAGCAGAAAAGTTAATTCTGAAATTTATATTGAAGCTATTTTACATCGTGATTTGGAATGTTTCAACAAGCGATAAAATTTTCTTTTGATGGGAGAAAAGGAGATAAAAGCGCGTCATTCTGAATTCAAGACGGCGGAAAAAAACATGTCATTCTTAACTCGAAAACGTTAGTTCTCGCTTTGATTTCGGAATCTGCTAAAATAGGAGATGCTGAATCAAAGCGAATATAAAAAATACTCGAGTTCAGCATGACGGTGAATTTCCATTATGACGAAAAAGTTTAAGTGTGATAAAAAACACGTCATTCCGAACTTGTTTCGGAATCTGCTAAACTAGGAGATTTTATGAAATTTGCTTTGCCTTTATTTTTTCTTGCGCTGTTCCTTTTTTCAGGCCGCGTGAACGCGAAAGACCCTTACGATTTTAACTACGGCAACGACGGAAATATGAAAGATTCTATGATGGACAAATACGGAGACCCGTTCCAGCGTCCGTTCTAGTCTGCCTCGATTTTGCATCCAGTCTGCCGCAAGTTTATCTCTAGTTTACCTAAGTTTACCTAGCTTCTCTGATTGCCCTTTTCATCTTTCGCCATGCGAAGAAGAAAATCGGAAGCTCCACCGCAAGCATCGCAATCCAGCCGGCAAGGCAGGCCCAAGCCGCTCCGTTCACGCCCATTATCGGGCAGAGGATAAAGCTGAACGCGACGCGGAAAATTATCTGCGCGGTTGTCGAGATTACTGTGATTTTGATGTCTCCTGTTCCTCGGAAGAACGCCTGTATTCCGTTTGTTGTCGCCGGCAGAATATAGAAGCACGCCATCAAGAAAAGGTAGCTCATGCCGAGCTTCAGGACTTCCGGCTCGTCTTTTCCTGCGAAAAGCGTGACAATCTGCTTTCTGAAAATCATCACAAGAACGATTGTGAATGCGATGTAAATCCATTCGAGCGAGAATCCTTTCAGGAAGCCTTCGCGCTGGCGGGCTGGTTTTTTTGATCCGCGGTTCTGCGCCATAAAAGTCGTGATTGTTTGCCCGATGCTCTGGGTCGGCTGGTAGCAGAAGTCGTCGACTTTTGTTCCTGCGTTGAAAGTCGCGATCGCGTCAACTCCGAGCGGATTCACGGTGCACTGCACGAGAAGCTTTCCCACGTAAAGGACGCACTGCTGCAAGGCGGTCGCCCATGAGTAGTTCACCGTGCGGAAAATCAGCGAGCGGTCAACCTTGAATTCCTTTTTTCTGATTGCAATCATCGGGACTTTTCTGTAGATGTATCCTATTATTAAAAGGCAGCTGATTAGCTGGGATGCGACTGTGGCGTAGGCCGCTCCGCGCATTTCAAAGCCGCAGACAGCAACGAGAACGTAGTCCAAAATTCCGTTGAAAACCGCGCTTACTGCAACGCAGATTATTGGAGACTTTGAGTCGCCGGCGGCGCGGAGCGTGGAAGCGAACACGTTATAGAAGAAAGTGAACACAAGCCCTGCGAAGACGACTCTAAGGTAGCTTGCCGTATGCTCAATTAAGTCTTCCGGGCAGCGGATTGCGCGCAGAAGCTGCTTTACAAAAACAAAGCAGATGACGCTCACAAAGGCCGTGAAGCAGAATCCGATTGCGATTGTCGTGCTTATTTCGCTTTTGAGCTTTTTCTCGTCGTGCGCGCCGTAGAATTCCGACATTATGATTCCGGCCCCGAGGCAGATTCCCACAATCAAGAAGATCATTATGTTCATAACTGGGTTTGCGATTCCCACCGCCGCAAGACATTCTTTTCCCGCGAAACGCCCGAGTATAATCGAGTCAACCGCGTTGTACGTTAGCTGGAAAAAATTCCCGAGAATCAAAGGAATCGCATAGTTTATAAGCTGCGGATAAATCCTGCCTGATGTGAAGTCTTTCATTTTTGCACGCTTCTTTTTAAGTTAAAAAATCTCAATTATGATTTTTAATTTTATTGAGTTATCATAAATTATTCCGATATTTAAAGAAAATGGAAAGTATTTTTTTCCGGGAGAATTAAAGATGAAAAGAATTTTATTTGCTTCAGCATTGGCTGCTGGATTTGCGGTAAGTCTCTACGCTTTTGATAATGATGTCTCGCTAAAGCCGCTGGGCGGAGAAAGGGAATATACGAAAACTGAATATACAATCACAGAGAAATTCGGAGACTATTACCGTTCTCCAAAGGCGAGATATTCCCACGTTTTTGACGCGAGCGGAAAGGAGACAGTGTCTTCCGAGCTTACGAGCAAGGGCGCGGTTGTTGATAGAATCGCTTATGTTTACGACGCTAAAGGAAATCTTGCTGAGCAGGTCTGCACAGACGTTGACGGAAAAATCCAGTGGAAAATCTCCTGCGTGTATGACGCGAACGGAAACAAGACCGAGGAGTCTGAATTCAACGCTTCTGACTCGCTTGTGAACAAGACAATCTGGAAAATTGCGGACGGAAAGCAGGTTGACGAGTCTTATTACAATGCCGACGGCGCGCTTCTTTCAAAGATAATTACAAAATACGACGAGAAAGGAAGAACTGGCGAGGTGGCGACTTACAATGCTAACGGCTCTCTTGAGCAGAAAGCGGCTTATTCCTACAACGACGCAGGTAAGCTTTCTGAAATCGCTTATTCTGACCAGGCGGGAAAGCTCACGCACAAGACAGTTTTCAGATTTGACGCTTCTTACCAGATTACAGAGGAGCAGACTTACGACGCAGAAAACAAGCTTGCTGTAAGAATCATCTATAAATATGACTCAAACGGAAACATCACAAAGAAGACGACATACAACGTTGCTGAGAAATTCGGGACAACTGTGAACGAGCTTGCTGGAATTGCCGAATATTCATATGGCAACGCGAGTGCGGCTTCTTCGGCAAATGCCAAATAAAAAAATTACCTCCTGTAATTTTTTTATCAACGAGAACTTTCAGTTCTCTCTTTGCTTAATTGCGCGGCGCAACGCTTGCTAGCGTCGCTCCTTGCGGCAGAAAAAAATTAAGAATCAGACTTTCAGGGGAAAGATATGAAGACAATCGGAATAAAACTTGCAGATGGAACATTTTATCCAATTCTTGAGGAGGGAACTCCAAAAAAGAGAATGCTGGATTTGACAACTGCGAAAGACAATCAGACAAAAGTTCAGATTGACTTGTATCGTTCTGAGACCGGCTCGATGGACGACGCGGAATACGTTGACACTCTTGAGGTTACGAAGCTTGTTCCGCATCCGAACGGCGAACCTGAGCTTCACCTTTCGCTCGGCCTTGACGAGAACAACAATCTTTCTGCCGAGGTGATTGACCCTGAAACCGGCAAGAAAAGTGAGACTGAAGTAAATCTTGTCTCGAAGACCTTGGCTGAAAAGGCAAGCCCTGCCGATTTTGCTCCGTCCCTAAAGTCTGATTCAGGCGCGGATAACGGCGCGAACGGGCTTTTAGCTGACGGCGAGGATTATTCTTTTGATGACTTGGCGGACGACACGCTTGCCGAGGAAGAGGAAAAGGACGCGTCTTTGTCTCCTGATGATTTGCCGGAGATAAAGTCCGACGCGCTTGAGGATATGCCGTTCAGCTTTGACGACTCAGAGAAGACTGAAGTTCCTGAGACATCTTCCGGCTCTGAGGTGATTTCTCCGAATTCTGAGAATGACGACGACTTGGGAATTGCGGACAACACGCTTGAGGGAATGAATTTTGACAGTGCGTCTCCAACTGGCGAGGAGAGCGTTCCTGATGAGTCTTCCGGCGCGGCTTCTGGCGGCAATATAGCCGCTGACACGACCGGGCTTGATTTTGGCGACCTGCCGGACTTTGATGACGACGAGTTCAAGGCTGAGTCTTCTTTTGCTTCAAAGCCTGCTTCTGAAAGCGACATCGACACCGCGTTTGACACTTCAGGCTTGGACGCTTCGCCTGACAGCTTGAACAGTTCTCCGTCTGCGGAAAATTCCGGCGCGGGCTACACGAAAGGCTCTGCTATGGATTTTTCTGATTTGTATGACAAGGAGACGATGAACGGTGAGCACGCTTCTGTTTATGGCGACGGCAGCGAGAAAAAAACGCGTGTTCCTGTGATAATCTGCATAATCTGCGCGATAATCTGTGTTCTTGCGACAATCTTAGTTCTTTTTATCGTTCCGTCAAAATACAATCTGATAAAGTCACGCAACACGAGATATATGGAAAAAACTGAGGTTTCAGAAAGCGGAAAATCTGCGGTTGCCGAGCTTTCTTATGACGACGCGAAAAATGCCGAGCCTGCCGCTCCTGTTGACGAGTCTCCAGTCCAGATTGTTGTGACGGAAAAGGAAAGCGAGATAGCTCCTGCGGTTGAGGACAAGGTTGTTGTCGCAAAAGAGCCTGAGAAAGTTGTTCCGGCTCCTGCTCCGAAAGCGGAGAAAAAGCCTGACGTGAAATACCATATCCGCTGGGGAGACACTCTTTGGGATTTGTCGGACTCTTACTATAAGAATCCGTGGAAATATCCGAAAATCGCGAACTACAACCACATCAAGAATCCTGACCTGATTATTTCGGGAACAGACATTTTGATTCCTTCGGAATAAATAGAAGAGGAATTACATCCTTGTAATTCCTCTTCTTACGAGAATTTTCTGCGAAAATTCTCTCTTTGCTTTATTGCGCGACGCAACGCTTGCTAGCATCGCTCCGTGCGGCGGTTTTTCGCCTCGTTTTCAAACGCTTTTATTTCCATTAAAATCATTTTATGAAAAAAATCTCCGTGCTGCTTGCTGTCTTGTTTTTGATTTCTTCTTGCTCGGCCGTTGATTCTGGAGGCGAGGCGCAGAAGAGGCTTGGGAAGGACTCTTATTATTTTTTAGGCTTGAAAGACGCGGATTCTGGAGACGAAAAGGAGGCTGTCCGCAAATTCAAGATTTCACGCGGAAAAGGAAGCGGGCTTGTCGCCATGCGCAGCGCGGAGTCTCTTACGCTTTTGGGCAGCGTCAAGGAGCGGATTTCGTCTTCGGTTTATCTTGCCGAGCATTTTGCGGACGAGGAAGCGCAGGTTTTTGCGTGCAGGGAGCTTTACCGCGACGGGGAATTTTCGAAAGTCATTGAGATTACAGACGGACTTGACTTGGCGAAGTCTTCAAACGAGCTTATTGCGCTCAGAATGTTCTCCTTGATTGAAAAAGAGGACAGCCGTCTTGAAAATGAATTCTACAGATGGTTTGTCTCGCGCCCGCTTTCGGCGGAGCATCTTGAAATTTATCAGAGCTACAAGGATTTGGAATTCAGGCAGCTGGAGCGGATTCAGGAGCACGCGCGGAAATTTCAGGAGGAGCTTGACCGCTACAGGATTCTTGAGCACTCGTCCGCGCCGGAATTCGACAGGAACGGCGATATTGTCTCCGAAGTCTTGGAGCCGCAGACGGATTTTGAGGATTTTTTCACCGGGGATTCTGAGATTGAAAGTCCGCGCCAGACGATAATCGGCTACCGCATTGCGGTTTACAGGCGGAAATATCTTGAGTGTTTCAGGCAAATCGACAAGATTCTCTCGATTTTTGACAATTTCGGCGAGAAAGTCGAGTGCCAGATTTTGTCCGACATTGGAAAAGCCGCGCTTTACGGAACTGACGACTATTTTGCGACCGCGCGGAAATTTGACCGCATGGCAAAAAATCTTGATTCAGAGCAGTCTTTTTACGCTTATTTTTATGCGGCGCGTCTTTACGACAAGGCGGGACGGTACAGGACGCAGACTTTAAGCCGCTTCCGCTCGGCTCTGGAAAACGCCGCTGACGGAAACCAGTTTGACAACTGTCTCTGGTATCTTCTTAACTTTCAGCTGCGAACTTCGACCGACGACATAATTTCCACGCTGAAAACTTACGGCTCTAAAATAAACAGTCCGTCTTATTTTGATGATTTTTTCGACTCTCTTTCGGTTCTTTTGCTTTCAAGCCATAAGTGGCAGGATTTTTTTGAGGTCTGGAAAGAGACGAATTCGAATTTCAGCGAGGAGACGCAGGCAAAGTACGCCTACATTTCAGGCCGCCTAATTGAGGAGGGGCTTGCAAAAGGTGCGGAAGGCTTGAAAACCCGGCAGACGGTCGATGCGTTCACGAAAGTTCTTGGGGGAGGCGGAAGCCTTTACTATAAGGTCTGCGCGCTTGAAAGGCTGAATCTTTCCGAGGACGAGATGATTCGCTCGATGATGCTTTCAAAGGAGAAAATTCCAGAAATAGACGAGATTTCGGAGTCTGAGCAGAAGCCTGCCGGAAAGCTGCTTTCTGGCTATGCGGCGTTCGGCTTTCCGCATAAAATCTACACGGAATATCTTGCAGTCCGAGATTCTCTTTCTGTTTTTGACTTTGTGAACGCTTCAAGATTTTTGAATAGATGCGCGCTTTTGGATTCTGCGAACAAGAATGACTATAACGTTCAAAGCCTTAGAATCGCTTCTCGCGGCTATAACTCTGCGAAAGGAAAAATTCCTCTCGAGCTTCTGGAGCTGACTTTTCCTCGCTTCTACAAGAACGAGATTGAAAAAGCCTGCGCCGAGAACGGAATTCCTGAGTATCTTTTGTACGCGCTTGTGCGGAGCGAGAGTTTTTTTGACAGCCAGGCTGCAAGCCATGCCGGAGCGTCGGGGCTTACCCAGCTTATGGACTCGACTGCGGCGGACGAGGCTAAAAAGGCGAAAATCGAAGAGTACGATATTTTAGAGCCTGAGACGAATCTGATGTTCGGCTCGCATTATCTTTCAAATCTGATTGACCGCGTTCCTGAAAAGAACAAGCTGCTCGCGCTTTTTGCGTACAACGCAGGTCTGACCCACGTGCGCGGCTGGATTTCCGCGGCTCAAAAAGACTGGGCGGCTTCAACAGGAAACGCTCCGCGCGGCCCGTGCGGAATTCCGGCGGATCTTTTTCTTGAGACGCTTCCTTTTTCCGAGACGCGCGAATACGGAAGAAAGCTTGTTTCGGCGGCGGCTATTTACGGCTGGCTTTACGAGAACAGAACTCCAGCCGAAACAGTCCGCGAGCTTTTGTATTAGATTTCTTGAAAAATGCGGCAGCGTTATTCCGGGCTTTGCCCGAGCTTGGCTCAGTCTAAGCTTGGAATTTGTACGCTATGTCTAGTGCAGCTGCTGAGCCAAAGCGGAATTCAGCATGACGGCGCTTTTTAGACAGCCCGCCATGTTTTTTATTTCTCTGTCGCCCTCAAGATTCCGTCCCAGTTTTCAGGCGGATTTGAAATCATATTCTGACATTTCTCTACGAATTTTGCGGAAGGAGGGTCTTTTTTCGCGTTCGACTCGAAAATCTCCTTCGCCTTTTCAAAGTCGCCTGCTGTAAATTTAGCGTAAGCGTCATCGTAGATTTTCCTGACTTCAGACATTTCCTCAAATTCTTCTTTCGCCATAGGATTGAAGACTTTCACGCCTGTTTTTTTGCCCACAACAGCGATGTCGGCAAGCTGGCGGAACGCGTAAGCCGAGCCGTTTTCAAGCGCGCTTTTCATCGTCGCCTCTGAGCACATCGTGTAGGTTCCAAACTGCTTGTTGATTCCCTCAAGCCGGCTTGCAAGGTTCACAGTGTCGCCCATCATCGTGTAGTTGAAACGCGTCTTGCTTCCCATGTTTCCGACAATCGCCTTTCCAGTGTTAAGCCCGATCCGCTGGATAAAAGGCTTTTTCGAGACTTTCACAAGCTCTTCCTGCATTTCCTCAAGCTTTTTCTGGCAGGTCAAGGCCGCGTCAACTGCGCGTTTTGCGTTGTCTTTCTGGTCAACCGGCGCGCCGAAGAACGCGACAATCGCGTCTCCCTCGTACTTGTCAACGTAGCCGCCGTAATCCTGAATTATATCCGTCATCGCGCTCAGATAAACGTTCAAAAGCTCTGTAAGCTCCGTCGGTGTTAAGCTTTCAGAAATCGAAGTGAAGCCCTGCACATCGGAAAAATACGCAGTGATTTCCTTTTCCTCGCCTCCAAGATGAAGCGACTCAGGATTTGCAATCAGCTGCTCGATTACGTCCGCGCTCAAATAATGCTTGAAAGCGGATTTTATGAATCTTTTTTGATGCCCTTCCGTGAGATAGTCCTCGAAAACCGCTGTTAGATAAGCAAGAACAAAGCCGAAAATAGGAATTATCAAAGGGAGGATATAGCCGGAATTGAAAGCCGCGTAGTTTGCCGCCGCGTAGGCAAGGCAAAGCAGAACTGCAAGCAGCGTTTTTAGCGTGAGCGACGAATTTTTTTCCTGATGAACTGACTTTGCGAGCATAAATCCTGCGAGAACTGAAAGCAGAATCAGAATGACAGGAACGAAGACAGGAATATCTTGAAGATAGTCGCCGTTGAGAATCGAGTTGAGCTGGCACGCGTGAACTCCGACTCCCGGATATGTAGATGAGACAGGCGTTGCGCAGACATCGAAAAGTCCCGGCGCGTACAGTGCGAAGAACACGAAATTGTCCTTGAACTGCTCCGGCGGAATAAAATCCTCAGCTGCTTTTTCACTGCCGTTTTCAAGGGCCGCTTCGCTTGTCAAAATCGACTTTGCGCTGTACGGAACGAAGCGCGCCAAATCGTCAACATATTTTATGTACATTCCGCCGTCTTTTGCGGAAGGAATTTGTGAATTGCCGATTTCCTCGCCTGCGGTTTTCAGGCTTGCAAGCGCGAGAGAAAGCTCCTTGTTTCCCGCGTTTGTGCGGAGAAGATTTCTGCGCGCCACGCGGTCGCTTTTGTCTAGGCTTGAAGAAACGCTTCCGATTTCCGCCGCTGAGTTCTTTAGAAGTGGAATAGGATAAGTTCCCTCGCTGCTTTCCTCGTTTTCATAGTAGACAGTCTGGACAACTTTTCCGAAATCTTCGCTTGCCTTTGCGAATGCCTCGTCATCGCTTTTTCCGTAAATCGAAGGCTCGGAGTAAATCATATCGAACGCGAGGCTTGAAGCTTTTGCGCGGCTGAAATATCTGACCATTTCTGCGTACGCTTCGCGCGGCCACGGCCAGCTCCAGCCGCGCTCTTTTTTTGCCCAGTCAAGGCTTTCCTGGTCGAGCAGGACG
This sequence comes from Treponema sp. UBA4692, assembly GCA_002404895.1. Classification (GTDB taxonomy): domain Bacteria; phylum Spirochaetota; class Spirochaetia; order Treponematales; family Treponemataceae; genus Treponema_D. The sequence continues at coordinate 5,889 of DHKO01000041.1, read as the reverse complement.
AGAGAGATTCTGTCGGAGATTTGTGTGCGCTTTGACGAGAATCTCATCCGCGAGTCATAAGCCTTTTTTTCTGCGGACGAGAGAATTCCCGACACAAAGACAATCATGACAGCGGCGAAAACCGCCGCCACTGAAACTGCCGCCTGAACAATATGCTTTTTTGAGCTTCTATTTTGATTGCGCAAATCTTGCCTTCCTGTATGAGCTTGTGTCTGTCGGAGACGAAACTGACTTTAGCGCGCTGCTCGCCTTTGCGATTCGCTTTTCTGGTGTCGGGTGCGTCTTGAACATTCCAGAGCCTGAGCTTCCCTGAACTGCGTTCAAAGAGTTGAGCATTTCAATCATCGCCTTTGGATTGTATCCTGCGTTTGCAAGGATTGAGAGCGCCTTCTCGTCTGCCTGAAATTCCTGCGTCTGCGAGTAACCGTTGTTCACCATTGTTGAAATCTGGTCGCCAACAATGTCGTTCATTGAGGACGCAAGCTCCGCGTTTGAGAATTTTGCCGCTGTGCTCAGAACCGAGACTCCAGCCGAAGTCCATCTGCCAGACTTGATTGCCTTTAGGCTGTGCTTTAGCTGCACGTGCGCCATCTCGTGCGCAAGAGCCGCCGCAATCTCGTCTTCTGACTTTGCCGTGCTGAAAAGCCCTCTTGTGACGAAAATGTGTCCTCCGCTTGTCGCAAAAGCGTTTATTTCCGACGAGTCCAAAATCATGACGTGGTAGCCGTTGAAAGGCTCTGCTTCCTCGGAATTTATCGCGAGCGTGTTTATGATTTTGTTAAGATAAGCCTGCTGCTTTTCCGCGTTCGCCTTCTTGTAATTTGTGAGAACCGTTGCCGCCACAGCCCTGCCGATGTAATATTCATTTTCCGGCGTGATTTCCTCCATCGCTTTTGAGGCTGATGAAGCCGCGTTCAGTACATTTCCTGCGTCGGAATATCCAGCCTTTGACGCGATTTCGCCTGCTGATGAAAGCGCGTCTGTCAAAATGGACGGAGTCGCGCATGAGAAAAACGCCGCCGAGGCAAATACGCAGGCCAGCGCGGAGACTGCGCGGAAAGCCGTTTTTGCGGATGCGATTTTTTTTGCTGATTCTTTTTTCATTCTTCACCTCCGTTCAAGTGCCCTTCTGTGATGAACTTTTGAAGCTCCGATTCTGAAACCGTGATTTTCTCCATCGCGTCAACATCTGCGTAGTCGAGATTCTTGTTTGACGACTTGAAGGCGTTTTCCGCCTCTGCTGAAAATCCTTTTCCGGCGTTCGCAAGCTCTGACGACGAGACTCTGGCCGCGCCTGATGATGCCACGATTTTCTTTGTGGTCAGGCTTCCATTTGGAACCCAGCCTGTAGCTCCTGATGAAAGGCGGATTTTTGTCTGCTTTGAGTTTGACTGGACGACAGTTCCTGAGTTTCCGTAGGAAAGTTTCCCCACATTCTTTGAAAAGAAAGATGTTCCGCTTTTGAAGTTCGCGGACTTCACTGAAACATAGACGGTTTTTCCCGCTGAAAAGCCTGCGCAGAATGCGCTTAATGCGGCGGCAAAAACGGCGAGAACAAGAAATCTCTTTTTGTTCATAAAATCTCCCATAAAAAAGGCTGGCTTAATATTAGCTTAATTCTAACTGTATATATTTGATTTTTCAAATTCGCTATAATATTTTCTTCATATTTTCGAGGTCTAAAATGAATCCAATTGCGCAGTTTATCCCAAAATTTATGCACGTCATGAGCCTGCACGGCTCTGAGCTTATTCTCCTTTTGGGAATTATGATGTTTTTCGGCTCTTTCGGAGGAAGAATTTTCCAGAAACTCAAGATTCCGCAGGTTGTCGGCTATATTGTCGTCGGAATTATTCTCGGAGTTTCTGGAATCGTTGTCTTTGGAAAGGACACAATCGCCGCGCTGAACCCGATTTCAACCGCTTCGCTTTCTCTGATTGGATTTTTGGTCGGAGCGGAGCTTAAAATCAAGGTGATAAGAAAATATGGAAAGCAGTTTGTCGGAATTCTGATTGGAGAGTCAATCACGCCGTTTTTTGTCGTGGCGGTTCTGACAGGGCTTGCGACTTTTGTCTTCACACATTCTTTGGTTCATGCTGTTTGCTTCGGACTTCTGCTCGGCGCAATCTGTTCTGCCACGGCTCCTGCCGCCACAACCGATGTTCTAAAGGAATACAGGACAAAAGGTCCTCTTACGACTACAGTTCTTGGAATTGTCGCGATGGACGACGCTGTTGCCCTTATTTTGTACGCAATCGCCTCAACTATCGCGTCTCCGCTTCTGGAGGGACATTCCGTCTCGTTCGTGCGTCAGCTCGGCTCTATCGCGTATGACATTTTCGGCTCGGTTGCGCTCGGTCTTTTGTTCGGCTTTGTTTTGAGCAAGATTTTGAACGGCGTTATGGGAAACGACGGACGCGTTCTTGGCTTCTCGCTCGGCGCGATTTTCCTATGCACTGGCATTTGCGGGGCAGTCGGGCTGGACAATATTCTTGCCTCAATGTTCATCGGATTCTTTATGACGAATTTCGGCGCGCCTAAGACACAGCCGATGTTCAAGCTGGTCGAGAAATTCACGCCGCCTGTTTACGTCTTGTTCTTCGTTACAGTCGGCGCAAAGCTCAATATCTGGATTTTGACTCCGTTCATCGCCCTTATTGCTTTGCTTTATGTTGGCGGACGCACTCTTGGAAAGACAATCGGAAGCCGTCTCGGAGCTAGAATCACAAAAGCTCCTGAAACTGTGAGAAAGTATCTTCCGTTCTGCCTTTTGAGCCAGGCTGGAGTCGCAATCGGACTTTCAATCGCCGCCGGAAACGATTTTCCTGATACTGTCGGACCTCAGATTATGCTGATTATAACCGCGACAACGTTTATCGTTCAGATTCTCGGCCCGATTTGCGTAAAGCACGGAGTTACAAAAGCGGGCGAGGTCGGCCTTGATATCACAATCGACGACATTATGAAAAAAGCGAAAGTGAGCGACATTGTTGTTGACGGCGAGAAAATCTGCTGTGCTGATTCCTATATGGTTGTGAACGATGTTGACTACGTTGGAAAGATAATCTCTGATTTCAGCCACCATGAGAATTCAAACTACGAGGTCAGAAGCACTGAAGGCGAAAACAAGGGAAAACTGGTCGGAACAATCACGCTTGAGCATCTGAAAGAGGCTATGACAATCGGCGAGATGGGCGAGTATATGCTTGCTATGGACGTGATGGAGACTCCAAATGCGAAATGCACGCCTGAAACTTCATTGCCTGACGCTTACCAGCTTTTCACCGACTACGACACAGACGCGATAAACATTGTTGACAGCGACGGAAAGCCTATGGGCGTTCTTGAAAAGTTCACCGTTGACCATTATCTGCACAAGGAAATGCTCGAGCTTCAGCGCAAGCTCACAAAAATGGAAGCCTAAAAGAATCCGAGTTTTGCCACTCGAATGTTAATAAAAAATGCAGATGCTGAATTCATTTTAGCATCTGCATTTAAAGCACAGATTCCGGGGCGAGCCCGAAATGACAAGCTCAGAATCCTTTTTCACAAATTGCGGAGATTATTTTCTCGCAGTTTTCCTGCTTTGTCGCGCTGTGGGCGAGCTTTACTGAGATGTCGCAGATTGACCTGTAGATTTTCTGCCGTTCTGTGTAGAATCCGTGGAAGATTTTTCTGACATCAGTTATATCAGACGGATTTTTTTTCGCGATGTAAGCCGGAAGATTCGACATTGAGCCGTCTTTTTCGTATTTTATCTCGCGCACAATCCTGCTGCACGCGGTTTCCTCGTCAGAGTCAAGAAATACGAAAATCCCGATTTTGTGAAGCTCTTCAAGCGCGGCTTTGTTGTTGCATATTCCGCCGCCTGTCGCTATTACGACGCGTTTTCCGTTTTTCGCATTTTCGGCAAGCTTTCTGCACGCTCCTTCCTCGGCCTTTAAAAATGCTTCCTGCCCGCTTTCCGTGTAAATTTGGCGCGGAGTTTTTCCTGTAGTTCTCGTGATTTCATCGTCTGTGTCAAAAAAATCACATTCAAAATGCTTTGCGGCAAGTTTTCCTTGCGTTGACTTTCCGGAATGTTTTATTCCAAGCAGGATTATCGATTTTTTGTTTTCGCTCACGGAATTAGATTATAGTTTCAATTCAAAAAAAATGATAGGATTTTTCCCCGATGAATTTGTACGCGATTTTGGGAATCAGCTTTATTCCCGCTGTCCTGTTTTTTGTCTTGAGCAAGGTCTTGAATCCAAATTTCAAGGTCAGGTACGGGCTTTTGTCTTGCGCTTTGGGCTTGGCGACTGTTTTTCCGACATCTTTGATTCAGTTCTTTCTATTAAAAATGCAGATTTTCAGCGGAGACAGCTTTGCGGCTGTGATGGTTACTGCGATAATTTTCAACGGCTTAATCGAAGAGACAATGAAAATGCTTTTTATGTGCGCGATTCCGCAGAAAAGGCAGACTTTGGGCGCGTTTTTTTGCTGCGCCGTTATTTACGCGCTTTTCGTGGGCGGTTTTGAGTCGGTTGTCTACATCGTCAGAAAATTTCAGGAGATAACGTTCGGATCCGGACGCGAGATTGTCTTGAACATTTTGATAAAGAGGATTTTCAGCGCGCAGGCGATTCATGTTTTCTCTGCGGCTTTGAGCGCGCTTTATCTTTGGAGCTACCGGCATTTCAAGTCGAAAAACATAATGCCTTTCGCCTACGCGGTCTTGCTGCACGGAATCTACAACTTTTTTGCGGGCTTTTCGTCTGGATTCCGCTATCTTGCGTTTGTCTCGGTGATTTTCGCCGCAGTTGAGTGCAGAATCTTTTATCTTTCGGCAAAATCCCAGAGCCAAAAGGAAATAAATTAACTCTTATCAAAAAACGTGAAAAATTGCCGCAAACGCAACGTTTTTTCTTGACATTTTGAAAGATACAGCGTATATTATTGGAACATTACGACGCGGGGTAGAGCAGTTGGCAGCTCGTCGGGCTCATAACCCGGAGG
>DHKO01000041.1:0-848 GCA_002404895.1 Treponema sp. UBA4692 | reverse complement strand
GGCCGTAGGTTCGAGTCCTACCCCCGCTAAACTTTAAGGCTTTCTGATTTTTGTCAGAAAGCCTTTTTTGTTTTTTAAAGTGCTTTTTGACGAGCTATCGTGCAGAATCAAGAAAAATCAGAAAAAATATGCCATAAATAAAAAATCTGCTTAATCAGGAAAGTGTGTTTATGGGCGACATATTAGACAACGAGTTTAACGAAACAGAAACAAGAGAATTCATCTTGAGATTCCAAAGAACTGGTGCTGGTGCAGACTGAGGGAAATTGTTTATAACAATGGACAGAAAACTCCTGATAAAAAATTTAGTTATATAGCATTGGCTCTATTGATAATATCAATCAAAAATTGAATGAAAAAGAAAATTTAATATTGCCGGAAAAAGCTCCTTCACGGGCAAGAAAAATTGTTAAGAAAGGCGATATTATTTATTCAACTGTTAGACCTTATATTCACAATATGTGTATTATTGACAAAGACTTCTCAGAAGAACCAATTGCAAGCACAGGTTTTGCTGTAATGTCGCGTTGTGATGCAGTTTATAATAAATTCTTATTTTATTGTTTGCTTTCACCAATATTTGATAATTGTGCAAATGACACTGAAAATGCAAAAGGCGTAGCATATCCGGCAATAAATGATGATAAATTATACAAAGGACTCGTTCCTCTTCCTCCGCTCGCCGAGCAAAAACGCATAGTCGCAAAAGTTGAGGAACTGCTTCCTCTGTGCGAAATGTTAGGCAGGTAAAACGGTCTTTGCCGACTTGGCCAGATAATCCCTGCATATATGCAGTAGTAATAAAATATAGTATAATTATTTTATTGGAAATGCCTGATTTCTAAGGC
>DHKO01000032.1 GCA_002404895.1 Treponema sp. UBA4692 | reverse complement strand
AACGAGGAAGTAAAGGAAGGACACTGCGACCGCTGCGGCGCGCAAGTTACGCACAAGGTTATCCGCCAGTGGATTCTTAAAATCACAGCCTATGCAGACCGTCTCTTAAAAGACTTGGACGGGCTCGACTGGCCTGAAAGCGTAAAGGCAATGCAGCGCAACTGGATCGGACGCTCAGAAGGCGCGGAAGTTGACTTTGCCGTTGCAGACAAGGACGGAAAAGCGACTGAGCAGAAGCTCACAGTCTACACGACAAGATGCGACACGCTTTTTGGCGCGACTTACATGGTTGTGTCTCCTGAGCATCCTTTGATTGAAAAGCTCACGACAGCAGAACAGAAAGAAGCAGTTGAAAAATACCGCGATGAGGCCGCGAAGAAATCAGACCTTGAGCGAACCGACCTTGCAAAGACAAAGACTGGTGTTTTCTCAGGAAGCTACGCGATAAATCCTGTTAACGGAAAGCTCATTCCAATCTGGGTTGCGGACTATGTTCTGATTTCTTACGGAACTGGCGCAATTATGGCAGTTCCGGCGCACGACACACGCGACTGGGATTTTGCAAAGAAATTCGGTCTTCCAATCATCGAAGTCTTGAAGTCAGAAGTTGACGTTCAAAAAGAGGCTTGGACTCAGGACGGAATCCACGTTAATTCTGAATTTTTGGACGGCCTTAACAAAAAAGACGCGATTGCAAAAATGCTCGAATTCCTGGAAGAAAAGAAAATCGGCCGCAAAGCCGTGAACTACAAACTCCGCGACTGGGTTTTCAGCCGGCAGAGATACTGGGGCGAGCCGATTCCGCTCGTTCACTGTCCAAAATGCGGAACTGTTCCGGTTCCGGAAAGCGAGCTTCCGCTGGAGCTTCCAAACGTAAAGACTTACCAGCCGACAGGCACAGGCGAGTCTCCACTCGCAGGAATTGAGTCCTGGGTAAACTGCAAATGCCCTAAATGCGGCGCAGACGCTAAGCGCGAGACGAACACAATGCCTCAGTGGGCGGGAAGCTGCTGGTATTACCTTCGCTATCTCGACCCGAAAGACAATATGAATTTCTGCGCGTCAGACAAAGAAAAATACTGGATGCCTGTTGACCTTTACGTTGGAGGAGCAGAACATGCGGTTCTTCACCTTTTGTATGCGCGCTTCTGGCACAAAGTTCTTTACGACTGCGGAGTTGTCTCTACAAAAGAGCCGTTCCACCGCCTTATCAATCAGGGAATGATTACTTCTTTTGCTTTCCAGAGAAAGTCAAAGTCTCTCGTCGCAGTTGACGCAGTTGAAGAAAAAGACGGCAAATATTACGCGAAAGACGATGGAGAAGAGCTTGAGCGCGTTGTTGCGAAAATGTCGAAATCCCTTAAGAACGTCGTGAATCCGGACGAGATGATAAAGACTTACGGAGCCGACAGCGTGAGAATGTACGAGATGTTCATGGGGCCTCTCACAGTCTCAAAGCCGTGGAACACGCAGGGACTTATCGGCGTGAACCGCTTCCTCGACAAAATCTGGAACTTGTCAGAAAAGCCGATGAGCGATGTTGACATCACAGGAAAACTCGAAAAACCGCTCGCTTCGCTCCGAAAAACTTACGCTAAAACCGTAAAAAAAGTGACGGAAGACACAAGCAATCTTGACTTCAACGTTGCAATCAGCCAGATGATGATTTTTGTGAACGAGGCTTCAAAACTCGACTCAATTCCAAAAGCGATGTGGGAAGGCTTTGTTCTCATGCTCTCGCCTTACGCTCCTCACCTTGGAGAAGAGCTGTGGCAGAAGCTCGGACACACAGACACAAACGCATACGAGAAATGGCCGACATTCGATGAAAGCTACTGCAAGGACGACACAAAGGAATTCCCGGTTATGATAAACGGAAAGCTCCGCGCAAAGTTCGAGGCTGCAGCCGACACAGACAGCGCGACACTCGAAGCCCTCGCAAAAGAAACAGACGGCTTTAAAAAGTTTACCGACGGAAAAACAGTCGCGAAGATAATTGTAGTTCCAGGAAAACTCGTGAATGTCGTTGTAAAATAGAAAAAATCTGACTGGATTATTGCCGCCTAAAGGCGGCAATTTTTTTTCATAAGAAGCACAGCAGTTTCAGACTAAAGGAAGACTCACTTCAATTTTCAGACATGATTTCTTTTTAGATTAGAACTGGTTAAATGCAAAATAATTTTTCTCGGACTTTTCACACACCAGCACACTCATCATAACAAAATTCGTTCAAACCCGCATTTTCCGTGGTATCATAAAGTCATAACCGCTTTTTGGAGGAAGAAATGGCAAACGATTTTAATTATTATTCGCCTACGGAAGTTGTTTTTGGAAAAGGCGCGCACAAGAAGACGGCGGCCTATGTAAAAAAATACGGCGGAACAAAAGTTCTGCTTGTCTACGGAAGCGAACGCGCCGTAAAGAACGGGCTTATAAAAGAAATCACAGATTCCCTTGAAAATGAGGATATCGCTTTTAAGACGCTCGGCGGCGTTGTTCCGAATCCTCATCTTGAAAAAGTCTATGAGGGAATAGAGCTAGGAAAGAAAATGCAGGCGGATTTTGTCCTTGCTGTGGGCGGCGGCTCTGTGATTGACACGGCAAAGGCCATCGCCTACGGTCTTGCGGAAAGCGATAAAGACGTGTGGGAGCTTTACGAGCACACAAGAAAAGCGAAAAAATGCCTTCCGGTCGCCTCGGTTCTCACGATTTCTGCGGCAGGCTCTGAGACAAGCAACAGCAGCGTAATCACAAACGAGAAGACGCAGGAAAAACGCTCATACAACGACGACATCGCGCGGCCGAAATTTGCGGTCATGAACCCGGAGCTTACACTTTCGCTCCCGGATTACCAGACAGAAAGCGGCTGCGCAGACATTATGATGCACACGATGGAGCGTTATTTCACAAACAAGGAAAACATGGAAATCACAGACGCGATTGCCGAGGGACTTTTGCGCACGGTTATGAAAAACGCGGTGATTCTCCATCACAATCCTGAAAATTACGCTGCGAGAGCCGAAGTGATGTGGGCAGGAAGCCTCTCGCACAACGGGCTTACAGAATGTGGAAACGGCGGCGGAGACTTTGTGTCGCATATGCTCGAGCATGAGCTTGGCGGAATGTTTGACGTTACGCATGGAGCAGGGCTTGCGGCAATCTGGCCGTCATGGGCTAGATACGTCTACAAGGACTGCCTTCCGCGCTTTGTAAAATATGCGCTGAACGTCATGCAGGTAAAAAACGAAGGAACTGATGAGGAAATCGCGCTTAAAGGAATCAAGGCGATGGAAGATTTTTACCATTCGGTTGGAATGCCGGTGAATCTTAAAGAGCTTGGAATAAATCCGACGGAAGAAGAGATTTTAAAGCTTGCAAAAGGCGCGGCAAAAGCGACAGGCGGAGCAAAAGGAGCCGCGAAACTCTGCACAGAAAAGGACTTCGCGGAAATCTACAGAATGGCTAACGCGCAACAATAAAACAAAGCATATCATTCCGAGCTTGACTCGGAATCTGCAAAACAACGATTTTTTCCCGAAAGCGATAAATGGAATTCGTTTTCGGGAAAATCCCGATTGCATCTTTTTAATATTTTGCGTTTCGGGACGTTCCCGATTTACGTTTTTGCAAAAAAACAGCTTCGGGAAAATCCCGAATGTCAGTTTCTGCGAAAAACGCCTTTCGGGATGACGCCGATTGCAGTTTTTTCCAGAAGTTGCATTTCGGGAAAATCCCGGCGGCTTTTTTTGAGGAATTCAGACTTCGAGAAAACAACAAACATTCAGCACGGATTTAGCGGACATCGAAAATAATCACGGATTTTTTATCCGTGATTATCGCCTTTATCAGCATTTGTCCGTGTTAAAAATCTACCGCTTTTTTCTTGCGAACCCGAAGACGGCGGCAATAAGGAATGTTACCGCCATATCTGGAATCGTGTTTCCCACGGCAATGTCAAAGTTCATCAAAAGACGGTAAACCGCGAATCCTATGAACCAGATTGCAATTTTTGCAAAGTCAATTTTTCTTGATGACGAGTCTGACTTAACGACGAAAAAGTCCGCGAGCTGAACCGCAATCATCGGAGCAAAAACCGAGCCGATAAAATACAGGAAGTTTGTGATATTGTCCATAGGAAAGAAAATCGCGGCGAAAGTTCCTATTAAAGCTACCACGACTGCAACCGATTTCTCAGATATTTTTCCGCTGATTGTCCTGAACGAGACTCCCGCGCTGTACGCGTCAAGGAATGTCGTTGTTACAGTTGAAAGAATCAAAATCACAAGCGCGGCAACTCCAAGCCCTGCCTTCACCATGATTTTTGCAATGTCAGTCTCGCCTGTCAAAATCGCCGCTCCCATTCCGATTATGTACATCCAGCAGGAAACAAGCCCGTAAGTGAGGGCCGAGGCAAAAGTCGCCTTGAAAGGCTTTTTCGCGTATTTTGTGTAGTCGCTGATTAAAGGAAGCCACGAAAGCGGCATCGCCACGGCAAGCTCCACCGCAGAGCCGAACGAGAGAGCCTCAGAAAAAGGATTTTCAGGATTCGAGTCTCCTCTGAAAAAAATCACCTTGCAAAGGACGAGAGTCAGAACGAAAAGAGCCGCCATTGCGACAGTGTTGAATTTTCCAAGATTCGTGATTCCAATCAAAATCCAGAGAACAATCAGAACGCCGATTACAGCCACCCAAATCCATTTTCCGAAAGCGAAAATCTCGTTTACAGAGACCGAGCCGTCATAAATCATAATCCCGGTCCAGCCGACAAGCTGAACAACGTTCAAAAGAGCGAAAAACTTTGAGCCAAGCTGCCCGAAGCTCGCCGCCGTTGACTCCATCGCGGATTTTCTTGAAAGCGCGCCGATATATCCTGAAAAAAACAGGAGCGCGCAGCCGATTAAATGGCCGAGCAAAATCGCAAGGATTCCTTTCTTGAAGCCGAGCGGCGCAAAATAAGTTCCGGTCAAAATTTCGGCGATTGAAACCGCCGCTCCAAACCAAATCAGAACGTTAGAAAAAACGTTTGTTTTATTTTCTGCATTGTTTTCCATAAAATTATTTCCTTTTATTTTATATTCCAGTTGTGCGCGAGCGGGCCGCTTCCTTTTCCCAAGTCGAGCATTGCAGAAAGCGCGCCGCTCAAGTAGTCTTTCGCGTTTTTAACAGAATCTTTAAGCGAAAAGCCTTTTGCAAGATTGCTTGCAATCGCGCTTGAAAGCGTGCAGCCCGTTCCGTGCGTGTTCGGATTCTCGATTCTTTTCCCTAAAAACCACGCGCCTTCATTTCCGTCAAAAAGATAATCGTTCGCGTCGTTCAGGCTGTGACCGCCTTTCAGCAAAACTTTGCAGCCATAAAGCGAATTTATCTTTTTAGCCGCGTTTTCCATATCTTTTTCAGATGAGATTTTCTCGCCGGACAAGACCTCTCCCTCTGGAATATTCGGCGTAATAACAGTTGCAAGCGGAAGAAGCTCTTTTTTCAAAGTCTCAATCGCCTCGTCACAAATCAGCTTTGAGCCGCTGGTCGCAACCATCACCGGGTCAACAACAATATTTTTAAGAGCGAATTCTTTGATTGAATCTGAAATCACCTTGATTAAAGATGACGACGAAACCATTCCTGTTTTTACCGCGTCTGGAAAAATATCCGTGACGACAGCCTTAATCTGCCCGCGCAGAAATTCCGGCGTAACTTCCATAATCGCGCTCACGCCTGTCGTGTTCTGGGCGGTAAGAGCCGTGATTGCGCTCATTGCAAAAACGCCGTTGCAAGTCATCGTTTTGATGTCGGCTTGAATTCCGGCGCCTCCGCTCGAATCGCTGCCCGCGATTGTCAAAGCAGTTTTCATTTTGTTCTCCTTGATAAAGAATTTTCGTTTTCTTCAGGCGGTGCCCTCAAGAAGAAAACGTTCTGATGATTTTTCTGATTTTTAAAATTGAACGGAATGAAAACTAAGCTCTAAAAATATTTTCCAAAAACGCAAGATGAAAAGTTCCCAGAAAATATTTTAAGGAAGAAAAGTTCCCTACGTTGGCATTATCCAAATCAGGTTCCAGGGTCAAGGCATGCAGCCTACTCTCAGCCGGATTTTTCCAGCTCCCCATTTTTTTGACTTCAAACATTATTGTGATTTTCAGGAAAAACATCAACTTCCATCGCAATCGTAAAAAAACAAGAATATTTTAATAATAATGACAATATTTTGGAATTTTTTGTTTAATAATTTCTTATAAACAATTACAATGCTATAAATCCCTCTTATAAATTGTACGGGGGGGGCAAATGTATAGTATGTTAAACGAAAAAATTCTTGTTGTTGATGATGTAGAGCTAAACCGCGAAATTCTTTCCGCGCTGCTTTCAGATTCTTATAGAATTATTGAAGCAGCGGACGGCGAGCAGGCAATAAATATCTTAAAAAACAGCCATGAAGATATTTCGATTGTGCTTTTAGACCTTATAATGCCGAAGGTCGGCGGATTTGAAGTCATCAACTTTATGAAGGCTTCGGGAATCATAAATCATGTGCCGGTTATCGTCATCAGCGTTGAGCAGGACATAAAAACAGAACAGAAATGCCTGGAGCTTGGCGTTTCAGATTTTATAAAAAAGCCGTTCAACAAAGGAGTCGTAAAAAAGAGAATCAAGAACCTTGTTGACCTTTTTGCCTACAAAAACAGGCTCGAGGAATACATCGAAATCCAGACAGCAGGAATCACACGGCAGAACAAAATTCTTCAGGAGCAGTCGGAAAAGCTCAGCCGCATAAACGAAAAAGTAACAGAACTTCTCGGAACAATCGTTGAAAGCAGACATTCAGGCACAGGATACCACATCAAGCGCGTAAAAGAATTCACGAAAATAATCGCAAAAAAGCTCTCCAAAAAATTTCCAGAATATAATCTTACAGATGAAAAAATCAAAACGATTGCCGACGCAAGCCCGCTTCACGACATCGGAAAAATCGCAATCAAAGACAGCGTGCTTTTAAAGCCCGGAAAACTCACGCCGGAAGAATTCGAGCATGTAAAAACGCACACAACAAAAGGCTACGAGATTCTAAAGCAGTTCTCAAACGTCTGGGACGATGAATACAGAGAAACAGCGAAGGCCATCTGCCGCTCCCATCACGAACGCTACGACGGAAAAGGCTACCCTGACGGACTTAAAGGCGATGAAATTCCAATCGAGGCGCAAATCGTCTCAGTTGCGGATGTCTACGACGCGCTAACTTCAAAACGAGTCTACAAAGATGCTTATGCAATGGACGAAGCATACAATATGATTTTGAACGGCGAGTGCGGAGCTTTCTCTCCGAAAATTCTCGACTGCTTTAAGGATTCAAAAGAAGAACTTGAAAAATTAGCCCGCAAATACAAGGAAAAAGATTCTCAATAAAATCGGAGTGGAAGAAAAATGACGACAGAAGAATGTTACAAGAAAATCGGCGGAAACTACGCTGAAACTTACGGAAGATTTGGAGACGACGCTTTAATAAGAAGATTCGCGCTTAAATTCATCAGCGACAAAAGTTTTCAGTCGCTTGAAGAAAACATGTCAAAAAACGACACAAAAGCAAGATTTCAGGCGGCGCATACTTTCAAGGGCGTTTGCGCGAATCTCGGATTTGACGCTTTGTTTTCATTGTCATCAAAAATCACTGAGATTTTCCGGGCAGGAAAAACCGATGGAAGCGAAGAGCTTTTCTCAAAAATCAAAGAGCAATATAAAATCACGATAGAAAATTTAAACGAACTTGCAGGGAACTAAATCTTGCTTCCTCTAAGAAAAATTATTTTCAAGGCGAAATCTGCCGCAATCTCCTTTTTTCTCGTTTTTCTTTTTTCTGGAAATAAACCGAATCTTTTTGCTTTTGAAGCCGGAAAAACAGAAAATTCGTTTGAAAGCATAAAATCAAATGAAAAAACTGTAAAAGTCGGATATTACGAAAAATCCTTGTACATGGAAGGAATGTCGGCCGACTCTCCAAAAGAAGGCTACGGATACGAGTATCTTCAGGAAATTTCATATTTTGCAAAATGGCGTTACGAATATGTCTACGGAACTTTCGAGGAGCTTTTTGAAAAGCTGAAAACAGGCGAAATCGACCTGCTCGGCGGAATACGCTTTACAGATGAACGCACAAAATTCTTCAATTTTCCAGACTACACAATGGCTTCAAACAAAAACGGAGACTATTATCTCTGCACAGCGAAAAATCGACAGGACTTGCTGGACGACTTGAATTCCGCGCTTTACACAATCACTTCAAACGACCCATTTTTCAAAAAAGACCTTGAGGAAAAATACTACAAGCCGATTCCTGTAAATCCGCAGCTTCCAAAAATCATCGAAAATTACGTTGCAAAGCACGACTTTATCAAAATCGGATATTTCAACGATTATCTTCCGTTTTGCGACACTGACTCAAGCGGCAAGGCGACTGGCGCAGTTGTTGACATTATGCAGGCAATGCTTTCCGCGCTTGATATTCAGGACAAAATCGCGCCCGAATTTATTGCATACGACACTTTTGAGGAAATGCTTGACGACCTGAAAGACAAAAAACTCGATGCGGTCTACCCTTTTTCCGAAGATGCGTGGCTTGCCGAAAACAACGGCATTTATCTTTCAAAAACCGCCGTAAAATCTGGAATGTATTTAGCTTATGCAAAAATTTTCAGCAGCGAGACAACGGAAACAGTCGCGATAAACAAAAACAACCTTCTCCAGACCCATTACGTGAAAAAAAACTGGCCGAGCGCAAAAATCGTTTTTTATGACTCAATCGACGAATGTCTTCTTGCAATTTTAACAGGAAAGGCAAGCTGCACGATAATAAACTCGCTCCGCGCCGGAACAATTCTAAGCAACAGAAAATACAGAAAAATTCTTTTTATGCCGCTTCCAGCCCAGGACGAACGAGGTTTTGGCGTTGAAGCCGGAAATTCCGACCTTTTGAGAATATTGAACCGAGGAATTTATCTTCTTGGAAAAGATTTTGGAATGAGCGTTTCAATGAATTACGCGAACAAGCTTTACAAATACACTTTGCTTGAATTTTTAAGCGACAATCTGGAGCTTTGCTTTATGATAATCGCGCTTTCTTCAGTTCTCGTGATTGTTTACTTTACTCGCCACCAGCAGAAACTGAAGCTTCAGGCGTTAAAAGACCAGCATATCCAAAAGCAGCTAAAAAACGCGCTGAGAAACGCGAACATTGCAAACAACATAAAGACAGAATTTTTGAACAATATCTCGCACGATATGCGAACTCCGATGAACGCGATTTTAGGATTCGCGGCTCTTGCAAAGGAAAACATCGGGAAACACAGCAAAGAAAGCAACGGCGACATTGAAAAAACACAGGATTATCTCGACAAGATAATGAATTCCGGAAAACAGCTTCTTGACTACATCACAGAAGTTTTGAAAGTGAGCTGCATTAAAGGCACTGAAAATTTGTCCCCGGAGATAAAAATCACGTCTCCGATAAAAACAGTTGCCGACGAGCCTGAATTTTTGAAATCGGATTTTGAGGAATCAAATTTAGGAAAGGCTGAATTTGAAGAACAAAAATTCGAAAATGAGTCTGATTCAAAAGAAAAAAACAAAAATTCAAAGTCAGAAAAAAGAGAAATCAAAAATGCGGCAAAATTCACGGGAACAAACATTCTTTTAGTGGAAGACAACGAAATCAACGTTGAAATCGCCACGGAAATAATCGGCAGAACCGGCGCGAAAATCTTCTGCGCAAAAAACGGAAAAGCCGCGCTCGAAACTTTCAGCACGACAGAAGAAGGATTTTTTGACTTGATTTTTACAGATTTGCAAATGCCGGTTATGGACGGCTACGAGGAAGCAAGGCAAATCAGAAGTCTTCCGCGAAAAGATGCGCAGACGATTCCAATCATCGCGCTTACAGCATACGCTTTTGAAAACAACAGTGATGATATGGAAAAGTCAAAAATCAACGACTACGTTCTAAAGCCAGTGCGGTTCGACTTAATTCAAAAAATCATGGAAAAATATCTGAAGAATAAAATGCAAAGCGAATAACGCGGAGAGCTAAAAGCAAAGCACGTCATTCTGAACTTGTTTCAGAATCTGTAAAAAAAATTACAAATAGATGCTGAATCAAAATGCGCGGTTAAAACCGCGAGTTCAGCATGATAAAGCCTCCACGAATCCGCGCAAATCACTTGCTCGTAACAAATGAGAGGACTTTTTTCAGTTTTGCCACATCAATCGGCTTTGACAAGTGCGCGGTCATTCCGCTTTCAAGAGAGCGTTTCACGTCCTCGTCAAAAGCGTTCGCGCTCATCGCAACAATCGGAACATTTCTGCAGTAGTCGCTTCCAAGATTTCGGATTCGGCTTGCGGCTTCCTGGCCGTTCATAACAGGCATGATAATGTCCATCAAAATAACATCGTAATATCCCGGCTTGCATTTCTGCATAATGTCAACAGCCTCTTTTCCGTTAAACGCCTTTTCAACGATTATTCCCTCGTCCTCAAGAATCGTGGATGCAATTTCCATATTAAGCTCGTTGTCCTCAACAACAAGAACACGCTTTCCTTTCAAGTCTGAATTGAAATTCGGCTCAAGCTCAGAATTTTCCTTTTCATCAACAGATTTAAACCGCGCCGTAAAGCTGAAAGTGCTTCCTTTTCCGACTTCGCTTTGAAGATGAATTTCTGAATCCATCATCTGGACAAGGCGGCTGCAAATCGCAAGTCCAAGCCCCGTTCCCTGATTTCTTGCGATGTCAGAATTGTCCGCCTGCTCAAAACTCCTGAAAACAGCCTGCTGCTTGTCGGCTGGAATTCCGATTCCGTTGTCCTGAACCGCAAAAAACAAGTCGGAAGTACTTTCGTCAACAACAGTTTCCTTCACAGAAAGCACGATTTTCGCGTTTTGATTTG
Organism: Treponema sp. UBA4692; assembly: GCA_002404895.1. Taxonomy (GTDB): domain Bacteria; phylum Spirochaetota; class Spirochaetia; order Treponematales; family Treponemataceae; genus Treponema_D. The sequence goes on along the minus strand of DHKO01000032.1, from coordinate 45,419 downwards.
AATATTTTATCGCGTTGCTTAAAAAATTCACGAGAATCTGATTCAAGCGCAGTCCGTCGCAAATGAAGTTTGAATGAATCAAGTCGATTTGCTTTTTATATTCAATATTTTTCTCAACAAGCTTCGCCTCAATCAGAAAGTCAATCTCGTCGATTTTCTTTTTGAGATTGCATTTTCCAAGAACGAGCTTCATTTTTCCGCTTTCAATTTTCGACATATCAAGAATGTCATTGAGAATTCCAAGAAGATAATTTGAAGAATTTTTGATTTTATGAAGACTGATTTTGCCTTTGCGGAAATATCGTGGCGGAGAAGATTTATCTTGTTCTGAATAATCGAAGAAACTTCGCCGAGCCATTTTAAGATATTCGGGTCAGAAAGTTCGGTCTCGGAATCTGCGGAATAAATAATGCTTCCTGAATATTGCTTTCCGTCGCGCATATGATAGACAAGGCACGGAATGCTCCCGCGGTTTCGCTTTTTCTTGAAGATTTCTGTCACAACAGGAGACTCGTTTTTTATCATCGTGAAAAAGAGCTTTTGAGACTCCTCGCTTTCCAAAAATTTCTGAAACTGCGACTCTGTGCAGCGCGTAACAACCGCCGCCGGAACAAATTCCTGATTTTCCTTGTAAATATAATAAATGCTGTTTGCAAGCTCCTCTCGCCTGAAATCCGTTATCGCTACATTTTTGATTTTTGTCCGGCCGCAGACTTTGTAAAAAAGCATATCAAGAACCACATTGATATTTTCGCCTCGGTCAAGCAAATTCATCGCGATTGCAGGCATAGTCAAGTCTTTCAGCGGAGTTGTCGGGCGGATTTCAACAAACGGGATTCCGCCGTCAAGATTTTCACCGCTTTCGGCAGAATCGGAATTTTCATCATAAACAACGATATTTCCAGCCTTGCCTTTTGCAGAAAACAGAGCATTTCCGGCTTTTTTCAAGACTTCGTTCCAGTCATTTTCACCGGCTATTTTCTTGGTTTCTGCAATTCCGCAGCAAAATGAAATCTTGCAGTATTTTTCCTTTATGATTGCGGAAAATTTCTTTTCGGCGTTTTCAGCAATTTCTTTCGCCTGCGAAGATGAAATTTCAGGAGACCACAAGACAAACTGGTCGCAGCCCGCGCGGATAAAAACCGTTTCTTTTAGATTTTTTTCATCGAACGATTCTTTTAAGATTTTCGCAAAACATTCGATTATGATGTCGCAGAAAACAAGACCGTAATTGTTGCTAAGATTTGAGAAAGTCTTTATGTCGAAAATCATCGCAACGCCGCCGTAATTTCCGTTTTTGCGCGCATTTTCCAAAATCAAATTTGTTCCATGGCTGAAAAAGCAGAAAGACGTGAGCGAATCATAGTAAAGTTTCAGCTTTTTCTCTTCTTCAAGCATTTTCTGCTGATTTATGTTGTGAAGGCAGCCTACAACGCGCAAAAGGCTTTTGTCTTCGGCTCGGGCGTTGTTTCCAGTCAGTTTTACCCACTCGTATCGTTGATTTTTGTTCGACCAAAGCCTGAATTCCACATCGATATTTTTCTCGGCTTTTTCAACAGTGTCAAAAACTCTTTTTCTGTCGTCCTCATGAACCATCAAAAGGCTAAGCGGCTCAGGATATTTCTTCAAGTCCCAAAGTCCGTTTGAATCCTCGCTGTTCACAATTTCAAGAATATTTTCTTTCACGCGGAAGATGAAAAATTCATCGTTTGAATTTTCAACTGCGAGCTTGTAACGCTCTTTTTCAACGACAAGCTGCTCCTCGTTCGCTTTTTGCGCATCTGTAAGATTTTCTATTACATCGTGAAGCTCATCAATCTCAGTGATATTCGACGGAACAAATTTATGAATTCCAGAAATTCCGCCGCGCACGCAGGCAACGAGACTATAAAAAGGCTTTGTGACTTTTATGACCAAAAATCTCACGAGTAAAAACGCTAGAATCACGCTCGAAAGCAAGGTCAGAAAAAGTTTCAGTCTCATCTTCTGCTTAAAATCGTAAATCGAATTTTCAGAGACAAATCCGAACAGGCACCATTGCGTGTTGTCGTAAGGAACATTGCTGCTGTAAATGTTCAGCGGCATAAAAATCGCGTAAATGTCCTGAACACCAACCTGCACATTCTCAACTTTGCGGATATAAGACGGAAGCCCGGTTTTCTTGATTATTCTGAACTGTCTTTCTCCGAGATTTTCGTTTTTGCTTGCCGAAATCGCATTGTAAAGAGAGCCTTTTCCAAGCAGATTTTCAAAAACACCGTCAGATTTCCGCAGCGCGATTGAATATCCCGCATTCAAGTCAGTGTCAAGATTCCGCACAGGAAGATATTCCATAAGATAATTCAGGCTGATTTCAACTCCGAGAATTCCGTAAACAACGCCGTTGTAAGAAACCGGCACGGAATAAGTAATCATCTCGTAGTTGTCCATGTGGTCATCCTGAAGAACAAAAGGAAGCGACCAGTAGCCCAAGTCGTCAGTGTCGATTTCAGGATGGTTAAGAGCCGCTGTGTAGGGAACGTAAAAAAAGTCGTCGCATTTTTTCACGCCGTTTCCCATAAAAGCAAAATCAGTTGTCCACGCGCTATCGAGCGAAACTGAATATTTCTGGGAAATTCGCTTGCTTCCGCGCTCAAGCATTAAATCAGTGTTCGTCGAGGCTCTTGTCTGCGGCTCGGAATCACGCAGGAAAACTCCGCAATGCTTCGCCTCGCTTTCAAGAGGAGAATCGTTCGCAAGAACAAAGAAAAGCCCGCTCGCCGAGTTGTACTGCAAGGATTCCATCAAGAACGGAAAAACATCGATGAGATATTCTTTTTGAGCTTCCTTGTCTGACAAAAAATCTTTTATTCCGATTTTTGATTCAAGAAGCCGTTTTTGAAGCGATTCTGAAAGAAAATCCTTGTCGCGCCCAATCGTGCGCCAATGCTCGACCATCTCGTTTTCAAGAATAACGTGAGCATTCTCAACAATATGCGAGTCCATATTGACAATGCTCTTCGCCATCACCTGGCCGTAGCGGCTCGCAGTAATCACAAGAAAAGGAAAAACCGTAAGAAAAGCGACAATTCCGCAAATCGGAAGCAAAAAAATCTGTGATAAGGCTACGCTTTTTCCTCGTTTTCTCCGCGGCATAATCAATCCTTAAAATTTTTCAGGCAAAATCATTGCTTGACAGATTCTTTCATCAAAGTCTCGTAAAAATTTTTGTACCATTTTTCAAATGAATCGTCTGAAACATATTTTAAAATCGCTTTTTCTCTTGGAATTCCAGATGAAATTTCCTGCTCAAGCTTTTTCCGGTCATTTTCCGCGCTGTCCGACAATGCGAAATCCAGGACGCTCCGAACTTTGAATCCGTTTCTGAAGCTTTTCGGCGTGTAGAATTTCATCTCGCCGAAATTTTCCATGACGCTTGAAAGGCAGTCGTAAACTTTTGGATTGATTTTTATGTCTTTTTCGGATATTTCCTTTTTTACAAAATCAATGCTGTTTGCGGCTTTTTTTACTGGCAAATATCCAGAGTCGCACACAAAAAGAATGTTGTTTTCTTCCTGCGTGAACCATTTTAGAAAAACGCTCGCCGCATATTCGTGCTCAGGGTCAGATTTTGCAACAACCATTCCGGCTCCCTGCTGAACCCAGTAATTCTCGCCGTTTTCCATAACAGGCGCGTTTTGAATAATGTAGTCGATACTGTAAGACAAATCTTCAAGCTCCACTCGGTCTGGAAAATACATCACAGAAGACGTAGAGCCGGTATAAGCGATAATGTCGCCTGTTTTCACATCATCGGAACGGAATTTTCCGTACGCCTTAAAATATCCTTTTAGATAAGGAACATAATAATTTTCCCAAAGCCTGCGGATTTTTTCCTTGTCGGCATTTACCGAGAGTTTTCCGTCTTTGACTTCAAAAATCTCAGTTCCCATTTGCCTCATTCCGATTATAAAATAGTTCGACATCGAATCTCTGCCGTAAAAAGCTTTTCCGTCGTCTGGAATGTCAGGAGTAAGGCTGTCAGTCCATTTGTAATATCGCTCGGCAACCGCAGAAACGCCTTCAGTTGTGTAAAGTTCTGACAAAAGCGAGCCGGTCGCCTCAGAAAATTTCTCCCACGCAGTTTTGTTTATCATCATAATTTCAGTGGATTTTGCGGTCGGAAAAAGATAAAGAACGTCATCTCTGTTCAGATAGCCTTCAGAAATGTAATCGTCAACGTATGAATCAAGCTCTTCTTTTGTAAAATATTCCGCGAGATTCGCAAGCTTTCCGTGCTTTTGCGCAGAATAAGCCGTGTCTGCATATGAAGAAAAAATGTCTGGAAGCTCTTTTGCTCCGACTTTTCCAGACAAAGAATCTGCAACCGCTTTTTCAAGGTCGGAAATCGAGCCGAGGCTGTGTCCCTCAACGTAAATTCCTTCTTTTCTTCCAACTGTGTCGTTGAACTGGCTCACCAGAGAATTGAACATGGACTGCCGCGCGCCGTTGTAATAATGCCAAACGATAAGAGAAACCGGAGCCGATGGATTTAATTTTATTTTCCGCGGCTTGCTGTTTTTTGGCTGGCAAGATAAAAACAAATTCAAAAAGACAATCAAAGAAGATGCGATAACAATTTTCAGGATTTTTTTCATAAGAAATCAGTTATCTATTATAGCGATTAGCATAAGAAACCGCAAATTGTCAGATTGAAACAGAAAAAACATAAAAACTGCGGAAAACCGCCGGAGCAAGTTCAAATTGAAGAATTGAAAAATCAACCGCACTTGCCGCAGCATTTTTCACCACATCACATTGGCATATTTTCCACAGCATTTTCTGCCGCACCGCATTATCAAGATGAATTTTTCGCTTATTCTCCGTAAGGAACATCAACCGTAATCACGCAGTTCACATCAGGATATTTGATTTTCACCGCGCTTGCGATTTTTTCTTTTAGCTCGCTGTCCGTCATCTTGCATGAAAACGGCTTTACAACGTCAAAAATCAGGTTTGAATGAGTCTGCCCCGGAACAATTCTAATATCGTGCGCTGTTAAATCAGGATTCACAACAAACAGAATTATCTTCAAGTGCTTTTTCAAGTCGTCCAAAAAAGGGTTGCAAGACTGAACCGGGTCCATATGAATCACAACCGAGCAGCCGAATTTTTTAGAGATGTCGTTTTCCGCGTTGTCGATAACGTCGTGAAGCTCAAAAATGTCCCTGTCGCCAGGAACTTCCGCGTGAAGAGAAATCATTTTTCTTCCAGGGCCGTAATCGTGAACAACAATGTCGTGCATCGCCTTTATCGGCTTGTGGCGCAGAAGCTCCTCCTCAACCGCCTTTATAAATTCCTTTGACGGAGCCTCGCCTAAAAGCGGCGCGATAGTCTCTTTTGCAGCGTCAAATCCAGTTTTCAGAATAAATCCGCCCACAATCATTCCTGCAACAGCGTCAACAGGAAGGCTCGTCTTTTTCTGAATAAAAACCGACGCAAGAACGACAAAAGTAGAAACCGTGTCGCCCAAACTGTCTTTCGCAGTCGCTTCCATTGAAACCGAGCCGATTTTCTTTCCGATTCTGTGATTGTAAAAATACATATAAAATTTCACGAGAACGGCAAAGCACATCACCAGAACTGAAACTGCGGAACTTTCAGTTTTTTCAGGCGAAAAAATCGACTCAAAAGATGAACGCAGAAGCTCAACGCCCATCAGCAAGATAAAAAACGAGATTACAAGCCCGGAAATATATTCAAAGCGACCGTGTCCAAAAGGATGGTCTTTGTCGGGCTTTTTCAGAGAAAGCTTGAATCCAAAAATCGAAACAAGGGAAGAAGCTCCGTCTGAAAGATTGTTGAACGCGTCCGCAACCATTGCAACGCTTTTTGAAATAGTGCCAAAAATAAATTTCAGCGCGAAAAGAAGAAGATTCAAAAAAATGCCGAACGCGCCGGTAACAATCCCGTATTTTGTGCGCACTTCGGCATTTTCATATTCATCTGGATTCTTGATAAAAAATCGGATCAGCAGTTTAAGCATGATTCGATTCTAGCATTTGACTTTCAGTTACGAAAAGACAATAAAATTTAGGAGCAAGCAATGAAGACTTTAGTCCTTGTAGCCGCTCCATTTTCTTAGAAGAGAGATTTTTTCAAGCAGCTTGTCAACTTCCTCTTCCGTGTTGTAAAAATAAAGGCTCGCACGCGCTGTCGCAGGAACTCCAAGATAAGCGCCGAGCGGCTGCGCGCAATGATGACCCGCGCGGATTGCGATTTTCTCGCCGCTCAAAAGGCTTGCCGCGTCATGCGGATGAACGCCGTCAACAGTAAAAGTCACGATTCCACATCGCTTGTTTCCGTCTTTGTTTCCGACAATCTGAACGTGCGGAATTTTTTTCATTCCTTCCACAAGGCGAACAGCAAGCTCATTGTCATGCTTTGAAATATTCTCCATTCCAATTTCTTCTATATATTTGATTGCCGCGCCCATTCCAACTGCGTCTCCCGCGCTCACAGTTCCAGCCTCGAATTTATGAGGAACTTCAGCCCAAGTCGCGGAATTTTCAGTAACATACTCAATCATCTCGCCGCCGCGCATAAAAGGAGGCATTTCTTCAAGAAGATTCAGCTTTCCATAAAGCGCGCCGATTCCCATAGGACCGCAAAGCTTGTGTCCGCTAAGCGCGAAAAAATCCGCATCCAAGTCCTGAACATCAACTTTTATGTGAGGAGCCGACTGCGCGCCGTCCACAACAATAACCGCGCCGTTTTTGTGCGCAATCTCCGCGATTTTCTTGACCGGATTTGTAGTTCCAAGAACATTTGAAACCTGCGTTATCGCGACAATTTTTGTTTTTTCTGTGATTTTTGAGAATTCGCTTTCAGGAATCTCGCCTGTCTCCTTGTCAACATAAAGAAATTTCAGAACGGCTTTTTTCGTCTGGCAGACAAACTGCCAAGGCAAAATGTTGGAATGGTGCTCCATTATCGAGACCACGACTTCATCGCCCTCGTTCACATTTGCCAAGCCGTAAGTGTAAGCGACCAAATTCAGGCTTTCAGAAGAATTTCTTGTAAAGATGATTTCTCTGGAATCTTTCGCATTCAAGAATTTCGCCGTTGTCTCCCGCGCGTTTTCATAAGCGCAAGTCGCGCGCTCGCTAAGCTCATAAATTCCGCGCAACGGATTCGCATTGCTCGTCTCATAAAAATTCCGCATCGCGTCCAAAACAGCAAAAGGCCGCTGAGCAGTCGCCGCAGAGTCAAGATAGACAAGTCCGGCATTCTCTTTTGAATTATTATCGTCAATCGCCTTAAAAAGCGGAAAATCTTTTCTGTATTCGTTCATATCAAAAATATTTTAACGATTATTAAAAGTTTATAAAAGTCGGTAACCTACAAATAAAATAGGAAAATAAAAGATTGAAAATGAAGAAGTTCAAAAGCAAGTAAAAAAATACTTCAGTCAAATTTCCAGAAAAACAAAAAAGGCTCGAACCAAAAAGATTCAAGCCTTTTGCTGGGACGACAGGATTCGAACCTGTGGAATGACGGCACCAAAAGCCGTTGTCTTACCGCTTGACGACGTCCCAAAACAAGTGTTTGATAATTTACTCTAAAAACAAAAAATAATCAAGATTTTAGTCGTCTTTAGAGTCGTACTCCTCAAAATGACCTGCGTTATATTCATCAAGAATTTTATTTTGCAAAGCGTTTCTAAAATCAGCGCTTATCGGATGGGCAACATCCTTGTAGTCGCCGTTCGCAGTTTTTCTGCTCGGCATTGCAATAAACAGCCCTGTCTGCCCCTCAATGATTTTTACATTGTGAACAACAAAGCAGTTATCAAAAGTTACAGTAACATAAGCCTTGAGTTTTCCTTCCGCTGTAACTTTCCGAATCCGCAATTCTGTGACTTCCATTTGCAAGCTCCTTACTTTAAGCAAAAAGTCAATGTGCCAACACACATCTCCACTCTTTTGGACATTTTAAGAGCGCGGCTTCGGCCGCTTTTTCTGACTCAAAAACACCAAAAACTGTTGCGCCGGAACCGGACATTTCAGCCCAGTCAGCCTTTGAATCAATTATAAACCCTAGTGCAGAATCTATCAAAGAATATTTTTCTTTTAAAACAGGAGTGAATGAATTTGCGAATTTCCATTCAGAAACAGGCGAATAATACATTTTCTCAAGATTTTCAAACGGCGGACACAAAACGTCTTTTCCATTCTCAAAAGCCTTGTCAACAAGCTCGTAAGCTTCTTTTGTCGAAGAATGGACAGGCGGAAAAACAAGCAGAAAAGCAAAATCGTCTCTTGGCGAAATTTTTCTGACAATCTCGCCGCGTCCGCTGACCAAAGCGCAGCCTTTTCCGTTTTCAAAATATCCGGAATGAAAGAAAAAAAACACATCGCTTCCGGTTTTTGAGGCGACAAAATCCATCAAAGAATCAGAAAGAGGAATTCCGCTCAATTTTGAAAGAGCCACGATAAATGACGCCGCATCGCTTGAGCCGCCGCCAAGCCCGCCGCCGGAAGGAATTTTCTTTTTTATAAAGACTTTCACGCCTGAATCAAAGCCTGTCGAGACGCAAAACGCATTGTAAGCTTTTGTCAGCGTGTTTTCCGCAGGCAAAACCATCGAATCGCATTCGACATCGCATATATTTTTTTTATCGCTTTCATCAAAAAGAGAAACTTCAAGCTCGTCGCACAAATCAACAGTCTGAAAAATGCTTTCTATATTATGGAATCCGTCTTCGCGGTTGTGAAGAACTTTCAGGCCGATATTCACCTTTGCAGGAGCCAAAATTTTTAGGGAACTAGACATATCATCATCTTAAATTTTAGTTTTGCTCTCGTCTAGTTTTTTCCGCGCCGCAAAATGTGTTTTTAAGCCAATAGTAAGCGTTTATCCATAAATCTTGACTAAAGGCATTTAGAAATTTATATTTTACTTGCTTCTATCTATTTAGAAACAGGGAAAGGTTATGCTGGTTGACGAGAATTTATTTGGGAAGGTTTCAGCCGCTTGTTTAAGTTTTTCTTATACAGATGAGTACGAGGAAGACTACAAAGACAACGGAAATGAAGATGACTTTGAAAATGTCGATGACAAAGCGCTTGACGACTTTGACGATGACATTTACGGAGACGAGCTTGACGCAAATGACAAGCAAGTTACAGTAGATTCATCAAAGAATGACGGCTTTGAAGACGATTTTTACGAAGACACAAACGAGCTTGACGACTAGTTGCTGAAAACGTCCAAAAAATTAACAAGGCATACAAGCAGGCTGCGAGAAAATCTTGCAGCCTGCTTTTTTTATTTTCAGCACGAAAAAATCAGCGCAGAAACTTTTCCGCGTTTTTGCTTCAAGCTTTTTGATTAAAAAGCGAAGCTAAAAACGCGAAATGCTTATTTCAATACTTTTCCCGCATGCCAGAGTTTTTCAAGCTCGTAAAATTTTCTTGCATCTTCCGACATTAGATGAACAACAACAGGTCCAATATCGATAAGATTCCAGTCGTCGCCGTCTGGCAATTTTCTGTTTGTCTTGTGGATTTCAAGTTCATTTTCGCTGACATAATCCTTGACCTGCTTTGCAAGTCCCTGCCAGTGAGCCGAGCTGTGAATCGTTCCGATTACAAAAAAATCTGTCCAGCTGTTGAGTTCCGAAACATCGATTACAGTAACATTTTCCGCCTTTCCGTCCTCAATAATCTGAGCAATTTCAAGAGCATTTTCCTTTGCTGTTTTTTCAGGCATTATTTTCCTCCATAAAATTAAAAAAGCCTCGCGCGCTGTTTTTCAAGCGGATTTTTATTTTCCGCCAGATGATTTCACATAGCGTCCGTCAAAATCTTTTCCAAGAATGATTGTAAAGTCAACTTCAGAGCTTGCTTCCGTATAGTCAGTCTCGTCTGAAGACTTGTCCTCAATAATATTTGTGCAGCGAATAAAATCGCCCAAACTTTTCGCAACTTCGGCATTTCCGATATGATTTATTATTACAGTTTTCTCATAATCATCAGAATCTGCGTTAAGCGTGCTAAGAACATCGTATCCCGCGCTTTGGAGCAGTGCGGAAGTGTTTCGCGCAAGTCCCTGAACCCTCGTTCCGTTCTGGATTTCAAGGACATAGATACGGTTCACGTTTGCATCATCAAGAGAAACAAGCGCGTTTGCCGCCTGTTTTACAACGTCTTTTATAAGCTGGCCGTCATAATAAGGGAAAAGAAGAACTTTTCCGTCAACAACACGTCTGGAGCCAGTAATCGCAGTCGGATTCAAATGCTCAGAATCGACATTCGAGATTTCAGTTATGAGCGTGTGAAATTCCTTTTTCTCAAGATTTGAGTCCATCCGCCTTGCGACTTTTTCAAACATTTTCATATTCCGAAGCGTTCTCGAATTTCTCGTGAGAGCCGCAAAAAACGCAATCAGAACATTCTGCCTCCGCTCAACCGCAGACTCATCATCTTCATCCTGATTCGTGTAAGTCAGATAAGTCCGAATTTTGTCTCCGTCAAGATTCACGACACCGCTTGGAAGAAGATAACGCTCGATTTTTTCAGTTTTTTCGCTTTTCAAGTCAACAGGAGACGGAATAAAAACTTTCATTCCGCCAAGCATATCCGTCAGCTCGCCAAATTTGTCCAGTTCAAGGACAACATAAAACGGAATCGTCTGCCCCACAAGCTTTTCAACTTCGCTTTTATACGCTTCAATTCCTTTTTCAGAATAAACCGCGTCAATCCGGTCAACACGCCCGAGAGAACTGAAAATTGCGCCAGTGTTTCCAAGAATATTTATCAGCGCGCCGCGTTTTGAAATCGGATAATAGATAAAAACATCGGTGAACAAAACCTGATTTTTGTCTTCCATAACAAAAAGAGTCTTGATTACGCGGTCAGTTTCAAGATTCTCCTCAATTTTGTCAGTTTTAAGAGAAACAGAAAGCCCAACCAGCACGGAGATAAAAATCAGAAGAATAAGCGCGAGAAGCGCGGCTCCTTTGTTTCCTGATGCGAAATTTTTAACGTTTCTCAATTTTTCAGATTCTCCGTTTTGCCGAGATTGTCTTTTTCAAGCTGCTTCAGCCATTCAAAAGATGCCGGAGCGATTTTTTTTCCTTTTTTTTCAAGATATTCAAGATTTTCCTCAAGGACCGAAATCACAAGGAAGTCCAAAGTCTTAGCGAAGAGATTTTTTCTGTATTCATCCGTTGACTGAGGCCGCCCAGGCTCGATTTTGTCCGCCGCAAAGACAATTTTCGCCAAGTCAGAGCAGTTCGCCTTTCCAAAAGTGTGGTTTGCGACCGCCTCAAGCACATCTTTATTATGAATTCCAAATTCGCCTTGAATTTTTACAGCGGCGGCTCTGCCATGCAGAAGCGAAGTTTTTTTCGCCTCAAGCCCTTCAATTGAATTTCCGTCCTGTTTTGCAAGCGAAATCATCTCGTCGTCCGAAATTTCCTTGCAGATGTCGTGCGCCATTCCGGCAATTTTCCCAAGATTTTCGTCAAGGCCGTAAAGCCGGCACATTTTTCCGGCAGTTTCCGCGACCCTAAAAGAATGTTCGTATCTCGCTTTTGAAAGATTTTTTTCCGCATACTCGCGGACTTTCTCAAAGCAAGTTTTATCATCGTACTTATCTGAAACCATATAATTTCTTCGATTTAATATATTCAAAAACGCCGTCGCTTACAAGATAACGCCATGCGCCGCCCTCCGCGATTTTCCGGCGGATTTCAGTTGAAGAGACTCCTATTCTTGGATTTTCGACGACTTTGTGCAGATAAGGGAAATTTTCATGGGAAACGCCTTTCATCGGATTTTTTCCGTATTTTTCAGTCGGGCTGTTTCCGAATTTTCCATTCTCGTCGCCTTTTTTATCAGAACAAAGATTTTCAGGCCGACAGGCGAGAATCAAATCTGCTTTTTTCGCCAAATCTTCCGCATGATTCCACTTGTCATAGTCAGAAATCAAGTCGTCGCCAAAAACTACGCCGATTTTCCCGGTTAGAACGCTTTTGTATTTTTCTTCGAGAAAGCAGACCGTGTCCCAAGTGTAGGAAACGCCTTTCCGCTCGATTTCGCAAGGCTCAGCCTCAAAACGCGCGTCATTTTTCACCGCAGCCTGAACCATTTCAAGACGCTCTTTTGAGCCAGCATCTTCCGCCATAAATTTGTGCGGCGGAATAAATGCCGGAACAAAGAGAATTTTGTCATAGCCCAAGTCGCAGCAAACGCTGTCAGCCAAAATCAAATGGCCTATGTGAATCGGATTGAAGCTTCCGCCAAGAATCGCAATTCTCATCAGTTTTCAGAACCCGGAAACTGTTCTTCCATGTATTCGTCAACCGAGCGCGTCGCCATAAAGCTAGGATTAAGGCTTGAAGATTTTTTCTTTGATGAAAGAAAACTTCCGTCGGAGATTTTCACGCCGTCGGAATTGAAAGTTCCTTTTCCATTGATTGAGTCAACCAAATCCAAAATCGCAAGGCGAACTTCGTTCATTCCTTTGCGCTCGTAAATCGAAACAGGAATGACTTTCGTCTCAGGCTCGCTTTTCTGAATCTCATCGGCGATTTTTTTCGCGTTTTCCTCAGCTCCTTCAACGTCAATCTTGTTGCAAAGAACGATGTGAGGCTTGTTGAGCAAATCTTTTGAATAGCCTTCAAGCTCGCCGCACAAGGTCTTGTACGCGTCAAGGCAGTTTTCGTCAGAACAGTCAATCATAAAAAGAAGCCCCGCAGTGCGCGAAATATGCTTCAAGAATCTAATTCCAAGCCCTGCGCCGTCGCTTGCGCCCTCAATAATTCCAGGAATATCCGCGATTATTATGTCGCGGTCAGAATCCGCACGCAGAACTCCAAGATTCGGGATTTTTGTCGTGAAGGGATAAGGAGCGATTTTCGGCCGCGCGTTTGTAAAAGCGTCAAGCAAGGAAGATTTTCCAGCATTTGGAAAACCGACCAGACCGATGTCCGCCATAATGCTCATTTCAAGCAAAAGTTTTCTATATTGTCCTTCCTGGCCTTTGTTCGCGTTTCTAGGCGCCTGATTTGTTGAAGACTTAAAATGAACGTTTCCCCAGCCGCCGTTTCCGCCTTTCAGGAAAACAAATCTCTCATCTTCAGACTCAGTCGTGAATTCACGGATAAGCTCGTGCGTCTCCGCGTCTCTAATCGCTGTTCCTGGCGGAACCGCAATCGTAACGTCCTCGCCGTCTTTTCCAAAACGATTCCAGCCTTGTCCGTCGCCGCCGTTCTGCGCCTTGAAAAATCTCTTGAAGCGGATATTTGAAAGCGTTTTTACGTTTCTCTTCACGCAGAAAATAACATCGCCGCCTTTTCCGCCGTCGCCGCCGTTTGGTCCGCCCATCGGAATATATTTCTCACGGCGAAAAGAAACACAGCCGTTTCCGCCTTTTCCAGACCAAACTTCGATTATTGCCTCATCTGCAAATTGTTTCATAACAGTTCCATTATCAAATATACAAAAAAACCCGGAAACAGTATCACTGAATCCGGGCTGATTTTTACCGAATGTAAAACTTATGCGTTTGCAGTAACAACAGAAGCATATTTTCTGTTGTTGCGCTCGTGGAATTTTACAACGCCGTCAGCTGTTGCAAAAAGTCCGTCATCTCCAGCTTTCTTTACATTGTCGCCGGGGAAGATCTTAGTTCCACGCTGTTTTACAATGATTGAACCTGCTGTAATAGCCTGTCCACCATAAACTTTTACGCCCAAATGATTCGGATTTGAACGGCGTCCGTTTTTCGCGCCGCTACCGCCTTTACTGCGTCCCATATTAAGCCTCCGCTATTCTTTCAGTTTATTCCCGCTAGGCTTCGATTTCATAAAAACTAACGTTCTCAGGAAAATCTTTTGCCAAAGAGCCGACTCCATCTCTGATAAAATCAGCCGCGTATTTTAGGCGAATCTCCGTTTCAGGATTTCCGCCTTTTACTTCCACCGAGAATGCGAGATTTCCCCGTGCAGAAGTTTCTGCTATCAAAGAAACATCTTCCGTGTGTGAAAGAACCTGCATTGAAGTCCTAAGCAATATTGTAATTGCCGAACAAACAATGTCTGTGCCTTTCTTAGAAAAACCGGCGTGTCCGTTAGCTTCACATTTTTTCAGCACACCGTTTTTGCCGCAGGAAAGTGTTACGACAGTCATTTTCTAAAAATTAGAGAATGATGTCCTTAACACGGATGTCTGTGTAGTTCTGTCTGTGTCCATGCAAGCGGTGATAGTCTTTCTTGCTCTTGTACTTGAAAACAAGAACTTTTCTGTCGCGCCAAGCGTGATCAACAACAACGTTGATTTTTGCGCCCTTAACGTATGGAGAGCCGACTGTTACTTTGTCGCCATCGCTAACCAAAAGAACTGAGTCGATTTCAATTTCTGTGCCATCTGCCGCGTCGATTTTGTCAACAGCGATCATAGCATCTTTCTCAGCCTTGTACTGTTTGCCTTTGTATTCAAAAAGTGCGTACATATAAAACCTCTTAACCGCCGGGAAGTGTAACGGAAACTCCTTCGGCTAAACTAAAAAATATGAGTGAAAAATATTATCAAATTTCGTTGGGGCAAGTCAAGCAAAAAAACGGCGGATTTTGTCCGCCGCCTTTTCACGCTTTATTTTAGAATAATCTTAAAAAACTAGTCCAGCTTGTAATGTCCTGTGGAAATCGTGTGTCCGTTAGAATAAACGTCAAACCAAATTTCCTTGTTTCGGCTCAAATCAAGCGCGGCGTAGAATTCCTGAACATTCTTGACTTTCTTGTCGTTCACCGCAGTGATTACGTCTCCGTTCTGGATTCTTAAAGCTGCCGCAGGAGACTTTTCAAGAACACTGCTCACAACAACGCCCTTCACTTTTGAATCAGTGATTTCGAGCTTTTCCTTAAGCTTGTCGTTCAAAGGAGAAACGATGAACCCAGGCCAAAGCTTAGAATTGTCGGCAGAAACCTTGTCAGTGCGCTCCTCGATTTTCACTTTAAGATTTATTTTCTTTCCGGCGCGCAAGACTGTGAATTCCGCAACCTTGTCAGCAGGAAGATAGCCAACCTCGCGCATAAGCTCATTCTGGGACTTCACGTCTTTTCCATTGATTGCAACAATGTAGTCGCCAGCCTGAATTCCGCCTTTAGCAGCAGGAGAGCCGATGAACACCTGCGAAGCGAACGCTCCGTTCTGACCTTTCACGCCAAGCTCTTCCTTGTAGTCGTCATTGATTTCAACAAGAGAAACGCCAAGCCAGCCGTAAGTGATTTTTCCTTTTGAAACAAAGTCATCAATCGCCTTTTTCACAGAATTTATAGGAAGAGCAAATCCAAGACCAACGCTTCCGCCGCTTGAAGACGCAATCCAAGTGTTGATTCCGATTACCTCGCCGTAAATATTAACAAGTGGCCCGCCGGAATTTCCCTGGTTGATTGCCGCATCAGTCTGGATAAAGTCGTTCATGTTTCCAATCTGGTCGCCGCTACGTCCTGTCGCGCTTACAATTCCCTGAGTAACTGACTGGCTGTAGCCCAAAGGCGCGCCCATCGCCAAGCAAATGTCGCCTGTCTGGACTTTGTCGCTGTCTCCAAGAACCGCAACAGTTATATTTGAGTCTTTTTTAGCCTCGAAAGAGACAAGCGCAATATCCTGCCGCTCATCGTGGCCAATCAGTTTTCCATTGAATTCCTGGCCGTCGTTCAGCTTTACTTTTATATCAGTCGCCTTTCCTGCAACGTGGTTGTTTGTAAGAACATAAACAGTGTTTCCGTCTCTTCTGACAATCACGCCGGAGCCAAGACCTTTCTGCTCAAGCTCGCGCTTATTGTTTTTCTGATCCTGATTCGGCTGCCCGAAAAAGAAATCGAAAGGCCAGCCTTCAAAAGGATTTACTGTCTCGACCTCGGTTTTTTCCGTGATGTCAATCTCGACAACTGAAGGAAGAACTCCAGAACTTACCGAACGGAAAGAATCCTGCAGAGCCTCCACAACTTTCAAAGACTCGGACGGAATTGAGACAGCCGGAGCTTTTGTGTCGGCAAAAGCAGTGTCGGCAGTTCCTTTAACCTCGACTGCCTTGCATGAAATTGAAAGCGCGCCGAAGCCAACCGCGCAGGCTGCAACTCCGGCAAAAATACCTTTTGTAATTTTTTTCATATCCATTTCCTCCAAAAAGAGAAATAAAAATCTAACGCGGAAACGCTTTTCGTATCAAAAAATTATAAGCGTATTCCAATGTCTTCATTAAATATAATCAAATTTTAAAGGAATGGTTACAAAAACTTAGCAGACCAAATCGTCGCAGGCCGTAAGGACTTCCGTGTGGTCGTCAAAAACCGCGACAGTATGCTCCTCGTGGCAGCTCCATTTTCCATCCGCAGTCAGAACTGTCCAGCCGTCCTTCGCCAAATCCACTTTTTCAGTTCCTAGATTTATCATCGGCTCAATCGCGAGAACCATTCCGCTTTGAATTCTTGGATTCGGGCCTGAGCAAGGATAGTTCGGAATGCTCGGGTCTTCATGGACATCGATTCCGACTCCGTGCCCGCAGTAATCCTCAACTACGCCGTAGCCGTGCTTCACATGAGCAACATCATAAACCGCATTTGAAATGTCGCGGATTCTGTTTCCGGCAACGCAGGCCGCAATTCCGGCGCGGAGGCTTTCTCTTGTAACTTCGACCAGCTGTCTGATTTCAGGCTTCACATCTCCGACCATAACCGTATGCGTAGAGTCAGAAATATATCCGTCCAAGTCAATTCCAATATCAAGCGAGACAATATCTCCGTCACGAATAATCCTGTGCTTGCTCGGAATTCCGTGGATAACCTCGTTGTTTATGCTTATGCACGCAGCTCCGGCAAAATCTTCCTTGTACCAGGCCGGAGTTCCGCCAACGCTCTTTATAAATTTCACAACCAAATCGTCAACTTCTTTCGTGCTCATTCCGGCATGAACTTTCGGCACAACCTCGCGAAACAAATCCGCCAAAGCGTGGCAAGACTTCCTGATTCCGTCAATTTCCTTCTGATTTTTCAAACGAATCATTCTGTATATCTCCTATCAACTGTTTCCAAAAATTAAATTCGTCATCGAGAGCAAAGCAATTCTCGGGCGTTCCAGCAAGCCGCTCCGTCACTTCGTTCTGTCGCGTCCTGCTGTCGGGCTTTCCGAGGTTCCGCGCTAGCCGCGCTCCATTGCTTCACTTCGCTTTCGCTCAGTCCGCAACGGCTTAGCCGCCTCTCCAATCCCTAACGCGAACCATCTCCGTGAAAAATATTTCATTTCAGCCTCAAAGACTCTTCCTCGCAAATTCTGGCGGTCGCGCTGTCGCCAAGCCGCCTGTAAGCAAGAGCCATCTTATGAAGGAAAAACGAGTCGTCGGCGCGTCCAAAGCCAAGCTCCAGAGCACGCTCCCAGCAGTCAAGCGCAAGCTCGTCATCGATTTTTCCCTCAAGATGATTCTTCAAAATATTTCTCGCCAAATCCAAGACTTCCGGGAAGAAAAGCCTGAAATACGAGTAGCTGTATTCCATCCGAATAATCTGCTCAAGCAAAATGAACGCGTCGTAATATTCCTGGCGCAGCACAAGCTCCTCGCAAAGGATAAAGCCGTAATCCATAAAATCCTCGCGTATAAACCATTTCGCAAGACGAAATCCAGCATGATTCATGCTCATCCGCTTGAATTCCTGAACTGCGTCATCTTCGCGGTGATGCATCAAGTCAAAAAAAATCAACTTCGAGCGGCTTTCCTCGTCAGTTCGCGCAAGAAGCCATTTTCTGTAGTCAAAAGAATCGACCGCCTCGCGCCTTTTAAATCCGCGCCGTGTAAAATACGATTCCTCAAAAAGCGAACGCTGCTTCACGTCTGACAAAACTTCAAACGCGCGGACAACTTTCTTGAATTCCTCAACAGAATTCTCATCGTGCGAGACATCTGGATGAAGAAGCTTCGCCTTGTTTCTGTATGCTCGTTTTATCTCGGCGGCTGTAGCTCCGTGGCGCACGCCAAGAATCTTGTAAAAATCTTCCAAAGTAGGCTAAGTTTACTCCAATCAAGAAAATTTGAAAACCACTTGCAAATTCGGCAAATCGATTTTGCTCACTGAGATTTTGACAGTTCCGTTCAAGTCAACAGGAGAAGCGCCGCCAATCACAGTTTCCATTCCAAGCGACGGAATAAAATACAAAGCCTGTTTCTGCTGCTTGTCAACGCAAATCGCGTCTCCAGTCCAGTCAGGATTTTTAAGAAGATAGACCAAAGTCCAGTGAGTCCGGCTTGAACGCTCCGCCTTTCTCGAAGCCTGAGCCGCAGCGTCGCCCTCGCTCATGCGCAAAAGCATCGTGTCCTTGTCGATTAAATCTTCGCCTTTTATAAACGCGCGGAGCTGCATATGGCTGATTAAATCGCCGTAGCGACGCAAAGGAGAAGTCACCTGGGAATACATTCCAAGCCCCAGCCCCGCGTGGCTAGACGGAGTAACGCTCACAACGCGTTTTCTCATGCATTTTCTGAGCCTGAACTGCCCCGCAAGACCTTCAGGCAAATCCTTCGGCAAATCGCCAATCTCCTGGGAGATAAAAGGAAACGGAAGATGATTCTTGAATGCGAATTTCGCCGCGCCTTCTCCAGCCAAGAGCATCGCCTCGCGCACAACCTCAGAGCTTTCCGTATGAGGAACTTGCGTGAAAACAACGTTTTTAGTTTCCGGGTCAACATCAATATGCACTTCAGGAATTGAAATATTCACCGCGCCTTTTTTCACACGCCGCTCAAAATTCCGCCTCGCAATGTCAAAAAGCGGCTTTAACTCAGGCGTTTCTTTCAGCTCATCGGCTTTCAGATAAGTCAGACGCTTCACATCGACAATCGTCCGCAAAATATCGCAGTCCTCAATGTCTCCGTTCTCATTCAAAGTGATTTTAAAGCTTAGCGCGCGGCTTTCTTCCCTAAGACCAAGCGCGTAATCCTCAAGGCAGTCCTCGCTCAACATTCGCGCCGCCCCCTCCGGAAGATAAAGCGTCGCGCCGCGGCTTCTCGCCATCTTGTCAATTTCGGAGTCCGGCTTCACATAGCTTGCAGGGTCGGCAATGTGAACCCAAAGATATTTTCCGTCAAATGCAATCGCGTCGTCAGGGTCGTTTGACCATTCGCTGTCAATCGCGTAGCTTACGCCTTCAACTCTAGTTCTTTCCTCGTCGGGAATTTTTCCAAGTCCCAAAGTCGCGCTTTTTGCGCTAAGCCCAGCGCGCACAGGATAAGGATTTCTCGTAATGTCCCAGATTTTCGTATCGAGTAAAAGCTTGTGCGCCTTTTCAGGAGTCTCGCCGATTCCAGCATCGCGCATCGTCTTGCTTTTGTCTGTCATTCCAAGAGCCAAAGCCTCAACGTCCGCCATATATTTCGCATCTTCAGGAAGAAGATTTTTCGATTTCAGTCTTTTTATGAACGCCGCCCGGATTTCCTCCGCATGCTCTTTTTCAAAAGCCTTGTCCTTCAAATTTTTGATTTCATCTTCAGAGCGCGGAGCAAAGAAAATCTCGCCGTCTTTTATTTTCTCCTCAAATTCAAATCCGTTTTTCAGCGCGGAATAAACGCCCCAGCTTTCATCAGCCTTGATTTCGCCGCGCACAAGCTCGAAAAGCTCCGAAAAAGCGACTTCCTGATTTTTTGTTGAATCGTCGCTTTCCAAAAGCTCGTAAATCTCTTTTATCTGCTCTCTTAATTTTTTTCCAGTTTCTGAATTTTCATCAGCGCAAGCGTCCGCAAAATCCATAAGAGAATCAATAGAAGAAGCCGACTTTTCACAAAGCGGAACAACATCCTTTGCGCGCACTTTCTGCGAAGCGTAATTGTTTTTCTTGCCCTTCGGCTTTCCCCAATACGAGCACCAGTCAATAGAAAATTTGTCGCCGTCTTTCTCTCCCACCAGCGCAGGAACATTCTTATAAATCACAACCGAAGATTTTTCCATAACAAAGCGATTCTATATTAAAGAACAAGAAAAAAAAAGACGCTCCCGGTTTTTGGGAACGCCTGAAAAGCTTTGCAGTCAAAACAACGAAATAACATCGAATATCCGGCAAAAAAAATCATACAGATACGAGATGCGCAAAACAATTTGAAAAAATGCCGAGCAAAAAAAATCGCCGGACACCAAGCGAAAACCGCTGATTATCCGGCAAAACAGCGCACAAAAACAGCAAAAAAAATTGCCGCATGGAAGCGGCAAAAATATAAATAGAGAATATTCTGCTTGCCCTTAGGAGAGCAGAATATTCTTGTTAGAAACAAAATTACACGGATGTAATCTTGTTCCTTTTACCATTTCTTCTCGATTTCCGGCTCGCAGATGTTGATTTCTGTGTCCAAATCAAAGAATTTAGCTCTTTCCATATCTGGAACAAAGTTCATTGTCTCGCCAATCTGAACCTGAACTTCCGGCTCAACCTTAGCGACAACATTAGCCTCGTTTACTTTTACGAAAACGTGAGTCTCGGCTCCCAACGGCTCCTTGTTCACAACTTTTACCTGCATATTGTTCTCAGCAGCAGGAGAAGCCTGATAATACAAATCCTCTGGGCGAACGCCAAATGTAACTTCTTTTCCGACATAAGCCTTCAAGTGCTGAGCCTGCTTTTCTGTTGGAACAAGAGTAAAGCTTCCTTCTGTCGCAACAAGTCTTCCGTTCTGCTCTTCAATCTTGAGGCGGAAGAAGTTCATTGGAGGAGTTCCGATGAATCCTGCGACGAATTTGTTGATCGGGTGATTGTAAAGATAGAGAGGCTCTCCAATCTGCTGGATTTTCTTTTCTGACATTACAACGATTTTTGTACCCATTGTCATAGCTTCAATCTGGTCGTGAGTTACATAAATCATTGTCGCCTGAAGTCTGTGGTGAAGAGACGAAATCTCGCCGCGCATTGTAACACGGAGTTTCGCGTCAAGGTTTGAAAGAGGCTCGTCGAACAAGAATACTTTTGGAGAACGAACGATTGCGCGTCCTACAGCAACACGCTGTCTCTGTCCGCCAGAAAGAGCCTTTGGCTTTCTGTTGAGATACTGAGTCAAGTCGAGCATTTTCGCAGCTTCATTTACCTTGCGCTGAATCTCGATTTTTGGAATTTTTCTGATTTTAAGTCCGAACGCCATATTGTCAAATACAGTCATATGCGGATAAAGAGCGTAGTTCTGGAAAACCATCGCGATGTTTCTGTCTTTCGGCGGAACATCGTTCATAACTTCACCGTCAATAAGAAGCTCGCCCTCAGTGATGTCTTCAAGACCTGCAATCATGCGGAGCGTTGTTGATTTTCCGCAGCCAGAAGGACCGACGAATACACAGAATTCGCGGTCTTCGATTGTTACATTCGACTTTTCAACAGCAAGAACATTGCCGTCGTAAACCTTTGTAACTCCTTTAAGTTCAACCTTTGCCATTTTAGGCCTCCAGGGATTATGGTTATTTCTTTATTCTAAATGAGATTTTAAAGGAATTCAACAATCAGAAACGTCAAAATTCCGTCATCTTTTAGAAGATTTTAAGGAGATTTTTGATAAAAGGGTCAAAAAGAACAAACAAAACTGTAAAAACAACCGCAGGAAGATAATTCGCGGTCTTTATGCTTTTTATTTTCATAATGTTAAAGCCGATGAAAATAATCATAACTCCGCCGCATGCTGTAAGCTCCGTTATCATCTGCTCGGAAACATACGGCGCAATAAAGACTGAAAGAAGCGTCAAAATTCCCTGGTAAACGAAAATCGCAAGCGCGGAAAACATCGTCCCGATTCCAAGAGACGCCGCCATTCCGATTGAAAGAAATCCGTCCAGCGTTGACTTCAGAAAAATTATCGAATAGTCATGCTCAATTCCAGCTTTGAAAGAGCCGACAATCGCCATTGCGCCGACGCAAAACAAGACCGACGAATTCAAAAACGCATACGCGAAATTCTTTTCTGTCTTTCCAGCAGGATTTTGTGATTCAAAAGCATTTACATTTTCAGAAGCCTTGAAAATCTTTCCGAGCGCTTTTCCAGCCAGAAGAATTTTTCCGTCAATATCGGCCGCAGTTCCGAAAAGTCCCCCGAACACAAGCGCAAGCGTCAGATAAACAACATTCTGATATTTCAAGGACATCTGGATTCCCATCACAAAAGTCACCGCGCCGCAAACAAGCGTGATTGCGTCCGTAAGCTTTTCATTTATCCGCTTTGAAAACAAAACTCCAATCAAAGAGCCAAGAATTATCGCGCCACAGTTGACAAAAACCGCAATCATTATCTCTATCCTAAAATAAAAAAGGCTTCCGATTTTCTCGAAAGCCTTGCAATGCGGAGAAGCTGACTTGAACAGCCACGGATTGCTCCACCAGCACCTCAAGCTGGCGTGTCTACCAATTCCACCATCCCCGCGAATGAGAAGTATATTATCACCGGCGAATTTTTTTGTCAATATCAACTGGCGAAGATTTTATCAACATCTTGATTTTTTTCAATCTAAAAAAACGTATGCGGCAGGAAAATGCTGCGCGAGTACAATTTCGCAGATGCTGAATCAACTCGACCACAATTTCTAAAATCCGCAATTTTTTGGATTATTTTTCAATGCTCAAGACAAAAATCGTCTCGCCGTTTTCCGCTGATTTTGAAACTGTGCAGGAAAATGATTCTTCTCCGCCGGCTGATTTAGCGGCAAAAACAGGATTTCTTGTGTAAATCTTTGGAGATTTTTCTTCTTTATAATCCGCTGAAACAGAAAACCCGCCCACATCGGACTCGTCGCCTAAGAGATTATGCTTTTCCGTCAAAATCAAATCGATTCCGGTCTTGTTGCAGATTTTCAGCGTGTATGCAGTCAAGTCAAAAATATTCACAGAATCTCCGCTCGTGTAGCCGACTCTCGGATATCCCTCAAAAACAAGCGTAGGATTGTTGAAGATATTCAGCGTCACAGACTCGCCGGAAGCAAGCGTACAGGAGCCGCGCCCATAACGCTCGAGCGAAAAAGTCACTTCAATGCTCGAAGAATTCGTAATCTTAACGTCGTGCTCAGTAAAATTCTGGCAGGAAAAAAGCAAGCCAGCGCACAAAAAAAATAATCCCGCTACCTTTCGCATAGCAGTATTATACTTCAAAAAACAAAGCGATGTCTATTTTAATAGACTTTTTAATTTGCGCCGAAGCCGCCCTGCTTTACCTGAAAATGAGAGAATTCCATGCTGAAGCTCGCTCTTCCCTGGGTTACAGAGCGCAATGTTGTGGAGAATCCGAACATTTTTGCCATCGGAGCTGTGCAGTAGACGATTTCGCCGGACGCTTTAGAATCCTGCCCCTGAATCATTCCGCCTCGCTGTGTTATCTGGCTGATTGCCTCGCCAACAAATTCCGCAGGGCAAGAAATATCGACCTTCATTACAGGCTCGAGAATCTCGTTTCCGGCTTTTTTAGCCGCTTCCTCAAAAGCCTCGGCCGCGCATGCCGTGAACGCGAAAGTCGAAGCCGTAAGCTCGTTGTAGTCGATTTTTGTGATTTCGACTTTCACATCAGCGCAAGGATAGCCGTACTGAATTCCAGAAGCGAATGAATTTTCAACTCCTGTCTTTATCGCGTCGTAAATTTCATCAGGAATATCATTTTTATGGACATCACAAGAATAAACATTTCCGTCGCCGTTCTCATTTCTGGAGATTTTAAGCGCAAGGCCTGCGAAATTGTCCTTTCCGCCAAGATTTTTCTCCCATTCCTTTGTGATTTCAGCCTCGCCTGAAACAGACTCGCGGTAAGTTACCTGCGGCGCGCCCACATTCGCCTTGACACCGAAATCTTCCTTCATTCGCGTTACAAGAACGTCAAGATGAAGCTCGCCCATTCCAGAAATAATCAGCTGACCGGTTTCAGCGTCCTCATGGCTTGTGAAAGTCGGATCCTCGCGGCTCAAGACAGCCAAAGTCTCCATCAATTTGTCCTTGTCAGAAAGAGTTTCAGGCTCAATCGCAACGGAAATTACAGGCTCCGGGAATTTTACGCTTTCAAGAAGAACTGGAAGCCCCTCGCTTGCAAGCGTGTCGCCTGTCTGGGCAAGCTTAAGCCCCACAAAAACTGCAATGTCGCCCGCGCTTACAGAATCCATCTGCTCCATATGGTTAGCATTCACGCGCAGAATTCTGTTCACACGCTCGCGTTTTTTCTTTCCAACGTTAAGATACTGAGTTCCCGCCACAAATTTCCCGGAATACACGCGCACAAAGCAAAGCGCGCCCATTTCGCGGTCCTGCTGAATCTTGAATACAAGCCCGACCGGCATTTTTTTCTCGTCGCAAGGAAGCTCAACAACTTCCTCCTTGTCCTTTTTGTGATGAATTCCTTTTGCCGGCGGAACGTCTGTCGGACACGGAAGATAATCGATTACAGCGTCAATCAAAGGCTGAATTCCCTTGTTGCGCCGCGCAGTTCCCAAAAAGCACGGAACAAGAGTGCGATTTATCGTGCATTTTCTGATTGCGTCTTTAAGCTGCTCGTTTGTGATTTTGCCGCCCTCAAGATAAATCATTCCCAAGTCGTCGTCAGCGGAAGCAACAGCGTCAATCAATTTTTCGCGCCATTCGTCAGCCAAAGCCTTGTATTTTTCAGAGATTTCGCTTTCAGCCCAAGTTTCGCCCTCGTCCTCCTCATTCCATCTCATCTCTTTCATCGTCATCAAGTCGATAAGGCCTTCAAAATCCTCGCCCTGCCCCATCGGAATCTGCAAAGCGACCGTGTTCGCGCCGAATTTCTCTTTCACATCATTTATCGAATAGAAAAAATCCGCGCCGATTCTGTCCATCTTGTTCACAAAAACGATTCTCGGAACATTGAACTCGTCCGCCTGCTTCCAGACCGTCTCAGTCTGAGGCTGAACTCCGTCAACAGCGCACAAGACAGCAACCGCGCCGTCAAGAACACGAAGCGAACGCTCAACTTCCGCAGTAAAGTCAACGTGGCCCGGAGTGTCGATAATATTTATCGTGCAGTCTTTCCATTTTGTCGTGATTGCGGCAGAAGCAATTGTGATTCCGCGCTCCTGCTCCTGCTTCATAAAATCCATTGTCGCCGCGCCGTCGTCAATCTCGCCGATTTTATGGATTTTTCCAGTGTAATAAAGAATTCTTTCAGTTGTTGTTGTTTTTCCAGCATCGATGTGCGCCATAATTCCAATGTTGCGCAGTTTTTTCAAGTCAATAGCCATATCTCTTTCCTTATAATTTGGGCGTTCCCCGGCTTCCTGCCGAATTAGAATTCAGCCGCTTTTTCCGCCGCGGCGGAAATCACTCAGCAAAAAAAAGCAAAAACAGCTTTTTAAAGAAGCCGGGTCGCTATGTCGCGAGTTTTCAAAGAAAACTCGTTACGAGAACAGAACCTGTTCTCGCCGCCTTCGCTACCGCTCATTGTTTTGCTTGGCTTGCAAGCTTCGCCTGCGCAAAACAACTTCGGGGCTACCAGCACTAACGCTCCGCTTTGTTTTAAACAAAAAAAGGGAACATCGTTAGATGTTCCCCGATTTACGTGAGCCACGATGGACTCGAACCATCGACAGCCGCCTTAAAAGGGCGGTGCTCTACCACCTGAGCTAGTGGCCCAGCTCATCAACAAGAAACATTTTTGAGCCACGATGGACTCGAACCATCGACAGCCGCCTTAAAAGGGCGGTGCTCTACCACCTGAGCTAGTGGCCCATTTGTTCATTGCTGAATGTGAGAAATATATTACACATTTCCGCAAAACGTGTCAACGGGAAAAGTCCGCAAAAACAAAAAAAATTGGATTTTTCGCATTTTTGCTTCGCAGCATTTTCACATTGTCAAAATCATTTTTTTGCTATTTTCTCGAAAAGAGCGGCGCAGCCCTCGCTTATGTCGCGCCAGGTCTCGTCAAAATTTCCTGTGTACCAAGGATCTGCAACATCACGTCTTTTCCCGGCAAAAGACATCAAATATCTAATTTTGTTTTCCGGGTCGCTTCCGACAATCCGCTTCAAGTGACGCTCGTTTTCGCTGTCCATAATAACGAGAAAGTCAAAATTCTCATAATCTTCAGGCGTTGCAATACGCGCGCGGTGGTCTGTGTACGGAACGTTATGCGCCTGCAAGACACGGAGCGTTCCACGGTGCATTCCGTTTCCAATCTCGTCGTAGTCTGTTGCCGCAGAGTCAACATAAAAATCGCTTTCCGCTCCGGCTTTTTTCACAAGATTCTTGAAGACCATTTCAGCCATCGGCGAACGGCAGATGTTTCCGTGGCAAATAAAAAGTATTTTTGTCATAAATATCACACGATTTTTCACAGATATAGAGAAAAGAACCTGGATTTTTGAATTTATCCGGGCGCTTTTTTTTTCTGCGTTTTATTTTTGATTAAAAATCAGCCTCGTCAGGATTTCTCAGCGGACGAATTTCAAGATTCTTCAAGTTTGCAATTGTCTTGCAGTCCTCGTCAGAAAGCTCAAAATCAAAGACAGCCGCATTTTCTGCGATTCTCGCAGCCGTAACAGATTTTGGAAGCGGAACAATTCCGTTCTGCAAGCTCCATCTGACGCAAATTTGTGCGATTGTGCGATTGTATTTTTTTGCGAGAGCCTGCATTTTCTCGCTTTTAAATGCGCCGCCAGTTCCAAACGGGCTGTAGCCCTCGACAACCATTCCAAGATTTTTGCAGTAAGCTGCAAGCTCCGTTTCAGGAATTCCAGGGCAGACTTTTATCTGGTTCACCATCGGCTTAACTTTTGCGGTCTTCAAAAGCTCTTCAATATGGCGCTCGCAGAAATTTGAAATGCCGATTGCTTTCAATTTGCCTTCTTCGTAAGCCTCTTCCATCGCTTTCCAGCTTCCGGCGTTCGCCTCCTGCCAGCACGCGCGGAATTTCAGCGGATTCGGCCAGTGAATCAAGTACAAGTCAACATAATCAAGACCGAGTCGCTCAAGAGAAGATTCTATCGCCTTTTTTGTGTTCTCGTATCCGTGTTCTTCATTCCATAGTTTTGTAGTTATAAAAAGCTCGGAACGCTTTACGCCAGACTCTTTTAAGAAATCTGAAATCGCCTTTCCCACGGATTTTTCGTTTCCGTAAGCCGCAGCCGTGTCAATATGGCGGTAGCCTGCGCGCAATGCGGATAAAACAGCGTTGTAAGCCTCGTCTCCGTCCGCGCTTTGCCAAGTTCCAAAACCGATGCAAGGAATTTTAGTTCCGTTTGAAAGTGTATAAGTTGAAGTTAGAGAAGTTAATTTTTCCATAAATGAGATTTTACAAAAAAAAGCGACTTGTTCAACATCGCAAACGCTCTGTGATATAATTCAAGAATGATAAAACGCTCTGGCTACGCCGACTTGCCGCTTCACACTGGAACTGTTCCAAAATGGCTCGCCGACAGAATGAAACTTCTAGGAACTGAAATCGTAGAGTCGATTCTGATAAACTACGGAAAAAAGGAATTCTTGACGCGTCTTTCAGATCCGCTCTGGTTTCAAAGTCTCGGCGCAGTTTTGGGAATGGACTGGCATTCAAGCGGAATCACAACAAGCGTGATGTACGCGCTAAAACGCGGAATAAACGAGCGGGCAAAAGATTTCGGGCTTTGCGTTTGCGGCGGGCGCGGAAAATATTCAAGAAAAACGCCCGATGAGCTTTTGTTTCTTGCCGACGCCACAGGACTCGACAGAAATTCGCTTGTGAACGCTTCAAAACTCACCGCGAAAGTTGACAGCGCGGCAGTTCAGGACGGATTTCAGCTTTACATGCACAATTTTGTCTTAAGCGATGACGGAGACTGGGTTGTGGTTCAGCAGGGAATGAACACAGTTTCGCGGACGGCGCGGCGTTATCATTGGTCGTCTGAAAACTTGCGCTCGTTTCTGGATTCTCCTCACACAGGCGTAACGGGAGAAAACCAGGGAATGATTTTAAATCTCGCGGATTCAGGCGCAAAAAACACGCGCAAGGCGATTCTCAGTCTGACAAAAGAAAATCCGGACAGAATCTTAAAAGAAATTTCCGCAATTTCAGAAAACGACATCTCTCGGCAGCTGGAATTTGATTTTGGAAATGGACGAGATGAAAAAAATCACGATTCTAAATTTTATGATTCGGAATCAGACGGCTCAAAATCAAAATTTTCAAAAAACGCAGAATCGGCGGAAAAGTCAGAAAACTTCCGTGAAAATTCACTCGCTGCAAAGAATCAGAATATCGCCCAGAAAGAAAATTCTTGGCAAGGAACACAAATCTTAATCAAAAATGACAGGAATCTTATAATGCCGGCTCATCACGATGTGCGCGCGGAAGATGTTGACCTAAAAAGGCTCGGCGCGGTTCTTGCAACAGCTTACGCTTCGCCTGCGGAAAATTTCGACTCTCTGCTTTTGACTCCGGGGCTAGGCGCAAGAACGCTTCAAAGCCTGACACTTGTGAGCGAAGTAATTTACGGAACGCCAGCAAGATTCACAGACCCGGCAAGATTCAGCTTTGCGCATGGCGGAAAAGACGGACACCCCTTCCCAGTTCCGACAAAAATTTACGACGAAAGCATCAGAATCCTAGGAGACGCAATAGAAAAATCAAAGCTCGGCTACAATGACAAGTCTGACTGCCTGAAAAGGCTAAGCCTCACCGCAATTCAAATAGAAGAAAACTGCAATCCGAGCGCGGATTTTGAAAAAACGCTCAATAGCGAAAGGCGAAACAGCAGAGCATGGGGCGGAATGACCTGCGCGGGAAAAGTTTAGAATTTATTTTGCCAATCCTGAACTCTGCCAAAAACGCTGCTTGCTGTTTTTACGTTCTGTATCACAATTTCAATACAAAAAAGGCTGTCCTAAAATCGACAAAAATTTCAGAGCAGCCCGAGCAATTTTATTTTCTTTCAATCAAAATAATTTATCCGACAATCGAACGGACAAATTCAAGCGAATGAGGAACGTCTTTCACGCCTTCAAAAATCAGGTACGCGTCTGGACACTTTTTCATTATGACTGGGAGAAAATCTTTCCAGCCCATTATCCCCTGTCCGAGCGGCACAATCTCAAGCTCGTCGCCGTTCACAACATAGTCTTTTAAATGGAATCCGCCGATTTTGCCTTCAAAAAGCTTCAGGCACTTTTCAAAAATCTCCGCGCGTTTTTCGTGGTTTCCAATGTAAAGATAATTGTAAATATCAACGATGAAACGGAAATTCTCCTGTCCAGGATCAATTTCATCTGCAAGACGCTTAAGCTGCTCAGGACAGAACATACAGTGGCCCCACGCGCCCTCGAGAGCCATGCAAACTCCGTTTTCTTTTGCGATTTTCGGCATCGGAGCAAAAATCGACTTGACTTCCTGAAAAGCTTCTTCTGTCTGGTTTTTCGGATTGTAAGTCCATTTGTCGTCATTGTAAGAGCCGGTCTCAGAAGCCACAAATTTCGCGCCGAATTCAGAAGCATGCCTCAAATGGTCAGCGTATTTTTCAGCTCCGAGTTTTACTTTTTCCTTGTTGGAATGAACAGGATTAAAATACGCGCCCAAAAGCGGAATCTCAACGCCGTGCGAATTGAATCCCTCTTTGATTTCTTTTATGACTTCCGGCGTCAACGTTCCGGGATTTCCGTTTTGTCCTTCAACAGCTTTCGCAATCGCAAGCTGAACTCCGTCAAATCCCCATTCATGGGCAGTTTTTCCAAGCCAATCAGCAGTTCCTTTGCCGATGTCGTGCGGTCTAATCAATATTTTCATAAGCGATATTTTATCACAGAGACGAAAAAATTCACAATTTTTAAAAGCGAATTGCTTTTCATAAATCATAAAATAAAGAAAAGTCCTGCAATTCACAATTTTTAATTCTTATTTTATAATTCAAAATCGTTATGACACCTGCGCTTTATTTAATTCCTTGCACGATGGGCGACACTGCCGCAAGCCAAGTTTTGCCAGATTTCAATCTTGAAATTGTAAAAAATATCCGTGATTTTATTGTTGAAAGCCGAAAATCGGCTGTGCGTTTCTTGATTTCTCTCGACAAAGATTTTCCAGTTGACGACTGCACATTTACAGAGCTAAGCGAGCACACAGACAGCAACGCCGATCTTAGCAAAATCTTGAATCCGCTTGTAAAAAACGGCCGCCCGATGGGCGTGATTTCAGACGCTGGCTGCCCCTGCATTGGTGACCCAGGAAGCCGCGCCGTGGAAATTGCGCAGGAAAAAAATGCAAAGATTGTGCCTTTGGTCGGCCCAAACTCAATGATTCTCTCGCTTATGGCGAGCGGCTTCAACGGCCAGAATTTCGCGTTCAACGGCTATCTTCCGGCAAAAAACGGCGAGCGGGAAAGCAAAATCAAGCAGCTTGAAAACAGAATGTACAAGGAAGACCAGACGCAAATCTTCATTGAAACGCCGTACAGAAACGACAAAATGCTCGACTCGCTTTTAAAGACGCTAAGAAAAGAGACAAAAATCTGCATTGCGACAGGACTTACAACAAAAGAAGAATCCGTAAAAACAAAAACCGTTTCAGAATGGTCGGAATTAAAAAAACAAAAGGACTTTACAATCGGGAAAATTCCCACGATTTTTTTGATTTACAAATGATTTTTTTGATTTGGATAAAAAAGATTCTTTGAAAAGCGAAATGAAACAAACTCACGGTTTTCAGTTCCGTGTTCAAGTTAAAAAACTCACGCCTTTCCATTCCGTAATCGAGATTTCAAAAAATGACACTGATAAAATTATTGTTCGTTTGAAAGTCTAAACTGGACATAAAAAAAGCCCGGCGTTCACAAAAATCTGACTGCCGGGCTTTTTCATTATTTTCTGCTAAAAGCGAATTCTAGTCGCGGCGTTTTCCAAAAAGCCGCAAAAGCGAAAGGAAAATGTTGATGAAGTCAAGATAAAGCTCAAGAGCCGCCAAAATCGAGACTTTTTTGTAGTCATCAGAATCTCTTGCATATTCGGCAGTTCTAATGACTTTCTGAGAATCATAAGCCGTAAGCCCCGTAAAAATCACCGCAGTCGCAATCGAAATCAAAATGTCGAACATCGTGAACGAAGCTCTTGTAAAAAGCGAAAGCAAAAACTGCACAAGGCTCGCGATAATCACGCCGACAACAGCCATCATCAAGTAAGTTCCGAAAGTCGTTAAATCGCGTTTTGTCGTGGCACCGTAAAAGCTCATAATTCCGAACATGAGCGCGCTTCCAAGAAAAGCCGCCGCAATCGAATCCATCTGAAAAATAAGAAAAACTGAAGAAAGCGTGATTCCGTCAATCACAGAATAGGCGATAAATCCTGCGGTTGCCGCTCCGACCGAAATAGTCCTGATTTTTGCGGACAAAACAAGAACAAGGATAATTTCCGCAATGCAGAGAATCCAAAATCCAATCTGGCCGTTCGCAAAAAGCATTGTCAAAAGCGTATGATTCTGAGCTGTAAAAAACGCAGAAACCGCGCTGATAAAAAGCGCGAGCGCCATCCATCCGTAAGTGCGCGTAACAAAAGCTTGTTTTTCAGATTTAGTAAGAGCCAAAGAATTAGCCATAAAAACCTCCTTAAAATTTCAACTTTCCAACAAGATAAAAAAATAAAGAACGCTTTTAAAAGTCAACAAAAACGTTTTTATCACAATCATTTCAAAAAAGTATATTTTGTTGCAAGCCAATTATCAATTATCAGCTCTAAATTTTCGGTCAAAAAACTCCGATAAATTTTAAGACAAAGGTTGTTTTATTTTGCAACTTAATTTATGGAGAAATATATGAGAAAATCTGCGTCAACTGTGATTAAGTCGATAATTCTGATTTTGCTTCTTGCAGGCTGCGCTTCGACACCGAAAGAAGAAACAATTTTTGAGCTGATTTTGCAGGGAAAATATGAGGAGGCAAAGTCTCGCTTCAAGACAAAAACTGACATCAACGCTTCTGATGAAGACGGAAACACGGCTCTTCATCTCGCGGCAAAAGTGAACGAGGCAGACCTGGCAAGCTTTCTTATAATAAAAGGCGCGGATACAGAAATCCGAAACAAGGCCGGAGACACGGCTCTTCACGTCGCGGTGAAAAATGACAGCATTGACGCGGCTAAAGTTCTTGCGATTGTCCACGGAAATATTTTTGCGAAAGACGCTTCCGGAAACATGGCTCTGGAGCTTGCGCTTGCAAAAGGCGACAACTGGTACGACGCGATGATTACGCGGCAGACAGGCGAAGTGCGCGATGAAAACGGACAGTCAATCGTCCATTATTTTGTTAAGACAAGAGATGAAAAAGCGATTGAAAAATGCATTCAGGTTGGAATTCCGCTTTCAGTAAAGGACAACAACGGAAAAACTCCGCTTCATCTCGCTTTTGAAAGCGCGGACAACGCGGCGGCAATCAGAATCGCTTCAAAACTCATTCTTGCAGACGCGGAACTTGTGCGCGGCGACTTTGCATATTTTGAGGACGCTGTAAAAACGCACAATATGATTTTAAGATTCAATGACGGACAAACTCCGCTTCACATTGCGACAATCGAAGGCCACACAGGAATTGTCGATTATATCTTGAATCAAAAAACATCTTTAAGACTTTCGGACATTCTCGGCGCGCAGGACATTTCAGGCGCGACTCCGCTTCACGAGGCAGTCCGCTATGGAAGAGTCGATATTGCGCGTCTACTTCTTGGAGCTGGAGCAAAAGTTGACGCTCTCGACTCGCTTGGAAAAACTCCTCTTCTCCTGATTATTCCGGTTGAAAGCCAGTACACAGTCTACGCGACGCTTCTTCAATACAGGGCAAACATCAACCAAAAAGATATGTACGGAGACACAGTTCTTCACGTCGCAACAATGTCAAACGCTCCGGCAAATGTTCTTGAGCTTCTTGTGAAAAACAGAGCTTCTGTGAACGAGCGAAACAAGCAGGGCGTAACTCCGATTGAAATTGCAATCGAGCAGGAACATTCCGAGCAGGTTGATTTCTTTGCAAAGCACAATGCCGACATTTTCGCGGAAAATATGGAAGGAGACTCGCCGCTTTCAAAGGCTCTAAGCCGCCCTACTCCTGATATGCTGAAAATGCTCGTCACATCTGAAAACATAAATTCAAAAGACTCAAGCGGAAACACAGCGCTTCATGTTGCAATCCAAAAGGACGCTCTTTTCGACTATATAAAATATCTCGTTGACGCTGGCGCAGATGTGAACGCGCGCAACAAAAACGGAGATTCTGTCCTCTTTATGACGGTCAAGAAAAACCGCAAAGACGTTGGCGACTTGCTTCTTGAAAAAAATGCTGACATTTTCGCGACAAACGTGCAGAACGACTCGCCGCTTAGAGTCGCCTTGACAAACGGCGGAAACTTGCAGGACTGGCTGATTACATCAAAAACATTGAACACAACCGACGGCTCCGGAAACACTCCGCTTCATTACGCCTCTGAATGGCAGCTTAACAGCGCAATAATTTCACTGATTCAGAAAGGCGCGAAAGTTACAGCTGAAAACGCGAACGGAGAATCGGCATTGTTCTCGGCGGTAAAAAGCAACAATCCTGAAACGATAAAAATTCTCGTGGAAAACGGAGTTGTAATCGACTCGAAAGACAACCACGCGCGCGACAATCTCGGAAACACGCCTCTGCACGCGGCAGTAAAATGGAATTCCATTGAATCTGCAAAAACACTCATCTCGCTTGGAGTCGATGTGAACGCGCAGAATCTGAGCGGAAAAACAGCATTGAACGAAGCTTGCCGCTCGGCAAAACGCGAAATGGCAGTTCTTCTCATAAAAAGCGGTGCAGACATCAACGCGGCTGACGCGGCAGGACGCACAGTCTTGATGGACGCAATTTCAAGCATGAACGAGCAAATGGTTTCGCTTCTGATTGGATACGGCGCAAACGTTCAGATTCAAGAGATGTATGGAAGAAATTCTTACCATTATGCGGCTCTTACAGGAAATGTCGGAATCATCAATATGATTCGAAACGCTGGCGGAAATCCTCTTAGCCGCGATGCCGGCGGAGATTCTCCGTTCTCGCTTGTCTTGAAATCGAATATTGATGTTATTCAGGCGGTTCTCGGAAACAACACGACGATTGTCGATTCAGACGGAAACACTCCGATTCACATTGCGGTCGAGCGCGGCGTTTCAAAAACTCTTCTCACGCAGCTTTTGAACATCGGCTATCCTGTAAGCCAGCGAAACGGAAAAGGAATGACAGCCTTGAACATCGCAGTCGCAAAAGACAACAAGAATCTCTCGCTTGTTCTTCTTGAATACGGCGCAGACCCTTATCTTGCAACTCCAACAGGCGAAAACGCGCTCACTTCGGTTTTCAAGACAAAAAATATGGCTATTCTTGACGCAATTGTAAAATACAACCGCGCAAAAACCGACCGTCAGGGAGACACAATTCTTCACTACGCGGCGCGCACAGCAGACAAAGAGACCGTGTCTCACCTTGTCTCGCTGAATCTCGACCGCGCAGTAAAAAACATCACCGGCGAAACTCCGTCAGAAATGGCCGAGCGCTGGGGCAGAAGCGATATTGCAGAGCTTCTCCGCGAGCCAGTGATGACAAACGCAAAATAAAAATAGAAAAAATATAAAAATCTTTATCTGGGCGTTCCCCCGCAAAAAATGCGGGGTCGCTATGTCCAGGGTTCCAGCAGCAAGCTGCTTCCATTGCTTCGCTCGCAGCCTTCGGCACGCTCACCTCGCAACGGCTGCGCCGCCCTTACCAGCGCTAACGCATCGCCGTTGTTTTTACGATTTTTCAAAAACTCACAGAATGTGAAGCTTTTCTCCCTCAAAATTCAAGAACGCTTTGTCCCCAATCGCATAGATTTTGTGTCCTCTTGGATTGTAATCGTGAATCTTGACTGTTTTTCCGGCAATCACAAGCTCATAATACTGATACGCACCCATAAACGTTGAAACCGCAATTTCGCCGCCAATCGAGCCTGTATCGGAAAGTTTCGCGCTTTCTGGCCGCAGCACAATCTTGCATTTGTCGCCGCTTTTCAAGTTTCCATAGCTTTCAGCGTTTATCTCCGTTCCGTTCACATCAACAACGCAGTCAGCTCCGTCTGCGGATTTTACAGCTCCCTCAAGAAAGTTCACCTCGCCGATAAAATCTGCCACAAATTCCGAATTCGGACGGTAATAAATTTCCTGTGGAGTTCCCTTTTGCGCAATTTTTCCGTTGTTCATCAAAATAATCTCATCAGAAAGGCTCATCGCCTCGCTTTGGTCGTGAGTAACGTAAATCGCAGTGATTCCAAGCTTTTTCTGAATTTTTCTGATTTCAGTGCGCATCGCAACGCGGAGCTTTGCGTCAAGATTTGAAAGCGGCTCGTCAAAGAGAAGAACTCCCGGCTGCATTACAAGCGCGCGGGCCAAAGCAACACGCTGCTGCTGGCCGCCGGAAAGCTGATTCGTCATTCTCTCCTCTTTTCCAGAAAGCTCCACCAAATCAAGCATTTCCATTACCCGCTTTTTGATTTCGGCTTTCGGAATTTTCCTGATTTTCAGGCCGTAAGCGACGTTGTCAAAGACATTGTAATGAGGAAGAAGCGCGTAGCTCTGAAAAACCATCGCAGTGTCGCGCTTGTTCGGAGTAAGCTCGTTTATCGCCTCGTCTCCAAGATAGATTTCTCCAGCGTCAGGGCTTTCAAAGCCCGCAATCATTCTTAAAGTTGTCGTTTTTCCGCAGCCTGAAGGCCCGAGCAATGTAACAAAACTTCCCGGCGCAATATCAAGCGAGATGTTGTCAACGGCTGCAAAATCCTTTTTTGTTTTCGGGTCTTGATAAATTTTCGTTATATTTACAAGCTTTACGCCTTTTGGTGTTTTATTTTCCATATTTTTCTCCTATAAAAGTTAGCAATGAAAATTTGCAGCTAAAAATTCAAACGCTGTTTTTAGAACAGCAAATAAAAATTGACACTGCAAAAACATTCTTAAAAACTGAAAAATCAAAATTCAATCGGATTTATTATCCGAAATTCAAAATTCAGTCGAATTTTATTTTCCGGCAGATGAAGGCTTTGATGTTCCCAAGCGAGACAAAACCATATTCATAATTGAAATTGCAGCATAAGTGATAACGATAAGAATTGTCGCATAAGCGCAGGCGATTCCGTAGTTTCCCTTTTCCGCATGCTCGTTGATTCTAACTGTAATCAAAAGATATTTCGGTGTTACAAGAAGAATAATCGCGGAAATCGCTGTAATCGAGCGCACAAAAGTCGTAACAAGTCCGCTTATGAACGATTCCCGTATGAGCGGAAGCGTAACCGTCGTGAAAACTTTCGCGCTGTCAGCTCCCATATCGTAGGCGGCTTCCTCAATCGAGCGGTCAATCTGGCGAAGAGCCGCAATTCCAGAACGTGTTCCAATCGGAAGAGAACGCACGATAAACACAATCACAAGAATCGCGCCAGTTCCGTAAAGAGACGACATCAAGCCAGTGTGGAAAAGCCCTGAATTAAATCCTCTGATAAATCCAACGCCGAGAACCGTTCCAGGAACTGCCATTGCGAGCATCGCGACAAATTCCATAAAGCCTTTTCCAAAGAATTTCCGCTTCACAACAAGATAAGCGATAATCATCGAAAGCAAAGCCGTTATCGGAGACGCAACCGCAGAAAGCAGCATTGAGTCCGTAAAAACCTTGTATCCCTTATTCTTGAAGATATATTGATACCATTTAAGCGAAAGACTGTAATCTCGCCCCCAAAGCTTGAAAAGCGAGCCAAGAGGAACAAGAAGATACATAACAAGGACGAAAATTGTAAGCAAAGTGCAGATTGTAACAAGCGGATAGCGAACCGACTTATCTGTCATAAGAGCGCGCTCGCGGCTCGCCTTTCCGGTCAAAGTCGCAACGGATTTTCTTTCAAGCCAGTATTTTTCAAGGACAAAAAGCCCCATCGAGATTGCAAGAAGAACAACCGCCATTGCCGTAGCCCCGGATTTGTCGTAAGCTCCAGTTAATTGAAGATAAATTGAAGTCGCCAAAGTGTCAAAGTTTCCGCCGATAATCATCGGATTCGCAAAATCAGCGACAGATTCAATAAACGAGACCAAAAAAGCGTTTCCAAGTCCAGGCAAAAGGAGCGGAAGAGTTACGGTCTGAAAAACTTTAAGGCGGCTGGCTCCCATATTCCGCGCCGTTTCCTCAAGCGAAGGATCAATATTTCTCAAAAGACCTTTAAGCATCATATAGCAGACCGGGAAAAACGTAAGAATCTGGACAAGCGCAATTCCGCGCCAACCGTAAAGATTCGTATTATTTAAATTTAAGATATTTCTTGTGATAACGCCGGTTCTTCCAAAAAGAAGAATCGCAGAAAGAGAAAGCACAAACGGCGGCGAAACTACAGGAAGAATTGAGACAAGATTAAAAAGTTTCCGCACTATTTTCGAGCCGGTGTCAACATAAGCGTCAACATAGGCAAAAAGAAAGCCGATTGCAGTCGCTCCGATTCCCGAGACAAGTCCGAGCCAAAGCGTGTTTATAATCGCATGACGGAAAGTCGTCATCTTGAAAATTCTGATAAAGTTGCCAAATCCGATTGTAACTTTGTTTCCCGTTTCAACAACAGCCGAGTCCGCCAAAAGAATAGCAAGAGGATAAAGAATAAAAAGCAGAAGGAACACAAAGATTCCGATAATGGCAACCACTAAAATCGGGTCAGCCAGAAGCTTTTTTCTGTCCAGGGATTTTCCATGCAAGTTCGCCACAGTTCACGCTCCTTTCAGAAAAAAATGTCCGATTCAAAATTGAAAAAGAGCCTGAAAACGCGAAGCTGCCAAAGCTTAAAATTTCCAGGCTCTAAGAATCACAAGACTAAAAAACAAGAAAAATTATTTTACTTTGTTTTTACGCGGTCATCGGCAGCAATGACTTCAAAGAATTCAGAATAATATTTCGGGCCGTTCGTCTTCGCATCTGTGAAGTCGTAGTTGATTGTTGTGATTTTATCAAGTCCAGCTTTTACAGCGGCTTCAACAGGCTTTGCGTTGTCAATCACAAGAAACTGGTAAGAGCCGTTTTCCTGAGCAAGGTTCACGCAGTCTGGAGAAAGTGCGAATTCAATGAATTTTTTCGCGTTGTCAAGATTTTTTGCGCCCTTGAAAATCGCAGTTGCGCCAATCTCGTATGAAGTGCCAGAAGCAGGAGCCGTCATTCCAATGTTGTCATAGCCGTTATCAACAATCTGATAGACAACATCGTGAAGGAATCCGATTCCGATTACAACTTCGCCAGTCGGAACAAGCTTTGAAGGTCCAGAGCCGGATTTTGTGTACTGGCAGATGTTTTTGTCGAGCTTCGCAAAATATTCCATTGCCGCTTTCTCGCCCTTTAGCTGAACGAGAGTATTAACGATAAGTTTTCCAGTTCCGGCTGTGTTAGGGTTAGCAAAAGAGATAAGACCTTTGTATTCAGGCTTTAAAAGGTCGTCCCAGTCCTTCGGCGGCTCAAGATTAAGTCGCTTCATCTCTTCTGTGTTCCAGAAAAATCCGAGAATTCCACGGTAGATTCCAAACCAGTTGTCGTTCTCATCTTTAAATTGAGAGCCGACGAGATGCTCAGCGTTTTTCGCATTGTAAGGAAGCAAAAGACCTTTCATCGCAGCCTCGTTGTAAGGGTCGGTTGTGCCGCCAAACCAGACATCGGCAGAAGGATTTCCGTTTTCCTCGCCGATTTTTGTAAGAACTTCGCCTGTCGAAAGTCTCTGGTAAGTTGTCTTTACGCCGCTGATTTCCTCAAATTTTGCGCAGGCAGCAGACAGATATTCTTCCTCGCACGAGCCGTAAACAACAAGCTCGCCAGCGTCAGCAGCTTTTTTGTTGCAGGAAAAGAATGAAAAAGCAGCGGCGACGCCGCAAACTAAAGTCAGGATTTTTTTCATAAGATGCTCCTTTAAAATCGCCACCCGGCGAGAATCTTTTTCCGATTGAGCAATTTTTTCGCTCAGCCTTAATAAAAGTATAGGGCTGATTTTTCAGGAAAGCAAATTTTATAGAACTAATTGTTGAGTCTGCCCCAGATTGTCAAAAAGACAGCTTTTATTTTCTGAAAAAAATGGCAAATAAACGCCTCTATAAGCAACTCTGTTTTCATTTTCAGAAAAAACTAAATGAACGCCATTAAAAATCAGTTCAAATTTTCAGAAAGCTTTAAAAGCTCATTCAAAAGATTCTGTTTTTCATCCTCGCTAAAATTTTTGAACGCTTTTTTCATCAGCTCGCTTGAAATTTCCGCCGTAACTTCGTTATATTTTTCGCCTTTTTCCGTCAACGCGATTATTTTTTTTCTCGAATCTTCTTTTGATTTTTCAACTTGAACGAATCCGAGATTTTCAAGTTTTTTTACAAGAGCCGTCGTGGTCGATTTGTTTCGGTTTATGACTTCTGAAAGCTCGCCCATCTTCATCGATTTTTTGCTCAGACAAAACAAAATAAATCCGTGAGATGACGCAAGAGATTCAAGACCTTTTTCTGAAAGTCTTTTTTCAAGGAATTCCGCCGCCTGCGAATGAATGTGAGAAATCAATGACAAAGCCGAAGAAATTGTATACTGCATAAACTATTCCAATTTGAACGTGCCAGTGTAAAGCGCGTAATATCTGCCCTTTTTCGAAAGAAGCTGCTCGTGGTTTCCCCGCTCGATGATATTTCCTTTTTCAAGAACGATGATTTCGTCCGCATTTCTCACCGTGCTAAGCCTGTGCGCAATCACAAAAACAGTGCGTCCGTGCATAAGGCGGTCCATTCCCTGCTGAATCAAAGTTTCGGTTCTCGTGTCGATTGAGCTTGTCGCCTCGTCAAGAATCAAAACTGGAGGACTTGCGACAGCCGCGCGCGCAATCGCCAAAAGCTGTCTCTGCCCCTGACTCAGATTTCCGCCGTCGCCAGCAATAACTGTGTCGTAGCCGTCCGGCAAGTGCCGTATAAAAAAGTCCGCATTCGCAAGTTTCGCCGCCGCAAAAATCTCTTCTTCGCTAGCCGAAAGATTTCCGTATTTTATATTGTCGCGGATTGTTCCTGTAAAAAGATGAGTGTCCTGCAAAACCATTCCAAGAGACGAGCGGAGCGAGTCCTTCTTGATTTTTTTGAGCGGAATTCCGTCATAAGTTATGTCGCCTTTTCCAGCTTCCAAATCGTAAAACCGCGTAAGAAGATTCGTGATTGTGGTTTTTCCGCTTCCAGTCGAGCCGACAAGGGCGATTTTTCTTCCAGACTCGGCGCGCAAATTTATTTTATGGAGAACTTCAACGTTCGGTTCATATCCAAAGCTCACATCGTCAAAAATGATTTTTCCAGATTTTTCATTTTGACTTTGAAGAATAATTTCGCCTGAATCTTCCTCAGTTTTCTCATCGATTGCGGCAAAAATTCTTTCAGCGCCGGCAAGCGCATTCAAAATAGAATTGAACTGCTGGCTCACCTGCGTAAGCGGTCTGGAAAACGAGCGGATTGACTGCAAAAAACTCGCGACAGTTCCAATATCGATTTTTCCCGAAATCACCATGAACGCGCCGGTTATCGCCGTAAGCGCATACTGAACGTGGCTCAAATTGTTCATAATCGGTCCGAGAACGGAAACGTAGCTCATCGCGCTTGTTCCAGCCTTGCAAAGATTTTCATTCAAAATGTCAAATTTTTCATTCGTCTTTTTTTCGCGTGTAAAAACTTTCACGACGCGCTGTCCTTCAATCAATTCTTCAATGTAGCCATTCACGCGTGCAATATTTTCCTGCTGCGCTCGGAATGCCATTCCGGATTTTTTCCCGATTTTCGACGACAAAAACATTATCAGAACCGTTGTGCCCGCAACAAGAAGCGTAAGCGGAAGGCTCAGAATCATCATCATTATCAGAATTCCTGAAACTTGAAAAAACGTTGAGAAAAGCTGAGGAACGCTCATGCTGAACATTTCGCGCAAAGTGTCGGTATCGTTCGTGTAAAGCGACATAAGAACGCCGTGCGGATGCGTGTCAAAAAATTTCAGCGGAAGTTTTTCCATATGATGAAACAAATCGCGGCGGATATTAAAAAGCGTTTTCGTTGAAATATGAATCAAAATCCGCTCCGAAGCATAAGAAGACAAAACTCCAGCCGCATAAATCGCGAGCATCGTGAAAATCAGCCTGATAAAAGCCGATAAATCAACATTCTGCTTTCCGATAAAAGGCACAATAAATTCGTTCAAGGCAGGCTTCAGGAGATAAGTTCCGGCAACTTCGGCAAGCGACGCGGCAATCACAAAGAAAAAGACAAGCGGCCACAAAATCTTGAATTTTCCCATGTAAGAAACGAGCCTTAAAATCGTTTTCTTTGTGTTTTTCGGTTTTTGAGTTCCCCTAATTTTTACAGGCGGCATATTTTCTTCCTTAATTTTTTGATTTTTTAGAACCAATATTTTTCATTTTGTCGATTTTCGATTTTCAATCTTCTAGATTTTTATGATTTTGATTTTTTTGATTTTAAGCCAGCAAATTTCCAGTTTCAAAATCTTCCATTCTCTTTTTAGACTCTAATTTTCCGACATTTGAGTTTCGTAAGTCTCACGGTAAATCTGATTCGATTTCATAAGCTCCTCGTGCGTTCCGATTCCGTCGATTTTTCCCTCGTTCAGGACAACAATAAAGTCAGAATTTTGAACGCTAGCAATTCTCTGCGCGATAATCAGCTTTGTCGTGCTTGGCAAAAGTTTTTTCAGCGCATTTCTGATTCTTAAATCTGTCGCCGTGTCAACCGCGCTCGTCGAGTCGTCCATTATCAAAATCGCAGGCTTTTTCAAAAGCGCGCGAGCAATGCAAAGACGCTGTTTTTGTCCGCCTGAAAGATTCACGCCGCCCTGACCGAGCTGCGTTTCATATCCGTCCGGGAATCTTGAGACAAATTCATCGGCATCGGAAGCCTTCGCCGCCTGAACAATTTCCTCGTCGGTCGCGTTCTCGTTTCCCCAGCGAAGATTTTCCGCAATTGTTCCGCTGAAAAGCACATTTTTTTGAAGCACAAAGCCGATTTTTTTTCTGAGTTCTTCAAGATTCCACTCGCGAACGTCTTTTCCGCCGACGCAAACAGAGCCTTTTGAGACATCGTAAAGCCGCGAAATCATATGAACCAAAGTTGATTTTGACGAGCCAGTTCCGCCAAGGATTCCCACAACGCTTCCGGATGGAATATGA
The DNA here is from genome assembly GCA_002404895.1 of Treponema sp. UBA4692. Lineage (GTDB taxonomy): Bacteria > Spirochaetota > Spirochaetia > Treponematales > Treponemataceae > Treponema_D. The sequence goes on along the minus strand of DHKO01000032.1, from coordinate 3,222 downwards.
AGATTTATGTCTATTAAAACGCTGTGTTCCGCTTTTTTATCATAAGAAAAATAAACGTGATTAAAATCAATCTGCCCAGCATTTTTAGAAAAGCTTCCGTCATTGCGAGCCGTGGACGAAGTCCTGGCGAAGCAATCCACACTATTTTCAATCTCGATTTTCTCGTCCAAAACCTCGGAAATTCTCTGAACGCTCGCCCGCGACATTATGAACATCACAAAAAGCCGGCTCATCATCACAAGCGACATCAAAACTTGGCTGACATACGAAATAAAGCTGATTAAGCCGCCAACCTGCATTTCTCCGCGCAGAACAAAATTTCCGCCGAACCACAAAGCCGCGATTATGCAAAGATAAATCGACATCTGCATTACAGGCATATTCAAAATAACGACTTTTTCAGCGTTCACTTGCGTCTGCCTAAGCTCGTCCGCGATCTCGTCGAATTTCTGATTCTCGTATTTTTCGCGAACAAAAGCCTTCACAACGCGGATTGCAATCAAATTTTCCTGAACGATTCTATTCAAATTATCATATTTTTCAAAAAGTTTTCTGAACCGGGGATAAACAGTCTTCACAATCAAGAGCAAAGTCACAAAAAGAACCGGCGTCACGACAAAAAAAATCAGCGCAAGCTTCAAGCTGATTGTGCAGGCCATAACCGTGCCTGAAAAAAGCATCATCGGCGAGCGAATCATCGAGCGGATTACGTTCTGATACATATTTTGAATATTGGTGACATCAGTCGTTAGCCGCGTGACAAGCGAGCTGGTCCCAAATTTATCGACATTTCCAAAAGAAAATTCCTGAACGCGGCCGAAAAGCTTTTTCCGAAGATTTTTTGAAAAACCGAAAGCCGCAACCGATGAAGTCCGTCCGCACATTGCGCCGCAAAAAAGCGAAAACAACGCCATCGAAATCATCAGGATTCCAGACTTTATCACAAACGCGGAATTTTTTTCCGCAATTCCAACGTCAACAATTTTTGCCATCACCAGCGGAATCGTCGTTTCCATCAAGACTTCGCCAACCATAAAAAGCGGAGAAATCGCCGTGTAAATCCAGTATTTTTTCTCCATTCCGACTGAAAGTTTTCTAGCCAACCCGAACATCAGAAAATCCTGCCGCCCTGAAAATATTTTTTATAATCATAATCGCCTGCTGCCGCGCCTCTTCCAAAATTCCAGCTTCAATCAGCTTTTCCTTTGAAGACTCGCGGCTCAAATTGATTTCATCAACCATTTCTTTCATCGTAACCGAAACGAAAATGCTTCTGTCTTCGTCAAAAACTTCAATGTCAGAAATATCATTTCCCAAAACTTCACATTCAGGAATGACAATTTCAACTTTTTTGCCGTTTTGAGAAACTTTCACATCGCAAAGACTCAAGTCTGCAATTCCGGCGCGCAAAATTCCCTCGTACCTGACAATCGAAAACGATTTTGCAAGACCTGCAATCCGAGTTTTTTTGATTGAAACAATGTCGCTATAATAATTTTTGACCGAAATCAGCTCCGCGCATTTTTGCATTTCCGCAGTCGCGAGAGCAACGCGTTTTTCAGTCTTGATTTCAGAAATTTTGTTGAATCCGTAAAATCCGCCAATTCCAGCAGCAATCGCCAAAATCAAAATCAGAGTTATTTTCAATAAGATTTTATTTATATTCCGCGAAAAAAATCCTTGGTTTTCACTTTTTTCGATTCTGCCGCTAATTTTCCGATAATTTTCTCTCTTTGCTTTTCTTATTTTGCTCTCTTTGCTGAAATTTCCGTTCTGATTTTTCATTTTCTCTCCATTTGATTCGCCAAAATCGGCAGAAGCAGCCAAAAACACAAAATATTTTTGCGCGCTTAAATTATAAAAATAAATTCTTCCTTTTTAAGCATTTCAGCGTTAAAATAGCATATTATGGAAAACAACATCGCTATTTCACAGGAAGAAGTTGACAAACTTTTTGGAATTATATCACAAAATGACAAATCTAAAGCAACGCAAACCGAAAAAAAATACAATTACCAGAAAATCTTAAAAAATGAAGAGATTGAAATCATAAAAAACGGCTGCGCGGCTCTAAACAAAGACTTTGAAGTCGCGCTGAAAAACAAATTCGGAGCGCCTAAAATCAGAAAATTGATTTTGACTGCGGCGGAAGAAATTTCTTCGGAAGAATTTTTTGACTCACTCACAAAAAATGATTTTGTCTACAGGCTTTCGCTTAACGGCGCAAACTTTTTCGTAAAGCTCGACTCGTTTCTATACGGCGCGCTTTCAGGACTTGTAATCGACCCGCTCCACAAGATAAATTTTTTCCAAAGCGAGGTTCTCCGACATTTCGTGATTGCAATCTTGGCAAAATGCATCGAAAGAAAAAACAATCTCGAATCAGAAATCAAAGTTGAAAATATGTTTGAAAAGACTTTTGAGCAGTTTTCAAGCGAAAAAACAGGAGTCGCTCTGAGCATAAACTGGAACGAAAATCTCCGCTCGTTTGGAATTGAAAAATTTTTCATAACGCAAGAATTCTTGAAAGAAATCAAAAATCTTAAAAAATAGAAATCGGCTGCCTAAAAAACCGCTTTTTCCTTGCTGAAGCCGAGCAATTTTCGGTCTGTTTTGATTCAGAATTTTGCCATATTCAGCGTATGGTTCTGAAAAATTAACAGTTGCAATAAATTTTAGGCAGCCGGAATTTTTTAAGCGCGTTTCATATCAATCTTTTTTATCCAGCTGTCGCCGAGATTGTCGATTGCGACAGCCAAAACAGAAAATATAACTGACGAAGCACAAATCAAAAAAACACATAAAAGTCCAAACAACATAAAATTCTCCTAAAAAAAATAAATTTTCGCTTATCTAAAAAGATAAACACAGCCAAGTGTTATAACAACGAATATTACAACTAAAGAAATCGTAGAAGTCATGCTTGCTCCTGAGAAAAATCTAATTTTTGTGAAAAGCGTTTATTGAAAAACACGAATGAAAAATCAAAAACGAGAATTCAAGATAAACTTTAAAATCAAAATTCCAAGCAGAAATTCCGAATAAAATTCAAAAGAGATTCCGCGAGATTTTTCGTTTCATAAAGAAATAAGCCAAAATTAAAAATCGGCTTAATTTTCATCAGGATTTTAGATAAATGTTTGGAGGAAAATAATGTTTTGAATTGTTTTTGGAAGAAGAAGCACCCTAAAAGTGCTTGAAGAAATATTCGATGAAGAAGAA
>DHKO01000013.1 GCA_002404895.1 Treponema sp. UBA4692 | reverse complement strand
GCGGATTTCAGTCTCGGTCGGGTCGCGGTCGATTGACTTGAAATATTTCTGCAGAAACTGAATGTCCGGCAAGTCCATCGCCAAACCCATCTTTGAAATATATTCACTAAGCTCTTTTTTGCCAAACTTGTTAAAGCCCTCAACGACAGGAACGTCTTCCGGCTCGGCAGCTTTAATTTCCAAAGTCTCAGGAATTTTTGAATCAGTAAGGCGGCTGTCAACCGGATTTACAAGATAATGCTGAATCTTAGCAACTTCGTCAGTGCCAACACTTCCAGACAAAATAACCATTTTTGCGCAGCGGACCAATGGCGGCAAATTTCCGACTTTTGCAGAATTCTTCAAAGATTCGCGCAAAAGCGAAAGGCACTGCTCGGCAGAATCAGCGCGCTGGTCGTACTGTCCAGGCAGATATTCCCAGACAATTACAGTCTCGTTGTCGGTTGTCTTGACTTCCTCAAAAGAAACGCTGTCGCTTTGCGGCTCGGAAAAAATGCGCTGTGCGGCAGCCTTGAAAACGTCCTCAGAGACGTTCTCGATGTCGTAGCGGTTAAAATAACGCACTCCTTTTACGGAAGAAATGCCCAAAAATCCATTGATTTCAGATAAGATGCTCTGCGCTTCGCTCTGGAAGCCAGGTTTGCGTTCAACATAAATACGAAACATTGTTCTATCTTAATGAGAAAACGAGATTTAGGAAATAGAAGAAAAATTGCTTCAATATCATAAAAAATATTCAGAATTTAAGGATTTTGTTTTATAATCGAAAATGCTTTGCTTTTGCGAAGTTTTCACTGGAGCTTTTATGAAACGAAATACTGTGGCTTTTTTGACTCGTTCGCTGATTGATGCGACTGGAACGAATATGTGGCGGGGAATTGTGGAAACCTGCAAGAAGAACAGTGTTCCGGTAATAACCTTTCGCGGCCCTGTCTTGAACAAAGGTGTAGGCTCTGTTGTCTACTATCTTATCGAAGACAATATTTTTAGCGGTTTGATAAGCTGGGCTTCTTCGGAAGTCTCAGAGTATGAGATTTCATTTTATGACAAGTTCAAGAAAACGCATCTTGTTTGCCTGACATTTGAGGTGCCTGGAAAAAATGTGATTTGTGCTGACTGCCGTGTCGGCATGCTGGAGCTTATGAATCATCTGATTGATGTTCACGGGCTAAAGAAAATCGCTTTTATCCGCGGACCTGCAAACCACACTTATGCAAAAGAACGTTATGCGGCATATCTCGAAGCTTTGAAACTCCATAATATTCCGGTTGATGAAAATTTGATTTCCGAGCCTGGCGAATGGGGGCTTGATTCTGGCCGAAAGGGCGTTAAGAGTTTTCTTGACCGGGGCTTGCATCTCGGCAAGAATTTTGACATTCAGGCGATTGTCTGTGTTGGCGACAATGTCGCAATCGGCGCGCAGGAATTTTTGATTAACAAAGGGCTTTCTGTTCCTGATGATATTGTCGTCTGCGGCTTCAACGGAACTGATGATGCCGCGTGCTGCAATCCGCCAATCACAACTGTTGAGATGCCGTTTCTTGGACTTGGTGAAAAAGCAGCGGAAATTCTTGTTGACAAGCTGAATGGAAAAAGCGTTCCGATGGAATTCCGCTACAGCACAAAGCTAAATATTGGCGAGTCTTGCGGGTGCAAGTCCGAGAATGTTACGCTTGCGGCCTGTTCCGATGAGAACGAAAAAGAAAACGCCGGGAAGAAAACTTTTTTCAAGAAGAATGAGAATTCAAATCGTCATTCAAATTCTGAAGTTATGGCAGCCCTTGACGATGCGGCTTTAATCCAGAAAATTTCGGATGCGATTCTTGAAAGTGTTTTGGGCTGCCGTGGAGTCAATAAAGAGATTGAGGAGTTTTTCCGTCTTGGCGCAAATTCGCTTGTAAAAAGCTATAGCGAGTCGATTTTGGCTCAGAATGCAAAAAACTCAAAATTTGTAAGCGACTTCAAGAAAAAACTCAACGAATTCTTGAATTTTTCAGATGATTTTTCATTCTGGCAGCATTTCATTTCGATTTTGAACCACGAGACCGAAAAAACTGTGTGCGGCTCGAATTTTGAAAAAATCGCAGAGAATCTTCTGCAGCAGGCACGCGTTCTTATTCACGAGTACGACGTCCGCGGGCTAAAGCAAAAATCGCTGATTTCTTCTCGTTTCGAGGCTGATTTAAGGGCAACGAGCGCGCAGCTTCTCGCATGCTACGATATTCCGAGTCTTATGGACATTTTGCAGGGAAGCCTTCAGAAGCTTAAAATTCCGGGGGTTTTTGTCGCCTTGTACGAAAACTGCAATTTTTCGCTTGAAAATCCTGAGACTCCGAAAAAAAGCCGTCTCGTGATGGCGGTGAGAAACGGAGAGAGAATCCGCTTGCCGAAAGAAGGCGTAGAATTTGACACAAAAGACATTATTCCTGACCAGTATCTTCCGTCAGATTCGTTTTATTCGCTTGTTCTTGAGTCGCTTCATTTTCAGAAAACTCTTCTTGGCTACATTGTTTTTCAGGAAGGCCCGAACGTGGGTGCGCCTTACGCGACTTTGCGCGACCAGCTTTCAAGCTCTCTTTACGGCGCAATCTTGATGAAGGACAGAATCCGCCAGAAAGAGGCGATTGAGTCGGCGATGCACACGATGACAGACAAGACGAACGTTGTCTCGGAAACTTCCAGGCAGATTTCTGAAAACATCGGGAAAATTTCCTCTTCAATGGAAAATTTTACAGCGAGCGTTAAAAACATTTCAGGAAGCGTTCAGAACGTTGCGGCGACTGTAAAATCAACAAACGAGATGATGGGAGACGCTGAAATTTCTGTTGACGTTCTCGTTGACAGCACGAAAAAAATCATCGACGCGGTGAATATGATTTCAGACATTGCCGAGACGACAAACGTGCTTGCCCTTAACGCTTCAATTGAGGCAAGTCATGCGGGCGAGGCTGGAAAGGGATTCAGCGTTGTCGCAAAGGAAGTGAAGGCTCTTGCGGCTCAGACTGTCGAGGCGACCGGCCGAATTCAGGAGCTTGTCGCGAAGAATTCCTCGAATGCGGCTGAAACTCAAAAAATAATCAAGAAAACCGAAGACTCGATGAAAAAAATCGCGGAGCTTTCCGAGCAGATAAAAGATTCTGTTTCGGCTCAGGTAAATGTCTCGTCGGAGATTTCGCAGAAGCTTTCTGATGCGAATTCCGGGGCGGCCGGCATTTCAGACGCGATTACAGAAATCGCGAAGCTCGGCGACAAAATATAGAAAAATCGCTAAAATAAAAATCAATGCCGCTTTCGAAAAAGTCAGAAAAATCGCGGCGGCAGATTTGAGAAAATTGGAGTAAAAAATGGAAAAGTTGCGTGTGCTGCTGGCGAAGGGCAGAATTTATGAATCGGTTTATGAATTGCTTAACGATGTTGGAATTTCGATTCATCTTCCCGACAGAACATATTTTCCGACAACAAATCAGGAAGACTTGTTTTTTCAGGTTGTAAAGCCGCAGATTACGAGCGCGCTCCTTGCTTCTGGAAAGGCCGATGTAGGTTTTTCAGGAAAAGACTGGGTTTATGAGAACGGCGTTGAGGATAGAATTGAGGAGATTATGGACTTGGGGTTCGACCCGGTAAGAATTGTCGCCGCTGTTCCGAACACAGTTGACTATGACGCTCTTGTTAAAAAGCCAGTGACTATTGCGACCGAGTACCAGAATCTTTCGAAAAAATGGGTTTCTGACAAGAAGATTGACGGAACAATTTTCCGCACGTGGGGAACTTCCGAGGGCTTTGTTCAGGACAACGAGGATTCTCTCGCGCAGATTTTGATTGACAACACTTCAACAGGCTCTTCTTTGAAAGCTAACAATCTTAAAATCGTTGACACTTTGATGACTTCGTCAACGAGAATGTACGCTTCAAAAGAGGCTTTGAAAGACCCGTTCAAAAAGCAGAAGATTATGGAGCTGAAAATGCTCTTCGAGTCGGTTTTGAATGCAAGAAGTCGTGTTATGCTTGAGATGAACGTTTCACGCGAGAAATTCGATGACTTGATGAAGATTCTTCCGTCGATGAAAAGCCCGACAGTCTCGCCGCTTTTTGGAGACGGCGGATTTGCTGTGAAAATCGCGGTAAAGAAAAGCGACGTGCCGACCTTGCTTCCAAAACTGCAGCAGCACGGCGCGACAGACATTCTTGAGTACGCTTTGAGAAAGGTTATGATGTAAAAATTCTGCGTGAATGTGCGGATTTTTGCGAATTTAAGGAAATTTTATGCGGACAGCGAAAATTGAACGTATAACAGGCGAAACCCAGATTTCGCTCGAGCTGAATCTTGACGGAACTGGAAAATGCAGCGTTGAAAATCCGATCGGATTTTTTGACCATATGCTGAAATCTTTTTGCAAGCATGGTCTTTTTGACTTGTCAGGCTCTATAAAAGGCGACTTGGATGTTGACCAGCACCATACAATAGAAGACACAGGAATTGTTCTTGGAATGTGCTTCGCGAAAGCTTTAGGCGACTGCGCTGGAATTTACAGGAGCGGCTCTTTTTTGTATCCGATGGACGAGGCTCTTTTGCGCGCGGCTGTTGATTTTGGCGGCCGGCCGTTTCTTGTTTGCGAGGCGAAACTCACAGGAATTCCGCTTGTGAGCGTTCAGAACGGCAGGCAGGGAACTTTTCAGACAGACTGCTTCGAGGATTTCTGGAACGGATTTGTGCAGGCTGCGAAATGCAATCTTCATCTGGACACAATCAGAGGACGAAGCGACCATCACAAGATGGAAGGCTTGTTCAAGGCTGCGGCCCGTGCAATCCGCTCGGCGGTGGAGATTGACCCGAGAAGAAACGGCGAGATTCCAAGCACAAAAGGCTTGATAGTCTGACAATTTGCGGGCAGCCAGCTAAGGCAGAATTGTCGGAAAATATAAAATTTAGAAGAATTCGATAAAAAATTTGCCTTAAAATACCGGCAAAATTTTTATTCATTGAGTTTACGAAAGCTTACGAAGTTTGCGTTGCAAACTTTTTTAACTATATTCTTGTTTTATTTCGAATATGATGAAAATCAAAATGAAGGCTGTTCTGGCGGAGTTGCTTCCAGCCGGCTTTTTAATTGATTTTTGCAGGAGAAAAAAATGGACGGAAAAGAAGAGATTCTTGATTTGCTTAGGGAAAACGCGCGAATTTCAGTTGACGACATTTCCGCGATGACGAAAAAATCACCGGCGGAAGTCAAGGCGATTATCAAAGAGCTTGAAAACGAGGGTGTTATCTTGAAGTACGCCGCCATTGTTAATCCTGAAAAAGATGAGACTGCGAAAGACAAGGTTATGGCGGAAATTGAAGTTCAGTGCCAGCCTGAGCGCGAGCATGGATTTGACGGAATTGCGGAACGCCTCTACAGATTTCCGCAGGTGAAGTCGCTTTACCTTATGAGCGGCGGCTACGACTTGAAAGTTATGATTGAAGGAGACAATCTGCGCGAGGTGGCCTCGTTTGTCGCGCAGAAACTTTCGACAATTTCCGGCGTGCGCGCCACAAAAACGACTTTTGTCCTGAAAAAATACAAGGAGAACGATGTTCTTTATGTTGAGAACGAGTCGGACAGGCGCGAGGGCGTTATGGCGTGATTCTCCGCAATAAAAATGCGGAAGCTTTGTGAAATTGCGCAGTAAAAAAGCCAGAAAAATTCAAGGATTTGAAAATGAACACAAGAGAAGACAGGCTTTCCCGGTCGATGCAGCAGATTCCGCCGTCGGGAATCAGAAAATTTTTTGAGATGCTTATCGGGCATGACGATGTTATTTCGCTTTCAGTCGGCGAGCCGGATTTTCCGACTCCGTGGGCAATCCGGGAGGAGGCGTTTTATCATCTTGAAAAAGGACACACATCCTACACTTCAAACTGGGGCTTGATTGAGCTTCGCGAGGAAATCTCGAAATATATGGAACGCTACGGAATGTTCTATAATCCGAAAGACGAGATTTTGGTCACAGTCGGCGCAAGCGAGGGAGTTGACGCGGTTTTGCGCGCAATCTTGAATCCGGGCGACGAGATTCTTGTCTGCCAGCCTTGCTACGTTAACTACACTCCACTTGCCCAGCTTTGCGAGGCGAAAATTGTTCCAATCGACACGAGCGTGAACGGCTATTATCCCACAGCTGAGCAGATAAAAAAGGCGATTACTCCAAAGACAAAGGCGATAATGATTTGCACGCCGAACAATCCTACAGGAACGATAATCCCTGCGGACGAGCTTGAAAAAATCGCGAAAGTCATTGTGGAGAACCAGATTTGGTGCATTTCCGACGAGATTTACTGCGAGCTTACTTACGACGGCGCGAAGCACGTTTCAATCGGCTCTTTTCCGGGAATGAAAGACTACGCGATAATTCTGAACGGATTCTCAAAGTCTTTTGCGATGACAGGCTGGAGAATCGGATATATCGCGGCTCCGTCTGAAGTCTTGAAGCAGATTGTGAAGCTGCACGGCTACAACACGATTTGCGCTCCGATTTTCAGCCAGTATGCGGCCTGCGAGGGCTTAAAGAACGGCTGGAAAGATGTTGAGAAAATGCGCGTGAGCTATCAGCAGAGAAGAAATTTGATGCAGAAAGGCTTCAGCGATATGGGGCTGCCTGTTCCTGAGCCGAAAGGCGCGTTCTATATGTTCCCGGACATTTCTTCGACAGGACTTACTTCCGAGGAATTTGCAACGCAGCTTTTCCAGAAGCACAGCGTGGCTGTTGTTCCAGGAAGCGTTTTCGGGCTTGGCGGCGAGGGGCATATCCGCTGCTGCTATGCGACCGCGATCGACAAAATCAAGATTGCGATGGACAGAATCGCAGAATTTGTGGAAGAGCTGAAAAAATAAATTTTTGGCAGATTTTTTATTAGACTTTAAGAGACGCTAAAGCAAGTTTTTTTGCTTTGGCGTCTTTTTTTATTTATATTTTTTTCTTTCTGTTTGCGTAGACGGCACTTTTATTTTCTGACGATTATGACCTGCCTGCTTGTAAAATAAGGCTCTGAAAAATCCATCTGCGTCTTCCGCTCTTCGTTTACAGTCATTCCGGCGCACACAAAATCGACGCTTCCTGCGTTGAGCGCGTCCAAAAGGCTTGCAAACGAGACATCAAAAACATGCAGGTTTCTTCTCGACTTGTCGGCAATCATCTCGGCAAAAGAAATGTCAAATCCGACAACTTCTGTTTCATCTATGTATTCAAAAGGCGGAAAAGCCGCGTTCGTTCCCATCTTCCAAGTCTTTGCGTATTTTGCGCCCGGACTCTGCGGAATTTTGATGTTTCCGTCCGCCGGAAAATAAGCTTCCCTAAGCTTTTTAAGCGAGCCGTCAAGCCTCAAGATTCTGATTGCCCGGTTTATCATCTGTAAAAGCTCCGTGTTTCCTTTCTTCACGGCGACCGCGTATTCTTCCGCTGGCAGATTCAGGTCGATAATCTTCAGGTCTTTATTTGCTTTTGCGAGAGCCATCGCGGGAAACTCATCGAGAATTACCGCGTCAATCTCGTCATTTTTTAGCGCGAGGCACGCTTCGTAACCGTCTCTGAAAGGCTTCGCTTTTGCGGATTTCAGATTTTCGCGCAGAAAAGTCTCGCCGGTTGTTCCAGCCTGGCAGCCGACCATCATATTTTCCAAATCCGGGATTCTTCTGATTTCAACTTTTTCGCCGCAGCTGGAAATCAAAAAAGAAATAGAAACGGCAAGAAAAGCCGAAAATATCAGGTTCAGAAATTTTGTCGTGTTTTTCATCTTTCTAAAATTAAAAAGTCCGTGTGGTTAAGATAATTTTATTATTATTTATTGAATTCGCGGAAAAAGACAATAGAACGAATTCGCTTTCGAGGCGAATTGTTTTCATTTTTTTGTCCGAATCGTTTTTCGCTCTTGCATTTTACATTTTTTTGAATTTTGCCGATAATTAAAGATATGGGTTCATTTAATCTAATTATTGCAGTTGCCGCAATCGTTGGTTTCGGCGCAATTTTGATAGCGTTTTCAACACGAAAGAAAGGCGGAGGAAAAGGCAGTCAGAAAGGCCGCGCTCAGATTTTAAAGGAGGCGAGCAGAAAGCTTGCCCAGGATCCGCACAATCCTGCCGCGCTGATTGCGCTTGGCGACCTTTACTACAGCGACCGGGCATGGGACAAGGCTTTTCCGATTTACGAGACGCAGCTTAGCATTGCCCCGGCGCACAAGGAAATTGACGCTTTCAAGGCGGCTTTGAGACAGGGAATTTGCGCTGTCAAGCTGAACAAGCTTCAGGACGCTTTCCGCGGGCTTTCCGCAGCCTACAACATAAATCCGAATGACTACGAAGTGAACTATTATCTTGGACTCGCGCTTTACAAGAACAATGATTTTGAGAAGGCTGTTCCGAGATTCAAGAAAGTCCTTGTCCTGAAGCCGGACGTTACGAATATAAATGCTCCGCTCGGGCTTTCCCTTTACAAGGCTAAGCATTACCGCGAGTCTCTCTCGTTTTTGAAGCGTGCTTTGGACGATAATCCCGAGAACAAGGAAGTTCTTTTTTCAATGGCGGACGCGATGAATGAAAGCGGATACGGCGACAAGGCGATGAAGATTTTTATGCACTTGCGTCCCGACCCGGAATTTGGCGCGCGCTCTTGCCTTTCCGCAGGTCTTTATCACTTGAAGCTTGGAGAAAACGACAAGGCGATTCAGGATTTTGAGATTGGGCTTAGGCATCAGAATGTCTCGCAGGATGTCGCTCTTGAAATCCGCTACAGGCTTGCAACCGCGTATTTCCAGATTAAGGCGATTTCAAAAGGGCTTTCGGTTCTGATGGAAATCCAGGCGATGGTTCCGTCTTACAAGGATGTTCCGCAGCTTCTGGCGCGCTATCAGGAGCTGAACCAGAACAAGAATCTTCAGGTTTATCTCATGTCGAGCACAAGCGATTTTGTTTCGCTTTGCCGAAGAATTGTCGTCTCGTACTATCAGAAAGCGGTCGTGAAAATTGTCGATATTTCTGTAACTCCGGGCTGCGTCGAGATTTTGACGAACGTTGAGTTTCCGCGCTCTGAGGAAATTCATATTTTCAGGTTCTACAGAAGCACAGGCGTGATTTCAGATTTGTATATAAGAGATTTCCACGCGAAAGTCTCAGAGTCGAAAGCCGACCGCGGAATCTGCTTTTCAGCTGGAATGTTCAGCGACGAGGCGAGAAGATACGCCGAGGGCCGTCCGATAGACTTGATTGAAAAGACAAATCTTGTCAGGATTCTTAAGAAAATCGACATTAACTAGATTTTTATGTTTTTAAGGCGATGAAAAACAAAATGCCGCAGCCATTTTTGCATATTAAAAATGGCTGCGGCGTTTTTGCTTTTGTAAAAATGTTTTCCTTGAGCGGAAACGGCTTAGAATCCAGCTTCAGGATTTTTCGCCTTGATTTCATCGTGCTGCTTGTCGAAAAGCTCCATAACGTGGTCAATCACTTTTTGCTTCGGGTCTTGCTCGTCAGCCGGAAGAGACGCGAGATAGTCCTTTCTGAACTGCTTGCAGTCAATCACTGGGCTTGCCGCAAAAATCTGAACTGCCGGCTCGATAAAGTCTGCGAGCATATCGTCCGGATTTTTCATATCGATTGTGAGGCAGCTTCCGTTTATTGTCACGAGAATCATTACATCGAACATTCTAAGATAAGAGTCAATTTCGCGGAGACCTTTTTTTGTCTCAGGATGACCGGGGCGGTATCGCGTTCCAGAAGGGAAAACGAGAATCACTTCTCCGTCTTTCTTGCATTTGTCCATCGCTCGCATTGAGGCGAGATTTATTGTGCGCGCGCGCTTTTCCTCTGCCGCCTTTTCCTCTTCGGACTGGGCTTTTGCCTCGGCTTTTGTGAGCGAGCGTGTCGGATAAATAACAACGCGTGTGAAGCTTTCCGCAAAGGCCCGCACAACCGGATTCTCCTCGTTGAGCTTCATTCCCGCGATTGCGACGATTTTGTCCGCGAGCTGTTTTCCGTTCGGCATTTCCTTTTCAATCATATAGCAGAGAGCCGGAAGGTCAGTGTTCGAGTAATGCTCCATTAAGATAAGTCCGTGCTTTCCGCTGTCCACCGCATCGAAAAACGCCTGAAAATTCTCCTTCTTTTCAAGCCTGCTTCCCGGCGCCATATTGTCTCTTACAAGCTCGTTCATAAAAATTCTTGTTGCCGGGTTCGCTTTCTGATAAACATTTGTCTCGTCGATTTTTGCTGCCGCTTTTGTAAGTCCAGCCAGCTTTGTCATCATATCTGGATAACGTTCGCGGATTGATTGTGCCATAAATTCCTCTATGTTTTGAATTTTTGTGATTTCTTCTATTTTATGTTTAAGGCTGTAATTTTGCAAGTTTTGAGGATTTTGATGAAATTTTCCGAATCAAAAAATTAAGATTGAAAATTTTTAGAATTTCTTGTTTCCGCTGATTTTTAGTGATAATGTTTTGCTTGAAGGAAAATTTTATGGAAATAAAAACTGTAACAATGATTGGCGTGGGGGCAGTTGGCGCGGTTATCGCCTCCCAGCTTTCAAAATTTCTTGGAAAGGAAAATGTCGAGTGCCTAGCAGACGGCGAGCGGAAAGCGCGTTATGAGCGCGACGGAATTTTTATAAACGGCGAGAAGCAGAATTTCAATTTTGTTGAAAGCAAGAACGCTAGAAAAAGCGACCTGATTATAATCGCGACAAAAAATCTTCAGCTGCCGGAAGCGATAAAAATGATGGAAAACGCCTGCGGAGATGAAACTGTAATTCTTTCGCTTCTGAACGGAATTCAAAGCGAGAAAGACATTGCCGCTGTTTACGGCGAGGAGAAAATTCTTTACAGCTTTGTCATCAGCCTGAATTCGATTCACATTGGAAGCAAGATAGAATGTTCTGATTTTGGAACGCTCGTTTTCGGCGAGAAGGATAATTCAAAATCGGAAAGAATCCTTGCGCTGGAAAAGCTTTTTTCATCTTCTGGAATCAGATTCAAGAATCCTGAAAATATCCATCTTGAAATGTGGAAAAAATTCTTGATAAACACGACTTTCAACACTTTGAGCGCGATTACCCGCTCGCCTTACGGCGGATTTAGAATTCCTGTCATGAAGGAGCTTGCGCGAAAGGTTGGAAGCGAGGTGATAAAAGTCGCAAACGCAGAAAATGTGCCGTTGACGGCTCAGATGCTTGAGGACGACATCACGATGATGTGCGGACATGACCCGCATGGAAAAACGAGCATGCTTCAGGACATGGAAGCCGGAAGAAAAAGCGAGAATGCGTGGTTCTGCGGAACAGTCTCAAAGCTTGCGAAAAAGCACGGAATTGAAGTGCCGTGCTGTGATTTTCTGGAAAAGCTGGTTGAAGGAACGGAAGCCGCCAGAACGGTGTGAAAGCCGGTTGAAATCGGTTAGAACTTGAAAAAAACGATAAAAGTCAGTTAAAGCCGAGGGATTTTTGCTCTAAAGTTTTAGCAGGCAGTTGTGCGCCAGGTCGATGATTCTCTGGTTTGACGAGCCTCGGTAGTTCAAGGTCAGGTCTTTCTGGCTTTCGATAAACGGACCGTCAACGAGAATGTCGATGCAGGAAAGCATTCTGTTTGTGAACGGCGTGTGCTTTTTTCCGTCTTTTGGAAGCAAATCCTTGTCATAAAGATAGCCAGTGTAGCACCAGATATTCTTGTTAGGATAAGTTTTTTTTACACGCTCGAGAAAAGGCGCGAGAGCTTCCTGATTTTCAGGCTCGAACGGCTCTCCTCCAAGAACGGTAAGCCCCTGAATATATTCAGGCTTTAAATATTCGAGGATTTCGTCCTCAGTTTCTTTTGTGAAAGGCTTTCCAAAGCCGAAATCCCATGTTATCTGGTTCTGGCAGTTTTTGCAGCGGACCCGGCAGCCAGAGACAAAAAGCGAGACTCTTACTCCAAGACCGTCTGCAATATCGACTTTTTTTATAGTTCCGTAGTTCATGTTTTTTCCGTGGTTTTAGGGCATTGCGTTAGGGATAGTAGCTGCGCCGAAAGGCGTTCTGAAAAAACGCGGTGTTTTGAAACAGTTGCAAATCAGCTTCTTTGACGTTTATCAAACAAAATTTTTTGAATGCAATTGTTTCGCGTTTTTGAAAGAATGAAGCGGCAGCGGAACAGCGGATAGCCCGGCCCGAGCCGCTTTATGCGGTTCGGGAACGCCCTGATAATTCTAGAGATGAAGAACTCTTTCCTTGATTTCCTGAGTTCTGCCCTGGTTCCAGTATTGAGTGCCGATGTAGCCGCAGGTGCGCCGCGCGACGTTCATTGTTGACTGGTCTGTGTTTCCGCAGTTCGGGCATTGCCAGATGAGCTTGTTCTCGCTGTCTGTTACAATCTTGATTTCGCCTGTGTAGCCGCATTTTTGGCAGCAGTCGGACTTTGTGTTAAGCTCGGCGTACATGATGTTGTTGTAGATGTGCTTCAGCAAAGCCATTACAGCCGGAATGTTGTTTTCCATGTTCGGAACTTCAACGTAGCTTACAGCGCCGCCCGGAGAAAGCTCCTGAAACTGGCTTTCAAATGTGAGCTTTGTGAACGCATCAACTGGCTCTGTGACGTGGATGTGGTAAGAGTTTGTGATGTAGTTCTTGTCTGTAACGCCCTCGATTTCGCCGAATCGCTTTTTAAGGCATTTTGCGAACTTGTATGTTGTCGATTCAAGCGGAGTTCCGTAAAGAGAGAAGTCCATGTTTGACTCTTTCTTCCATTTTTTGCACTTTTCGTTCATAAATTTCATGACTTCAAGCGCGAAAGGAGTCGCTTCCGCATCTGTGTGAGGCTTTCCGGTCATAAATCTGACGCACTCGCAGAGTCCGGCGTAGCCGAGCGAGATTGTCGAGTAGCCGCCGAACAGGAGCTTGTCGATTGTCTCGCCTTTTTTCAGCCTGGCAAGTGCTCCGTTCTGCCAGAGAATCGGCGCCACGTCGCTTGGAGTTCCCATGAGACGCTCGTGCCTTCTCATGAGAGCCTTGTGGCAAAGCTCGAGACGCTCGTCGAAAATCTCCCAGAATGTCTTGAAGTCGCGGTTTGAAGAGCAGGCGACATCAACGAGATTGATTGTGACAACGCCCTGGTTGAATCTTCCGTAATATTTCGGCTTTCCGTTCTCGTCTATAAAAGGCGTGAGGAACGAGCGGCAGCCCATGCAAGGATAGCAGTGTCCCTCTCCATTTTTGTCAACTTTAAGCTCGAGCATTTTTTTCTCGGAGATGTAGTCAGGAACCATTCTGCGCGAAGTGCATTTTGCGGCAAGCTCTGTGAGATAGTAATATTTTGAGCCTTCCTCGATGTTGTCCGGCTCAAGAACGTAAATCAGCTTTGGAAACGCCGGAGTTACCCAGAATCCTTTTTCGTTCTTTACGCCCTGATAACGCTGCTTCAGGACTTCCTCGATGACCATCGCCAAGTCTTCTTTTTCCTGCTCGTTCTTGGCCTCGTTTAGATACATAAAAACCGTGACGAACGGAGACTGGCCGTTTGTTGTCATCAATGTTACAACCTGATACTGAATTGTCTGGACTCCGCGCTTGATTTCGTCTTTGAGGCGCATATTTGTGATTTGTGTTTTCTGCTCGTCCGTGAACTTGATTCCCGTCATCTCTTCTGTTTTGACAAGCTCGTTCTGAATCTTTTTTCGGCTTACATCAACGAACGGCGCGAGATGAGTGAGCGATATTGACTGGCCGCCGTACTGGCATGAAGCCACCTGCGCGATAATCTGTGTCGCTATGTTGCAGGCTGTCGAGAATGAGTGCGGCGTGTCGATTTTTGTGCCGGAAATGACCGTTCCGTTCTGGAGCATATCCTCAAGATTCACGAGGTCGCAGTTGTGCATATGCTGCGCGAAGTAGTCCGCGTCGTGGAAGTGGATTATTCCTTCCGAGTGCGCCTTTACTATATCCTCGTCGAGCAGGAATCTTTTTGTGATGTCTTTTGAGACTTCGCCCGCCATATAGTCGCGCTGGACTGAGACGACGGTCGAATTCTTGTTTGAGTTTTCCTGCTTCACTTCCTCGTTGTTGCACTCAAGGAGCGAAAGAATTTGGCTGTCCGTTGAATTCGCCTTTCTCATCAGCTGGTGCTGGTAGCGGTAGGTGATGTATTTTTTTGCGATGTCGAAAGAGCCTTCCTTCATTATTTCTTTTTCAACAAGGTCTTGAATCGCCTCTACATTCATCTCGTGCTTTTCTGCCTCGCACTGTTTCTGGACATTCAAAGCCATTTTCCTGATTTGCTTTTCGCTCAGCTGCTCCGAGACTGGAACTTCTCTGTTTGCCTTTGAGATTGCAATGACGATTTTGTTGAGGTCAAAAATCACCTCAACGCCGTTACGCTTAATGATTTTCATCGCGCCTTGTCCTTTTCAATTTTTTAATTTTTCTGTAAAAATCACTTGACATTTTCCAAGAATCTTCGAGAAATGCCTAGTGGATAACTTGTTAATTTTCTGTGGAAAAACACTAGATATAGCGTTTTTTTTTGATGTTTGAATAACTATAGATTTATCATCGGCAAGTGTCAATGTAAAAAAAAGGAAAAATAGATTTTTCTAAAAACTGGTCGGTTTTGTCTAGTCAATAGGAGATAGGGGAAATTTTCCGCTGGAAGAAAATCGAAAGGCGATAAAAACCGCTTTCCTGTGCGTTTCCAGCGGAATGAAGAGCTACATTTTAAGAGTTTTCTTTTCTTTGCTCACAGGCTCGCTTGTGAAATCCACGCCGAGCTTCTTGAAGATTTTCTTGTCAACCTCGCTGAGCATTACCGTTGTGTGGACCTGGCAGCCTCTTAGCCTCGGAAGCTGCTCAAGGGCTTTTCGGCAGTTCTCGTTGGTGTTGCTGAGCATTGAGAGAGCGACAAGAACCTCGTCCGTGTGGAGACGCGGATTTTTTCCTGCGAGATATTCAACTTTCATTTTCTGAATCGGCTCAATCATTTCTGCTGGAATAAGCTTCACATCGTGCGCGATTCCAGCAAGATGCTTTGTCGCGTTCAGAATCAAAGCCGCGCTTGTTCCGAGCAAATCTGAAGTCTCGGAAGTTATGATTTTTCCGTCTTCAAGCTCGGTTGCCGCGCAAGGAAGCCCTGATTTTGCTCCGCGCTCTTTTGCCGCGACTGTCACTTTTCTGTCCGCAGTGGAAATCTGAGCCTGCTGCATTAAAAGCTCGATTTTTCCAACTTCGCTTTCATTTCCGTTGCCCTCGGCAAGCTGGTTCAAAGCCTTGTAGTATCTTCGGATAATTTCCTGTTTTGAAGCTTCACGGCAGGCCTCGTCATCGTAAATGCAGAATCCTGCCATGTTCACGCCCATGTCCGTAGGAGACTTGTAAGGATCTGAGCCGTAAATCCCCTTGAAAATCGCGTCCATCACAGGATAAATCTCGATGTCGCGGTTGTAGTTCACGGTAGTTTTTCCGTATGCTTCCAAGTGCCACGGGTCAATCATATTAACGTCGTTCAGGTCTGCGGTTGCGGCCTCGTAAGCGATGTTCACAGGATGCTTGAGCGGAAGATTCCATATCGGAAAAGTCTCGAATTTAGC
Organism: Treponema sp. UBA4692; assembly: GCA_002404895.1. Classification (GTDB taxonomy): domain Bacteria; phylum Spirochaetota; class Spirochaetia; order Treponematales; family Treponemataceae; genus Treponema_D. The sequence continues at coordinate 19,781 of DHKO01000013.1, read as the reverse complement.
GTATCCGGCCTTTACTCCGCGCTTGTTCTCGTGGTAGAGCTGGCTTAGGCAGGTCGCCATTTTTCCGGAACCTGGACCTGGAGCCGTCACGACAACGAGCGGACGCGAGGTTTCGATGTAGTCATTTTTTCCGAATCCGTCATCGCTTACAATTAAATTCACGTTTGAAGGGTATCCTTGGATTGTGTAGTGATAATAAGCCTTGATTCCGAGCTTCTTGAGCTTCGCGCGGAACGCTTTCGCAGTCGCCTGCCCCGTGTAGTGCGTGATTACAACGCTTCCGACCATAAGGCCGCGTTTCTGGAATTCATCGCGCAGGCGAAGAACATCCTTGTCGTAAGTTATTCCCAAGTCGCCCCGGATTTTGTTTTTCTCGATGTCAACCGCGCTGATTACAATTATGATTTCCGCGTAGTCTGCAAGCTGCATAAGCATTTTAAGCTTCGAGTCCGGCTGAAATCCCGGAAGAACGCGCGATGCGTGAAAGTCATCAAAAAGCTTTCCCCCGAACTCAAGGTAAAGCTTGTCTCCAAATTTTGAAATGCGCTCTTTAATGTGCTCCGACTGAATCTTCAGATACTTTTCGTTGTCAAATCCTAATCTCATAACTCACTGATTTTAATGATTTTTCAGACAATTAACAATTAAGAATCTTTTCCGCAGATTTTTCGGCGGCTGACGATAAGAGAAGTTTTCGAGCGGCGTTTTTAGAAAATTTTGTGTCGGTTTAAAATTACGCGCGTTTTTTTGCAGTTAAGGAAATTTCGTTTTTCGGGAAAATTTGACGGTTTTCAGAAAAATATCATTTTTTGAACAATACTTTTCTTGAGCAGCAAAGAATTGGAAAAATGCGCTTTAAACTTGAAAACACGCCCGCTGTTCCGCGCTTCGCTCACGCTCATCTAAAGATTGGGGCTGAAAAAGCCGCAGTAATAAAAGCCAGCCCCAAGCGCTCCATAGCGGTGTAGGATTTTCTTTGCGCGCCGCCTTAATTTTTCGCTCTGCTTGTTATTCCTTATGGAAAAGAAAAGTTTTAAAAGATAGAATTGCTTATAAATTTTCAGACTAGAGGTAAAAAAATGGACATCCGTTATTCAACTGGAAAAGAGCCGTTCAAAAGAATGACAACCGAGGAGCTTAGAAAAGAGTTCCTTATCTCAAACATCTTCATCAAAAACGACGTCAGCGCGGTTTACAGCCATATCGACAGAATCGTGACTCTGGGCGCGATGCCGGTTGATGAGAAAGTAAAGCTCGACAAGAACATCGATGCGATGAAGGATTTCGGTGTTGACTTCTTTCTTCAGAGACGCGAGCTTGGAATGATTAACATCGGCGGCGACGGAGTTGTTGTGGCTGACGGAAAAACTTACGAGGTCAAGCACTACGACGCGCTTTATCTCGGAGCCGGAACAAAGGATGTTGTCCTTGAGTCAAAAGACTCTAAGAATCCAGCGAAATTCTATATGAACTCTACACCGGCGCACTGCACTTATCCTTCCCGCGTGATAACTTACGAGCAGGCTAACCACGTTCACATGGGAACAGCCGAGGAAATCAACGACAGAACAATCAACCAGTACATTCACCCGGATATTCTCGAGACATGCCAGCTTTCAATGGGAATGACCCACTTGGAGACAGGCTCGGCTTGGAACACAATGCCGGCGCACACTCACGAGCGCAGAATGGAAGTTTACTTCTATTTTGACTTCCCGGAGGACGATGTCGTTTTCCACTTCATGGGCGAGCCGCAGGAGACAAGACATCTTGTAATGCACAACGAGGAAGCTGTAATCAATCCTTCATGGTCAATCCACTCAGGCGTGGGAACAAGAAACTACACTTTCATCTGGTCGATGGGAGGCGAGAACCGCACTTACACTGACCAGGACTGGATTGCAAAGAAGGATTTACGATAGTAAATACTGATACTTTAAATAACTTTCCTTACAGAACGAGCAGCTCTGCCGCTCGTTGTTAAAAAAGCAGCGGTCATTTTGGATTTCCTTGATGGCCGCTGTTTTTTTTGCGCTGAAGAAGATCCTACGCCCGATTGGAGCTGCGGCGGAGCCGTCGCGCAGCGATGCAGCCGGAAGGCGGAACAGCGGAAAGCGGGGCTTTTTTTAAGAGCTTCAGGCGCTGTTTTTGAGCGTTGGCTGCTGGAGAAAATGTCCGTTCTGAAAAAACAAAAAATCCGTCTTAAAATAATTCTTTTCTTATTTTTGCGTTTCTTGAATTGATTCTTCCTATTTTCCTTAACTAAAAAAATCATTAAAATTGTCTTACTATGATAAAAATCCAGAAATATTCTGAAGTTGACGATTCTTTTTTTTCGGGGCGCGATTTTGGCGGCTCGATTGATGTTGTGAAAGATATTCTTGTTGATGTGAAAGTCCGGGGCGACAAGGCTTTGGCTGAATACGGCGAAAAATTTGATGTGAGCGCGCCTGCCTCGCTTGAAATTCCGATGGCAGAGCTTAAGGCTGCCGCCGAGAAAATGCAGCGGGAGAATCCAGCGCTTTACAAGTCTCTTTGCTATAGCCATGACCTTGCTTTGCGTTTCGCGAGAAAGCAGAAAGAAAGTTTTGACGATTTTGAAGTGGAACTTGAGCCTGGCATATTCACAGGGCAGAAAAATATTCCTGTTGAGCGCGCGGGAGTCTATGTGCCTGCCGGAAGATTTCCGCTTGTCTCCACGGTTGTGATGACGGTTACTCCTGCGGTTGCGGCCGGCGTAAAGGAGATTGTTCTCTGCACTCCGCCTCGCGTTCATCCTGATGACAAGGCTTCGGCTGAAAAAAATGGAAGCGGAGTTCCGGGAAAGCCGTTTGTTGGCGGAAAGCCTTATGCCGATGAGAATATCATGGCGGCTGCTTACATCTGCGGCGTTACGAGAGCTTTTGCATGCGGCGGCGCTCAGGCGATTGGCGCGCTTGCTTTTGGAACAGCTTCTGTTCCGAAAGCGGACGTGATTGTTGGCCCTGGAAACAAATTTGTCGCGGAGGCGAAAAAGCTTGTTTACGGAACTGTGGGAATCGATATGGTGGCGGGGCCTACGGAAGTTTTCATAATCGCGGACAAAAGCGCGAATCCTGAATGGGTTGCGGCGGACTTGCTCGCCCAGGCGGAGCATGACGTTGTCGCGCAGCCGATTTTGGCTACAGATGATGAGAGTCTTGCTGCGGCGGTTGCAAAGGAAGTTGAGAGGCAGCTGAAAACTCTTACGACAAAGGCTGTGGCTGAAAAATCCGTTGAAAACTGCGGAAGAATCATTCTTTGCGATAATTTGGAGCAGGCCGCCGAAGCCGCGAACAGAAAAGCTCCCGAACATTTGGAGCTTGCGATGGACGGCGGAGAGGCGCGGGACAAAATCGCGTCGCTTTGCCATAACTACGGATCGCTTTTTATCGGGCACGGAAGCGCGGAGGTTTTCGGCGACTATGCCGCCGGTCTGAACCACACTTTGCCGACTTCTGGAAGCGCGCGGTTTACAGGCGGACTTAGCGTGCGCGTTTTCCTGAAGACTGTTACGACTTTGCGCGCAGTCTCTGGAACAAAAGGCGCGGTCGCTTCTGCCGAGGCTGCCGGTCATCTTGGAGATGCGGAAGGTCTTGCAGGACACGCTAGAGCCGCAAGAATAAGATTAGGAGAAAAAGTATGAAAAAAAGTTTTTTGTTGCCGCTGATTTTGATTTTTGCGGGAATTTCGGCTTTTGCCGAGGAGATGACGGCGCAGCGGCTTGCTGAAATTTTCGCGGACAACGACCGTGTTCCTGATTTTAGCTACGCGCTGCTCTACATTGACAATATTCTTCCTGACGGCGAGGTTTCTGACCATATGGTTGTGAACGAGTACGGAAGCGGCTTAGGAAATGACCTGAAAAATCTCGTTGTCGAGTTCAAGTCGCCTGCGAAAGTCAAGAATATGCGCGTTCTTCAGTCGCAGAAAGTCAAAAAGCAGGACGACCGCTGGGTTTATATGCCTGCCTTGAAAAGCGTTCGCCGGATTCCGATGTCTGAACGTTACAAGGTTTTCGCGGGAGAATACACCTACAACGATATGACGGTGCGCGAGCCGCATGAAGACAACAACAAGATTCTTGACTACAATGCGACAGCGACAGTGAACGGAAAGACTTACAGCTGCTGGAAGCTCGAGTCCGAGCCGATTAAAAAGTCGGAAGTCGAGTACGGCTACAGAATAAGCTATTTTGACAAGGACACTTATCTTCCTGTCAGAATCGAGTATTATGACAAAAAAGATTCAAGCAAGATGGTGAAGCTTTATGAAATCACCGAGGTTGAATGGGTGACGGGCGAGACTGGAATAAGATATCCGCTCCGCCGCGAGAATATGCTGACGAACCTTGCCTCGGGAAGAAAAACGAGAATCCGCGTGGCGAATTTCAAGTTTGACGAGCCGATTTCGGACAGCTATTTTACGCAGAGTTTCTTGCAGACTGGAAAGGCGAAAAGATAGTTTTCTTTTTTGTCCTAAAATCCGAAATCTAAAAATTGCAGAAAGTCATTTGCAAAAAGCGTTTTCGGAAAAATCAGATTTTGACAGATAAAAGAGAAAAAACGGATTTTTAGAAATAAAACGGCAAGACAATTGCGGAAAAATCAAGATGATTTCTGCCGTGAAAAAAATAAAGAGGAAAATGATTTATGAAAATTTATAAGCTTGGCGAAGATGTTTTAAGAAAAAAGTGCGAGCCGGTCAAAGAAGTTACCGATTCAATGCGCGAGACTTTCAACGAGATGTTCGAGACGATGATTCAGGCGGAAGGCGTTGGGCTTGCCGCTCCGCAGGTCGGAATTTCAGAGAGATTTTTCGTTGTGATTTCAGATGACGATGTCCGCCGTGTTTTTGTGAATCCTCAGATTGTCGCCACGAGCAATGATTTGACAGATTACGAGGAAGGCTGCCTTTCGCTTCCAGGATTCAACGAGAACATAAAACGCCCCTCAAAAGTGACAGTACAGGCTCTCGACGAGAACGGAAAGCCTTTCACCTTGCAGGCGGAGGGACTTCTTGCGCGGATTATCCAGCATGAGAACGACCATCTTGACGGAATCCTTTACATTGACCGCGGAGACCCGGTTTTTGCGGCCGACGTGAGCGAAAAAATGAAAAAGCGGCTTGAGCGCGCTGCGAAAAAAGAAGCCGAGAAAGCGAGAAAAGCGAAGTCAATCGCGGCGAAAATCGCGGCAAAAGAAGCGAAAAAGGCTAAATAAATTTATCGCTTTTTTCGATTCAGAGCTTTTAACCGCGCTTAGCTTCAGCAGCTTGTTTTTGTTTTGGCTTGCGGTTTTAACTTGCAGATTCTGAAATCGAGCAGTTTTCTGCTCATTGTGAATCTGAAATCACTGTGTTTTTGCTTTTCGGGGCGGCATTTTTTGTCGCCCTTAATTTTCTGATAATTTGGAATTTGGAAAATCTATGATGGATAAACTTAAAATTCTTTACGCAGGCTCGCCTTTGGCTTCGGCGATTGTTCTTGAAAATTTGGTTCAAAATTCACAAAAAAGCGGATTTGAGATTGCCGGAGTTTTGACGAATCCTCCTTCAACGCGAGGCCGGCATTCCGACCTGATTCCCACTGAGGTTTCAAAATGCGCAGAGTCCCACGGAATAAAAGTCTTTGAATTTGACCATTTGAAAGCCGAGGCCCGCGAGGCGGTTTCTGTCTTGAATGCTGACTTGCTTGTTTCTTTTGACTACGGAAGAATTTTCGGGCCGAAATTTTTGTCGCTTTTTCCTCTCGGCGGAATAAATCTTCATCCAAGCGCGCTTCCAAAATACCGCGGCTGCACGCCGGTTCCTGCCGCAATCCTGAACGGAGACGCGGAGCTTGGCGTTACAGTCCAGAAACTCGCGCTGAAAACAGACGAGGGCGATATTCTTGCCCAGGATTTTATTTCTCTTGACGGAACTGAAACGACAAAAGAACTGATGGACGGAGACGGAAAATCCAGCAGAATCACTTCGCTTGGAACGCGCCTCTTAATAGAAGTTTTGGAGAAAATCCGCGGAAGCGGAAAAGTCGATGGAGTTCCTCAGTCTGAAACAGAGCTTGCAAAATCCGGCGAAAATTTTCCTTACACAGAATTCATCAAGAAAGACGACGGAATCATCGACTGGAGCGAAAGCGCGGAAAAAATCGGAAGAAAAATCCGGGCGTTTACTCCGTGGCCGCTCTGCTCGACTGTCTCGGGCGGCGTTAAGCTTTTGATTTTGAAGGCCGAAATCTCCGGGAAAAAATCATCTGAAAAATGCGGAACCGTCCTTCCTTATCAAAAATCTCTTGGAATCGAGATTGTCTCTGGCGGCGGCTCGGTTCTTTGCGTCAAAGAGCTTCAGTGGCAGGGAAAAAAGGCGATGGATTACAAGTCGTTTATGAACGGCGCGAGAAATTTCAGCGGAACGGTTTTGGGCGAGTGAAATCATCTTTAAGAAATTTTTTGGATTAGGAAAATTATTTGTAAAATCACTGTTTTTGAATTGAAATCTATGCTATTCTTTTGCCTACATTTTAGCGGAAAAAATAGAGAAAAATGGAAACTGGAAATTTAGACGAAAAAAAAGCGGAGAAAAATCTCGCCAAGAAAATAGCGCGGATTCCTTCTGCAATCTTCAATAAAATCAGGCATTTTGACAAGGAAAAATTCAAGGCGGGCTGTCGGAACGCTGTTGACGCTCTTCAGGCGAACGGAAAAGTTCTTTTTGGAACTGTGGTTTTTGCTCTGGTTTTGATGTTCGCCGTCTGCTGGATTGTTTTTTTTGCGACTGTAAGGCGACCTGAGCAGGTTATGGTTCCGAATGTTGTCGGAAAAGAGCTTGCAAGCGCGCTTCTTGAAATGCAGGCGAAAGAGCTTTATCCGAAAATTCAGCTTCGATATACGGACAATCCTGATGATGCGGGAAAAATCCTTGTTCAGAATCCTGATGCCGGCGCGATTGTAAAAGCTGGAAGAAGAATAAATTTGACTGTCAGCCGCGGCGTTATTGTTGACCATGTAGGCGACTATGTCGGGCAGAATTTTGATGACGTTAAAATCAACTTGCAGACGATGTTCACAGGCTCAACAAAGCCGCTGATTGTGCTTGCCGAGCCTGTCTACAAGCCTGACACGAGCACGGCCGGAACTGTCATTGCGCAGACTCCGGCGGCTGAAACTCCGATTTCAAATCCTGTTACAGTAAAGCTGGTTGTGAGCAGCGGAGATAATTTTTCGAACACGAGAGTTCCGAATATCGTCGGAATGAATCTTTCGTCTCTTTTGAAATTTTTGTCCACGAGCAAGGTTGTCTTTGAATTCACAGAGACCGACGCTGACAAGGATTCTGACTCTGCTGCTGTTGTTTCGCAGGAATCTTCTGAAAAGGAATATGTTCCGAATTACACGCGCATAAAGGCTGAAATCGCGCTTCCGAGAAAAAATTTCGACGGAAAAGTCTATGGCCTTTTCACAGCGAATCTCCCGAATTATCCTTACGCGGTTGACATGACTCTTGAAAATGTCGGCTCGGACGGAATCACAGAGACTGTCGTGAGCATGAAGCACAACGGCGGAAAAGTCACAATTCCTTATTTTGCGGAAAGAGGCAATGAGCTTGTCTTGAGCGTTGCCGGAAAAAAATCGGTTAGAAAAACGGTTGAATAAAAATGATTTTAAATCTGATTAATTTTGCTGGCAGTCTATGTTTCTTGCTCTACGGAATGAAGCTGATGAGCAACGGAGTTCAAAAGTGCGCGGGGCAGAAGCTGCAGAAAGCGCTGGCGTTTATGACTGGCAACCGTTTTGTGGGCTTGCTTACAGGCTGCGCCATAACTATGATTATTCAGTCGTCGGGCGCGACAACCGTAATGCTTGTGAGCTTTGTGAACGCGGGGCTTGTAACGCTTGAGCAGTCAATCGGTGTTGTTTTCGGAGCGAACATCGGAACAACAATCACAGCGTGGATTGTCGCGCTTTTCGGATTTAATTTTAATATCGAGACTTTTGCGATTCCAGTTTTCGGATTCGGCTATCTTTTGACAATCATAAAAAAAATCAAGAACGAGGGGCTTGGCCAGGCGATAATGGGCTTCGGGCTTTTGTTCATCGGGCTTGGCTGGCTTTCGGCGGCTTTCCAGTTTGAAGAAGGCGGAAAATTCGTCGAGTTTATGCAGCGAATTCAGGGCCACGGAGCGTTTTCGATTGTTCTTGCGGTTATGGTCGGAATTTTCTTTACCGCTCTGATTCATTCTTCTTCGGCGATGTCCGCAATCGTAATCACAATGGCATACAACAATATGGTCAGCTGGGAATTCGGCGCGGCGGTTGTGATGGGAACGGCGGTCGGCTCGACGGTTGATGCGGTTATGGCGGCTGCCGGCTCGAATGCGAACGGAAAGCGGACTGCTCTTGTCCATGTGCTTTGCAATTCCGCGACAGTCCTGATTTTGCTTGCTTTCTTCAAGCCGTTCCTTTCGTTTGTTGATTTTATGATTCCTGGCGATGCCGCAAAAGGCGAAAATCTTATCTATCATATCGCCATGCTGAACACAGCGTTCAAAGTTTTTGAAACAATCGTTTTTATTCCTTTCACAAATCAAATTGCTGCAATCCTTAGAAAAATAGTCAGAGATGACAAAGTTGAAAACAGCCAGACTGGCTACAAGCTTGAATTCAACAACGAGCTTGCCGAAAAATCTCCTGAGACTTGCGTTTACCGCGCCCAGACCGAAATCAAGACATTTTCCGAGACCGTCGTTGAAATGTACGATACGCTCCAGTCCGGGCTTCAGTCCTTTGACCAGACTTTTATCACGGAAAAGCATCCGAAAATCCAGTTTCTTGAAGACTACTGCGACCAGATGCAGGAGCAAATCACTTCTTATCTTGTAAAATGTTTCCATCTTCATCTTTCTGACGAAGCGAAGGACAATGTTCAGCTGATGATGCGGCTTGTAGGCGAGATGGAAAGCATGTCCGACAGCTGCCTTTCGATTTCGATTCAGATAAAAAAAGCTCTTGAGAAAAATGTCGAGTTCAAGCAGGAAGATTTTGACCGCCTTATTCCTTATTTTGAGCTTGGCCGCCAGCTTCTCTACTTTATCCACAAGAATGTCGCGAAAATCCAGCATCTTACGCCGGAGGAATTCAAATTTGCGAGCGATCTTGAGCAGCAGATTGACGATGAAAGATACGCGATGCGGAAAATCGCGAAGCAGCGTCTTGAGGGCGGCGAGAATGTGCGCGCGGAGCTTTATTACATCGATATTATCCGACAGATTGAAAAAATCGGCGACCGCTGTTTTGACGTGGCAGAAGATCTGAGATAGAATAGAATTCATCTAATTCGAAAAACGAAAACAGTCAAGAAAGGGGAAAATGAAAATGTACGAATCAGGAGAAGATTATCTTGAGGCGATTTTGCGTTTGCAGCTTGAAAACGGCTTTGTCCGTTCTGTGGACGTTGCGAATAAGCTCGCAGTTTCCCGCCCAAGTGTAAGCCGCGCGATGGGCGTTCTTGAAAAAGACGGATATATCGAATTTGGAATGGGCAACATGATAAAGCTCACTCCGAAAGGCAAGGAGAAAGCCGAAGATGTCTACGGACGGCACAAGCTTCTGACAAAATTCCTTGTGAAGATTACGGGATTGCCGGAAGACCAGTGCGAGGAGAATGCCTGCCGAGTTGAGCACCAGATTGACAAGGACGTGGTTGAGGGCATCAGAAAGTGGGTGAACGAAAACTGACGGAAAAACAGAGACTTTGAAAAACTTTCCTGAAGATTTTTCTGTTTGAAAAGAAAAGTCTTACGACAAAGATTTTCTGATTAAAAAAGAATTCAGAGAATAAGATGAAAAATCTGAAAGTATCAGTCTTAAAACTGCATTTTAGGAAGACATTTTTAAGATTGTTTTTTGAATTAAAGATTTCTGGAAATTGGAAAGTCCAAGAATTTTTCTGCTTCCGTCTGATTTTTCAAAGGCGGAAGTTTTTTAGTTCTGTGTAAATCTCATTTTTTTACTAAATTTCTATCAAAACTCGCGGAAAATAAAATCGATTTTTCAGCTTTCGGATTTTATTTCGCTTAAAGTTTTCTCGTAGATTTCTGCGACCTTGTGCTTTGAAAGCTCTTCCTCAAATTTCTGCTGGATTTCCCTTAAATCGTCGTCGAGGCTTTTTTTGATGTTTCTTCCGACTGGGCATTTTTGGTTCGGCTTCTCGTGAAAATGAAAGAGATTTTCAACGCCGGTTGTCTCCACTGCGCGGTAAATGTCAAGAAAGCTGATTTCTGAAAGCGGCCGCACGAGCGTGATTCCGCCTGTTCCTCGCTTTACTTCAAGAATGCCGCCTTTTTTTAAGTCTCCGAGAAGATTCCTGATAATCACCGGGTTTGCGCCGATGCTTCCAGCTAAAAAGTCGCTTGTGATTTTGTTGCTTTTTGAAAAAAACTCCACAGCCACGAGAATATGAATCGAAATCGTGAATTTTGTTGAAACTTGCATAAATTTTCCGCTTCTGCCTTGAAATTTTAGATTGTTGTAATTATAAGGATTACATTTTTCTGTTGCAAGTTTTCAGGATTTTATAAAAAATACAGCCCTCGAACAAAAAACTCGTCAAGGGCTGAAATCTGAATAATTTTTAGAAAATCATTTCATAAAATCTTTATTCTTGGGAATCTGCTTTCAGAAAACAGGTTCCGGAAAATTTATTCCTGGACAACCGAAATTCTCTGCTGAATGTGGTTTCCTTTTTCAATCTCGTCAACAAGCGCAATTGCGTAGTCCGCGTACGAGATTACGCTTTCGCCTTTGCTGTTCAGCACAAGCTCCTCGCCTCCAAGAATGTATTTGCCAGTGCGCACGCCGTCTGCCTGAAAATCGCCCGCCGGAGAGATGTAAGTCCATTTAACGTCTTTTTCAGCTCGCAAAGTTGCAAGCGCAAGCCCATGCGCAGCGCTCACTCCTTTGTATGAATCCGGGAAATTCGGCTGAAGCTCCACTGTTGAAGTATGCTCCTTGTTCACAAAAAGCGAGCCTGCTCCGCCAACGACAACCAGGTGTGTCTCGCTTCCTTTCAGCAGGCTTGAAAGAAAAGCCGCCGCTTTTGGAATCACATACAAAGTCTCAAGAGTCCACGCTCCAGCCGCATCGACAACCGCGTCAAAGCCTTTTAGCTCGTCAGCCGTAAGCTCGAACAAGTCTTTCTTGACGTATTTTTGAGCTTTTGTGTTGTTTTCCCTGCGTCCGAAAGCCGTAACCTCAAATCCGCGCGCAACCGCCTCGTCAATGATTTTTCCTGCCGCTCTTCCGTTTGCCGCCACAACTGCAATTTTTTTCATAATTTCTCCTTGCGGAATTCACCGCTTTTTTATTGTAAGATTTTTAATTACAACGTAATCAATGATTGAAATATAATTTATTACATTATGATTGTCAATAATTTTATTACAACATTTTCTTTAATTTTTGATTTTTTTTCTTGAAAATTATTTTTCATTATGATTTAATCAATTTGCGACTGATTCGCAAATTAACGTGGCAAAAATGAATTATTCTACTGAACAGCGAAATTCTCTTCTTTTGTTTCTGAGCGAGAATCCCGACAAGATGTTTTCTGCGAGGCAAATCGAGGAGGCGCTTTGCGGAAAAGAAATCAGCAAGAGCGCGATTTACAGGAATCTTGCCGAGCTTGAATCCGAGGGAAAAATCAGGAGAAACACAAAAAGCGGCTCGCGCGAGTCTTTTTATCAGTTTTTTGACTGCAATTCCTGCCGGACGCACATTCATCTTTCGTGCCAGAAATGCGGAAAAATTTTTCATCTTGATGATTCTGCCGCGGAAAATCTTGTTTTGTCGCTTGAAAAAAACGCCGGGTTTGAAGTGAGCTTAGGCGAAAGCACTTTGGTTGGAATTTGCAGGTCTTGTGGAGAAAAAAATGAAAAGACAGAATAAAATTTTTATGTTTTGCGGGCTTTTGCTTGCGGCTTCGGCATTGACTTTGCTTTTCGGATGCAAGAAAAGTCAAAATCAGAAATCTTCTCCGGAAAGTCAAAGTCATAAAGTGAAAGTTGTAGCGACGATTTTTCCGCTTTACGACTGGGCAAAAAATATTGTTTCCGGAAGCGAGAATGTGGAGCTTGAGCTTCTTGTGAAAAACGGCTCGGATTTGCACTCGTTTCAGCCCTCAACTCAGGACATTGTGAAAATTTCGACGGCGGACATCCTGATTTATGTCGGAGGCGAAAGCGACAGCTGGCTGGACGACGCGCTTAAAAATTCTGTGAACAAAAATCAGGCTGCAATAAATCTGATGAAAGAGCTTTCTGAATCTGTGAAGGAAGAGGAGATTGTCGAGGGAATGTCGGAAAGCGAAAAAAAAGCTGAGAAAATCCTTGAACTTGAAAACTCTGCGGAAAATCAGGAAAAAGAGACCGAATACGACGAGCATATCTGGCTTTCGATTCAGAACGCGAAATCCGCTGTTGAAAAAATTGCGGCCGTTCTGGAAGAAAAGGACGCCAGCGAGAAGTCCCTTTTTGAGGCGAACAAAAAATCCTATCTTGAAAAGCTCGGCGAGCTGGAAATTGTGATTGACTATGAAAAGGCTGAAGAGCCTGAAAAGCGGCAGACAATCGTTGTTTGCGACCGTTTTCCGTTCAGATATATGACCGACGAGCTTGGAATAAAATATTACGCGGCATTTGCGGGCTGCTCGGCGGAAAGCGAGGCGAGCTTTGAGACAATCGCGTTTCTTTCAAGAAAAATCAGGGAGCTTGATTGTTCCGAGGTTTTTGTGACGGAAAGCTCGGACAAGACAATTGCGCAGACGGTTATAAAAAATGCCGGTCTTGAGGGAAAATGCGGAATTTTTGTGCTGGACTCGATGCAGTCAGCAACGCTTGACGAAGCGGAAAAAGGCAAGAACTACATTGATGTTATGAAAGAGAACTATAAAAAACTAGGATTTTAATTAAGGAGCAGACGCGTTAGGGATAGAAGCACCGAAGTCCCGCAGGGATGAGCCGCGCAAGACGGCGAAGCGGTGCAAAATCAAAAAGTGTCTACTTTTTGATTTTTTACATAGTCCGGCCCGGCATTTTTTTCAGGGATTTTTCTTTTCGCGTGATTTGTTTTCGGCTGGAAGCCGGGCGAGGGGACGAAAAACTTGAAGCGGAGATTTGCCGGGCAACGCCCGAAAGAAAAATGGCTCAGTTGACTTGCAGAAATTTGACGGTTGGATACGACTCAAAAATAATTTTGCGCGGATTGAATTTTTCGGTGAACGCTGGAGATTATCTTTGCATTGTTGGCGAGAACGGCTCTGGAAAAACGACTTTGATGAAGACGATTCTGCGTCTTTTAAAGCCGATTTCAGGAAAAATTGAGACTGGAGACGGACTTTTGCCGGACGAAATCGGATATTTGCCTCAGCAGACTTTTGTCCAGAAAGATTTTCCGGCGAGCGTGACGGAAATTGTCCTGAGCGGAAACCAAAGCCGGTGCGGAAGGCGGCCATGGTACAGCAGGGCGGAAAAAGAGTTTGCAAGGGAAAATATGGAGAAAATGGGAATCGCGCATCTTGCAAAAAAATGCTACCGCGAGCTTTCAGGCGGTCAGCAGCAGAGAGTTTTGCTTGCCCGCGCGCTTTGCGCAACCCAGAAAATGCTTTTGCTTGACGAGCCTGTAAGCGCGCTTGATCCGGCGGCGCAGGACGAGATGTATTCGCTGATTGAAAAGCTCAACAGCGAGGGAATCACGGTGATAATGATTAGCCACGACATTGAAGCCGCGCTAAAATACGCGACGCACGTTCTTCACATTGGCGAGGAAGTTTTCTTTGGAACAAAAGCGGAATTCATTCATAAGTCAACTTGCCCGGACTGCAGCGGCCAAATTCGGAAGGTTTTTGGAAGAAGACTGTAAAATTTCGCGTTGCTGCGGACGTTAGATAAAATCGGCGCGGCTTGGGCTTGCAGACAACAGAAAAATCGGTTCTTAAAACGTCATTCTTGCTTGGACGGTTTTTGACAGTTTTTGCGCGGCGCAATTTTCAGAGGATTTTTTAATTTGCTGGATAATTTTTGCAGGTTAAGCGGCGATTTTTTTCGGAGTAAAATTATGTCAACTTTGATTCAATATTTTCATTTTCCTTTTGTTCAGTACGCGTTTATTGTCGGCGTCTTGATTGCGCTTTGCTCTTCGCTTCTGGGCGTTACGCTTGTCTTGAAGCGGTTCAGCTTTATCGGCGACGGGCTTAGCCATGTCGCGTTTGGCGCGATGTCTATTGCCGCAGTCTTGAACCTTTCGGACAATATGTATCTCGTTTTGCCATTCACGGTTGTGTCGGCAGTTTTGCTTTTGCGCACTGGAAAAAACACGAAAATTCAAGGGGATGCCGCGATTGCGGTGATTTCAGTCGCGTCTCTTGCGCTCGGATATCTGATTATGAACATTTTCAAGTCCGGCTCGAACCTTGCAGGCGATGTCTGCTCAACGCTTTTCGGCTCGACTTCGATTCTGACACTCAAAAAAAGCGAGGTCTGGCTCTGCGTTGCGCTTTCAGTTGTCGTGATTGCGTGCTTTTTTATTTTCTACAACAAGATTTTCGCAGTCACTTTTGACGAGAATTTTGCGCAGGCGGTTGGAACGCACGCAGGAACTTACAATCTTGCGATTGCCGTGATTATCGCGGTGATTATCGTTCTTGCGATGAACCTTGTCGGCTCGCTTCTTATTTCCGCGCTAGTGATTTTTCCGGCTCTTTCGGCGATGCGCGTTTTCAAGAGCTTCAAGTCTGTCACAGTCTGCTCAGCCGTGATAAGCGTTGTCTGCGCAGTCTCAGGACTTTTGATTTCGATTCTGGCAGGAACGCCCGTCGGCTCAACGATTGTCGCTGCGGACTTGGCTGCATTCCTGATTTTCTGCCTCGCGGGAAAATTTGTTAGATAGTAGCAGTCAGTCTTTCTGAAATTCTAGAAAGACTGAAAAAGATTTGCCGAACGCTAGGCTTTTATAAAAAATCCGACGGCTGGGAAAGGCAGCTTGCTTTTTTAATATTCAACGACGGTTTTGTTCCAGTCGAGCGAGACGAATTTCAGGCTGATTTCTTCAAGCGGATTTGAGCCGCCGATTTTTCTTACATTTATGATGTCGCCTTCGCTCACGTAATACTCAAAGACAACTGGCGCGGACTGCGCTTTTGAGACTGCGATGCTCACGCACCACAAGTTTTGCCCGGCTTTTTTTATGCTTGAAACGCTCGCCGTTCCTGAAAGCGAAATGTCAGTCGGCAAGAAATATTCTGCAAGCGAGCTTGCGAATCTGTCGCCTGTGCGCAAGGTGAATTTTTCCGCCGGCAAGAACTGCGAAAGCGCGGCGAATACAAAAATTGCAAAAAGTTTTTTCATTGGAGTTTCCTTATATTTTAATCGGCGGTGTTTTTTGTTGATATTTTTTGAAATCAGATTTCCTCTAAATTCTATGATTTTGAAATTTTGTTGTCTATCACACGGAATTTTTTTATTTATTGTATTTTTCATCAAGCGCATTCACAACGTTGCAGACTACATCCAGGTCGCTTTGGGTGAAACGTCGAAGTTTGTTTTCTATTTCCTTAATTTGCGAATTTTCGGCGGAATCGTGGGATAATGGCTGAAAATCCAAGAGATATTCAAGGCTCACGCCGAGATAGTGCGCAGTTTTCAATGCAGTGTCTGCGGCTGGAATGCTGTTTCGTTTTATTCCAAAACTGATGTTTGTAACATCGAATCCGATTTCAGAAGCAAGTTCTTTTCTGCTTTTTCCAAGATAATCAAGCTCTTCATCAACTTTCTTCCAAAAATTCATATCTGCAAGATATGACAAAACTCATTTTTTAACTTGTAAAAAAAGAAAATTGTTATATAATTAATGATATGAAATGACAATTCTCATTTTGTATATGAAAAAAGTCATTTTTGATAAAATTTACTGCAAGAGGTATTTGTATGGAGTTTGATGATTTCCTTAGGAATAATGGAATAAAAGACGGAGACTTAGTTAATGTTGATTATACGGTTTTAAGAAGATGGAATTCAGATAGCATTTGTTTGGATTTACGAGGACCGTCTGAAACGAATTTCAAAGTCGGAAAAAATAGTGATGGCTGGTTCTTGTTAACGAAAGAAAGCTCAATTTCAAAAGAAAAAGACTTTATCGAAATAAAACTTTCAGAAAAGGACTGCAAAGTTGCTTCCTGTAAAAATTCAACATATCTTTTATTTTTACGTTCTTCACAAAATTCTGATTCGGTTACTGAGTTGCACATTTTATCAAAGATTATGAATAGAACAAAAACTATTGGAGAATAAAAAATGTTTATTGAAGTAATCCAAAAATTCAGTCCAAATTATGCAATTCTATCTAATAACTCAGAGCTTGTCTGTTCGGTAAAATCTCCGGCTGGCTTAACTGTAGATTTTTTCCCGGCATATGTTGTTTTATCAAAAGAGCAGTCAAACTTAAAAGTTGACTATGATGAATTCGCGGCTATTGCTGTGAAGAAATCTGGAACAAAAATTGCTGCTGTTCTTAATGACAAAAAAATTTCATATGATACAAGCGATGGTGAAAAAGCAAACAGTGAGAATGAATTCTTAAAATCCTTGTGCATGGAATTCAAAGACGGTTCTGAATCTTCTCCGTATGAAAATCTTCGTATATTATGCGAAGAAAATGGTATTTTTTTTGATGGACAGTATAACAAGTATCTTTATCATCTAGTTTTTGAAAACAACTCCTTGTTTAATACGATTTTAGAAAATGGAGTTCTTCCCGAAAATTGCAGCATTGAATTTATTTTGGAAGAGCATACAGCAAGTTTTTTTGATAACACATCTGGAACTGTAACAAAATTAGCAAGCAGTTTTTTTCTGGAAATCTAGCCGGCTCTTTGTTTAGCCTCGGAAAGAAAATTGCAAAATCTGTCGGAAACGAGCTGATTGGAAACAGCGGAATTCTTGTTGTCTCAAATCGAAATGTGATTTATGCGAAAGGCTCGAACGTTGAGGTTGTCGCTGATGAGATATCTGATGCAATCGATGCTCTTGACCATCAGAGAGATCAGACAATGCAGGGCGCGGCAGATATTTATTATAACGGAGAGAAAATACTGGACAATGTTTCAGAAAAGCTTTGGTCAGAATATAAGAATGTTGTTCGTAAATTGAAAAATCATCCAAAAGATAATTGTGTTTTGGAAAATTCAAATTCTGATGAGGCGTCTTTTGAAGAGCCAGAAAATGATTCAAATTACGATATTGTTGAAGAACAACTTCTAAAAATGAAAAAATTGCTGGACAGCGGGCTGATTTCTCAAAATGACTACGATAAAAAGAAAAATGAAATTTTAGGGGTATCCGATTCTGAAGAAAATGCTGACAAAAATGAAGCGGATGAAAACGTTCCTGCAGGAAAGGCTCCGCCGCTTGTGAAAAAGCAGATTGAAAACACGGCTGTGGAAAAGCAGAAAAAGAAACACGGCTGCCTTTTTTATTTTCTATTGGCAATTGGAATTATTTGTGGATTATTCACTTTGCTTATTATTATTGCAATGTTTGCACCTGATTAAAGAGAAAGAGATTTGCATGGCTTGTCGTTTTTGTGGAAAAATCTGTGTTCAATAAAAATTACTTTACGGGAGATAAAAAATGAAAGCAAGATATGAAATAACTTATGACAGAAAAAACAAAATAAATGGAAGTGTGACTCACGGTCTTCATCAGGTTTATTCTGCGGAAAGTGTTTCGGAAGCGAAAGGCATGTTTAAAAATCAGCATATTGAAAGCAATAGTCAGAGTTTTAAGATTGTTGCCTGCGTGAAAAAATAATTTTTCGTCTTATCGTAATAACAACAACTGAATTATTATTTCTGAAATATTGCATTTTATCCCCCTTGTTTCTATTGACAGTAACGATTTGCGGGTGTATTGTTTCTTTATACAGTAACAAATGCGTTAGGGCGTGCAGCCGCGCGCAGCGGCCACTGGACTGAGCGCAGCGAGGGAAGCGGCTGGAGCGAAAAGCGGAATGGCGAAAGGCCCGACAGCGGCGGAAGTTTTGCTTCTTGCTTTTCTGGAATTTCCGCCGCTGGAACGCCCGAAAAAAATAGAATTGGAGAAAAATATGGCAGAACTTGATTCAGTTTATAAATGTATTTCGAGCGAGCGTTACACGCCCTATTCTTTGGCTCGGAAAATCGGGGCGGTGGCGATTCTGGAGTCGGCGAGCTTTGCGAAGGGGCGCGAGCGTTATTCGATTCTGATGGCCGAGGAGGCTTTCAAGATTGTTCAGGACGATGACGGAGTCGCGTTTTTGATTGACGGAAATCGTGTTCCTTTTGTGGCTGCGGAAGATTCTTTGGACGCGCTCGGGCGTAAAAAGCCTGCCGACATTCTTGACGCGCTTTTGTATGTTGCCGGGCAGCACAAGAATTTTGAGAACTCGGCTGACATTCCTGTTCCTGCTTCAGGAATGGGATATTTGAGCTATGAATTTGCCCGTCGGTGCGACAATATCCGTTTTTTTGAGCAGGAGGACGAGCTTGGAGTTCCTGAAAGCCTTTTTATCGCGGGGCATATCTACATCGTTTTTGACCATTTTACTGAGACAATGCATATTTTCGGCTTCAACTACAACGAGCATAAAATCGACATAAACGCGGCGGTTGAAAAAATGGTGAAGAGAATCAACGATATGGATTTTTCATACGTTGAGAACGACATCGGGAAATTCGAGTACAGGATTCTGACGGACTTGGAAAAGTCAAAGCGCGAGTACACGCAGAAAGTTGTGGAGCTTAAGAAGCATATTGTTGACGGAGACATAATTCAGGCGGTTCCGAGCCGGCGTGTCCAGATTGAATGCAAGGCGACTGCTCTTCAGGTTTACGGAAAGCTCCGCAAGGTGAATCCGTCGCCTTATATGTTCTATCTTGACTTCGGGGATTTCCAGCTGACCGGGGCTTCGCCTGAGAGCCTTGTGCGCGTGCGTGACGGAAAAGCGTCGATTCATCCGATTGCGGGAACGATTCACCGCGGAAAAAGCGAGGCTGAGGACGAGGAGCTTAGCCGGACTTTGCGCGAGAATCCGAAAGAGCGGGCGGAGCATCTTATGCTTGTTGACTTGGCGAGAAACGACTTGGGGCGCGTGTGCAAGAGCGGAAGCGTTACAGTTCCGCAGTATATGGAGTGCGAGCGTTACAGCCACGTGATTCATCTTGTGTCGAACACGGAAGGCCTTGTTAAGGACGGAGTGAAGCCGATTCAGGTTTTGCGCGCGTCTTTCCCGGCAGGAACGGTCTCCGGCGCGCCTAAAATCAGCGCGATGCAGATTCTTAGCGGCCTTGAAAAGACAAAGCGCAGGTTTTACGCGGGAGCTGTCGGATATATCCAGAACAACGGCGACTTGGATTTCTGCATCACAATCCGCTCCGCCCTGTGCAAGAACGGCGTTTTCAGCCTGCAGGCAGGCGGCGGAATCGTCTACGACTCGACTCCCGAGCGCGAGTTCACCGAGACTCAGGAAAAGCTCGGCGCGCTGATTGCGACGCTCACGGAATAGTAAAAAAAAGGCGAAATCCTGATGTGCGGATTTCGCCTTTTTTGATTCACGAAGCAGATTTGATTTGTCCGCTTAAAAAAACGCAGCTTGCTCAATGTCCTTTTTTATCACAAATTCCTTTGAAATACATATTTTCTAAAAAACAAATCCGCATTTTTATTTTCTTTGTTGCTA
>DHKO01000026.1 GCA_002404895.1 Treponema sp. UBA4692 | reverse complement strand
ATCGGGATTGTACATTTTGACTTTCAGGACAGAATGACCAATCAAATTCCAGCCATTCATTTTTTCTAAGGAGGTCAAAATGAATAAGATTATTTCAAAAATCCGTGTCGCGGAATTGGACACGCTTTCTGACGTTCTTGTGCGTCTGTACAAGGATTCTTCCGGCGGCGAGTCTGCCGTTTCTAAGGACGCGAACCTCTCGCTCATCATGGCGGAAGTTGAGAAGCTTTCTGCGGAAATCACCACTGCAATCAAGAGCGAGCGTGTCTCAAGCACTCTTGACGAGGCGGACATTGCGCGCGACGGGGTTATCCGAAACTTGGGCGATGCTCTTACAGGATACGCTGCAATTCCTGTTGCGGCGAAAAAGGCTGCGGCGCAGAATCTTCTTGCGGTTTTCAGTAAGTACGGAAGGCAGATTACGCAGAAAAACTTTGCCGAGGAGTCTTCGCTGATTGAAAGCATACTGGAGGACTTCGGAGCGGAAAATCTTGCTTCTGACATTGCGGCGCTGGACGGCGTGGGCGAGCTTATTTCAGAATTGAGGGAGGCTCAGGACAGCTTCAACAAGGCGAACGACGACTTTACGAACGCGGGCTTGAACAGGGGCGAGAGCGCGACTTCGGTAAAGAAAAGCCTGATTTCTGTGCTGAACGACAAGCTTGTGCCGTATCTTTCTGCGGTTGCCCCTCTTGCGGACTACAGGGACTTTGCCGCAAAGTGCGAGGCAGAAATCGCAAAGGCGAACGCGACTGTCAGTGGAAGAGCAAAAACATCTGCAAAAACTGAATAATTTTTGTGATGCAGCTGAATATTAAAATCAGTTAGCGAAAGGCGGAATTTCACGCTGGATTGGGCTTTGAATAAAGTTCAGTTTGCGTTGAGATTCCGCTTTTTTTACACCTCCACCGCAAAGCACACGCAATCCTCTCCCCTTTCGTTCGTCATGTTGCGCACTTCGATTTTTCCGCCGTGGAGTTTTGCGATTGCCTGCGCGATTGAAAGGCCAAGTCCTGAGCCTGCCGTGCTTCTTGAGCGGTCGCCGCGGTAAAGGCGGTCGAACACGTGGGGAATATCTTCCTCGCTGATTGCGCCTGTGTTAATAACGGAGATTTTCACGCGGTTTTCATTTTGTTCTTCAACGCAAAGCGACACTTCTCCGCCCTCCGCCGTGTACTGGAACGCGTTCTGCAGAAGGTTTGAAACGCACCTCATAAGAAGAAGCGGGTCTGCCGTAAAATCAAAGTCTTCAGCGCAGTTTTTCTTGATAGTGAATTTTATGTTCTTTTTTTCCGCAATAAGCGCGAACCGGGATGAGACATCGTCGGCAAATTTCCATGCGTTCACGTCCGCAGGCGAAATTTTCATTTCCGGGGACTCAAAGCGGCTCAAGTCCTGAAGATTCCACACGAGCTTTTCAATCAGCGTAAGCTCGGAATAAAGGGCAGCAAAACGCTCTGCCGTCGCCTCAAGAACTCCGTCGTTCATTCCCTCAACCTGCATTTTCACAGCGGTAAGCGGAGTGCGCAAATCGTGCGAGATGTCCTGCATCCACTGCCGGCGCAAAGTCTCCTCGTGCAAAAGCCTCGATTTCAGCTTTTTGACCGAATCGAGAATCCTGTCGAACTCGTTCACGCCAAGAGACGCCATGTCCTTTTTCATCAAGTCCGGGGAAGAGATGTAGTCGGCAAGAGAGCGCGCCTTTTTTGAGAGCATTGTTGAAATCAGCACGGAAAGAGCAAGCGTAATTGAGACCGCAAGAGCGATTCCGGCGAAAAGTCCTTTTTCCATCGTGGAAACAAAAATCCTGTTCGCCTTGTACGCCAGAAATCCGACGTTGTCCGCGCAAAGATAGCCGATAGTCTCGCCGCCGTCCTTTATCTGGACCGGAGAATTGAGCGATAGGAAAGTTGAAAGCGAGCCGACAGATTTTTCAACCTCGTCCTGAGTGCTGACTTTTCCTTTTTCAAGAAGAAGAACGGGCTTTTTGTTCCTGTCAAAAATGTAGATGTAAAGAGAGTCCGTTGTGTACGGCATTACGGCTTTTTCAAGCTCGGAGGCAGAAAGGCTTCCTGCAAACCTGTATGTCTTTGAGATTGCCGGAAGAATCAGTGCCACAAAGTCGTCCCTTTTGTCCGCGTTCCAGTCGTTTATTGAGCGGCTGACCGACACTGTGAAAATGACCGACATTGCGGCGATTACGGCAAACGAGGCGGCGATAAATCCTGTAAGAATCCGTGCAAAAATTGACTTCATTTTCTACTTTTTGGAATCTGCCTTTATTCCGCTGAACCTGTAGCCGAAGCCCCTTACGGTTGAAATCCACTGCTGCCCGATTTTTGAGCGCAGGTTTGCCATGTGAGTGTCTATCGTTCGCTCCGAGCCTTCAAAAAAATAGTTCAGGCACTCGCCCAAAAGCTGCTCGCGCGATACAACCTGTCCCGCGTTGGACGCAAGATACAAGAGAATTTTCCATTCTGTTGAAGTAAGCTCCGCCGCGTTTCCGTCAACGCTAACGCTGTGCTTCGCCTCGTCAATAAGCACGGTGGAATTTCCGCTCTGCCATTCGCCCGAAGCCGCGCTTTTTCCGCTGTCAGTTTTTCCGCTTCTTCTTAAAAGCGCGTGAACCCGGAGAACAAGCTCCTTCGCCGAAAAAGGCTTGCAGATGTAGTCGTCCGCGCCAAGCTCAAAGCCTAAGATTCTGTCGGATTCGGAATCCTTTGCGGTAAGAAAAATCAGCGGAATGTCGCTTGAAGCCCTTATTTCCTTTGCGAGCGCGAATCCGCTTCCGTCGGGGAGCATAACGTCAAGAATCGCAAGGTCGGCCGTCTCCCTTTTTACCGCGTCCAGAACGCCGGAAACTCCGCCGAACTCAAGCGTCTTGTAGCCGTCAAGCTTTAGGTAGCCTGCAACCGCGTCGCGGATAAGAGAATTGTCCTCAACAATTATAACGCAAGACATTTTCAGTTTTCCTTTTTTTCAGATGAAGATGAAGCAGAAGATGAATTCTGACTTGAAACCGGCGCATTGTACAGAAAATTCCGCATGATGATTCCAGACGGATTTTTTTCAAGCACAATGTTTCCTTTCCAGTCGTAGAAGAATTCTTTTTCAGAGATAGTTTTTCCTTCCGCATTTTTTAGAACCGAGCGAATCATATTCCCGGCAAAAAAAGTCCGAGTCTCCTCAGTCTTCAGGTTTCCGTCCGCGCCGAGCGTCCTTACCGCAGAAGCCTTTCCGTTTGAATACGAATAGTTCACGCTCTCGTAAAATCCGCTTGCGTCGTAGTTTTTTTCCTGCGCCAAAGTGGAATCCGCATTGTAGATATATTCAACGCGCTTGAAAAGTTTTCCGTCCGCATAAAATGAAGAATAATCTTTAATCCGTCCGTCTTCCGTGTAGATGTATTTTTCAGTAAAGTTCAATGCGCCTGCCGCGGAATAAGTCTTGCATTCAGAAAGCCGGGATTTTTCGTTGTAGAAATATTCCGCGCGCCACTCAATCTCGCCGCTTCCTGAATAAGAAGTCTCGCTTGCAAGAAGCCCTTTTTCGCCGTAGCCGTAGGAATAACGCCACTTCACGTTTTTTGACGAGTCAAGTCCCGTAACTTCTGAAATCTTTCCGTCCGCAAGGAATTTCCGCCCGACAACAGTTTTTTCAGAGCCGTCATCGTTGAACTGCCTTTCCTTTGAAATCCGCCCGTCCGCAAATTCAAGAACGCTGTATTTTTTTAACGTGTCAGGAGAAGTCCCCCTGTATTCAGTTACGGAAAAAGGCTGTCCTTTGAACTTCGGGGATTCGCTCAGTGAATTTTTTGAATCAGGAAGCGTATTCTGAGCAAAAATCTCGGCCGCCCCCAAAACAAAGCTGAAAGCCGCGCCAATGCAAAAAAGACGAGATGATTTCATTTTTCTTTAATCTCCATAAAAAATCGAAAAGAATTATATAAGCACAAAAAACCGATTTCAAGACAAAATGCAGGACTGAACTGGAGACATATTCAGCCCTGCTAAAAAAGGATGATTTTTTCTGTGTTTTTAGATTATTTATTTTATTTATTCCGCAGCTGGAACTGAAACATCATTGTTCTGTGGGACTTCCTCCTGGCCGCTTGGATTTTCATTCTGCAATGCGTTCTGTTCAGAAAGATTCTCTTCTGCCGGAGTTTCAGATGAAGTTTCCGGCTGTGTTTCTGCGTTGTCCAGTTGCTCCTGAACAGCTGATGTTGCTTCCTGTGTTACAGTGGCGCTCTTGTTTGTTCCGGCGCAAGAGAACATCATTGCGGCAAATCCAATCATTGACACGGCGATAAAAGCTTTTTTTGTTGTTTTCATAGTTTTTCCTCTATATTACTTTGTTTTTAGCCTGCAAGCCGAATAACTTCTCCAAATTTTACTCTGCAAGCGCAACAGAAGTTGACTCGCTGAAATTGTTTGCAAGTCGGAGAACAGCAACTTTGTCGTCCGCGCTGTCAGCAAGGCCTGCAACCTCAACATTGTTTATAAGAACTGCGGAATCCTTTACTTCAACAGGAAGAGTTTTGCCTGAAAGTGTCTGAACGGAAGTCTTTGACTCAAGATTTTCTTTTGTGAGCTTTTCAGGAACGATGTAGTCGGAAATGTTCTGGGCGATTTTTCCAGTGTCGGCGATTGCGTCAATCGGAGCAAGAACTGTAACGCCGGAATCAGAAGCGACTTCCTGGATTTTGTCTGAAGAATTTTTGAGGACTTCTGCAAAAACCTTGATTCCGTCAACTTCCTCAATCGATTTTGAAATTTCCTGAGCGGAAAGAGTCTTGTCATCAGCATTTTCCGAAACAGACTCCTGATTTGCGCTTGCCTCAATGCTCTCATTTGTGCTAAGCTCGCCGAGTGCTGATGAAGAAGGATTGAATTCCTGCGCGAAAACCGCAGCCGCAACCAATGCCGATACACCCAAAGTTAAAACTGTCTTTTTCATAGATTTTCCCTTGCCATAAAACAGACGGATTTTCTGACGGACTTTGACGCTCAAGCATCTATTCCGTTCCCCTCTCTGCTTTTGACACTGCCATAGTAGAATTCGTGTTTCAAGATTTTCTCTCGGAATTGTCAAGATTGTGTGAAGATTTTGAAGATAAGGGAAAAAAATAAAAAAAAACAGCCTCTGAAAAATAACAGAAGCTGCCTGAAAAATAGAATCCGCGTGAGCAAATCCACAGCACGCAACCACTACGACTGGACACTCAAAAAACTTGAATTTTAAAGCAGCCCTGCACGAGCGTTCCACACACAGCGGAACGAGCTTTCCATATACCATGGAACGGGCGTTCCACAGGCAATGGAACGCCCGTTATACATTTAGTCGCCGCATCTCATGCAACGTTTAAAATTGCCCCACGCCTTCCCTACTCGTGAATCTTCCAGCCGTTTATCATTTTTACAAACGCAGGGTCGGAATGGTTCACAATCTCGCTGTGGCCGATGTCGAGCGCGGCGATTTTTTTCATGTCGTCCGCGGAAAGCTCAAAATCCCACACGTTGAAGTTTTCCTCAATTCTGTTTTTGTGGACGGACTTTGGAATCACCACAACTCCGCGCTGAATGTTCCACCGCAAAATCACCTGCGCGACAGTTTTTCCGTGGCTGGCGGCAATTTCCGCCAAAACAGGATTCTTGAAAATGTCGTGCTTGCCTTCCGCAAAAGGTCCCCACGCCTCAGGCGCAACGCCGTAATTTTTCATGTTTTCAAGAGCCGCAGGCTGCTGAAAGAACGGATGAAGCTCCACCTGGTTCACCGCCGGAATCACGTCAAAATTCTCGCAAAGGTCAGCAAGCCGGTCAGGATACATATTGCTCACGCCGACTGCGCGGATTTTTCCTTCCTTATACAAATCAATCATCGCGCGGTAAGAGCCGTAATAGTCGCCGAACGGCTGATGAAAAAGATAAAGGTCAAGATACTCAAGCCCAAGTTTTTTTAGCGAAAGTGCAAACGCCTTTTTTGCGTTCTCGTAGCCATAGTCCTGAACCCAAAGCTTTGTGGTAACAAAAAGCTCCTCGCGCCTAACGATTCCGTCAGAAACCGCACGCGCAATCGCACGCCCCACCGACTCCTCGTTCTGGTAAGCCGCCGCCGTGTCAATCAGACGGTAGCCCGCGCAAATCGCGTCATAAACCGCCTGCTCCGTAACATTTCCGTCCGGCACCTGAAACACGCCGAAACCCAGCATCGGCATTGAAACACCGTTGTTCAACTTTACAAAATCCATATTTCCTCCATATTTAAAAGTTTGTTCTATAATAAATTATTTATTTTGGGGCGTTCTAAGCAACCTATGGTTGCTAAACATCCTGTCGAAATTTTCTCTCCCCTAATCCGCCATCCGTGGCGGAAATCACTCTCCGCAGAAAGAATCACTCTCGGCGGAAAATGTCGGGTCGGCTGTTCCGCACTTCGCTAAACGCTCATCCGCTTCACTCACTTCGTTCGCTCCAGTGGACTGCTTCGCAGGTGCTTCATAGCCTAACGTGCGTTCGCGTCGCTCACTACCGAGTTTTTGCAAAGCAAAAACTCGCAGCATAACAAAACGCCACACACAACGCCCAATTTCAATTTCTAAAAAAGAATATAAATCAGACGGAAGAATATTTAAAATATAATGTTTTTTTGCTCAGCATAAGTTTTTGTTATGGCAAAGAAAGAGACAAGACGATGAATAACAGAGAACATAAAAAAACAGCCTCTGCCGAAAAGCAGAAGCTGCCTAAGAAGAACGTCTTTTTTTATCCGATAATTTCTTTATTCCTGCATTAAATTTATTAAATCGAAATACATACATAAGCTGCGTAGGATTTTCATCTTTTTTTACAAGGAAGTCAAAGCCGTTTTTTCATAAAATGGAATAACGGCGTTGTATGCATCAACGGTGATAAAACGGCAACCTGTCTTGTTGTCTTCCAAGAAATACAGTTTTATAAAGTCGATTATATTTGTGCCAATTCCCAGTCCATGTAATTCTTTTGAAATTCCAAGCCTGCCTATCTTTACAGACGGATAACTTCTTAAATATTTTTCCTTATTGAAGTTTTTCTTTTTGAATTTATTGAACTGACTATTTGATGCAAATTCTGCAACTGAAATCTTATCATTGGAAAGTGTAAAATATGCCAAGATATTTTCGGCATTCTCTTTTTCAACGACGATATACGGCATTGCAATCAACTGCTCTTTGTAAAATTGAACTTCATTTTTTATAAAGTCATTCAAATCTTCATCGCCGCAGTCAAATTTCTTTGCCGATATATCACTTTCAAATTTTTGAATATCATACTGCTCAAAAAAATCTGAACTCACCTCGTTGCCGCTCCATTTTTTCGTGCCAAGCGAATTTTTCTTGCAGTCTCACCTCTCTCAAGGCTTGCCAAAACCGACTTGTAATGAGAATGCATAACTGCATACTGTTCCGGAGTTACAGTGCATTTTGCATTACGCATTTTCTCTTCAAAACGCTTGCCGTCTTCGCCGAACAGAATCGGTGTTTCTCTGATTGGTCTAGCCATAGAAAGCCTCCTTTAATTTAGTATACTGCTTTCTAACAAAAAAATCTATGTTTGATAAGCTCGCTGTTCACAAACTGTTCGGGGAAATAGATAATCCTGTTTTTCCAAGCATAACTTTTTCTTATGGCAAAATCTTAAAATCTGTGATATTTTTGTATAAGAGGTATATGAATGGCACAGAATATCGAACCATATCGTCAAACTGTAGAAGCATGTCTAAAAGATAAAACTTATTATGTGGATTTTTATCAGCGAGAATATGTTTGGAATAAAAATACTGTCGATATTCTGCTTGAAGATATTTTTGAAGTCTTTGAGCAATCTTATGAGCCTTTAAAAGATGCTGACATGACACCAGAAGTCATGGAAAAATTTAATTGGTACTACATGAATGTGTTTATCACCAACAAAATAAACAGCAAAACATATATCGTTGACAGACAACAAAGGCTATCAACATTAACATTAATTGCAACAAAACTTTATCATTTGACAACTGACAAAGATTTAAAAGAACTACTTTTACCGTGTATCTGCGGAAAGGACTGGA
Organism: Treponema sp. UBA4692; assembly: GCA_002404895.1. GTDB lineage: Bacteria > Spirochaetota > Spirochaetia > Treponematales > Treponemataceae > Treponema_D. The sequence continues at coordinate 25,076 of DHKO01000026.1, read as the reverse complement.
AAAGTTCTGTTTATAGAATCGACAATAACAAAAGAAAACGTGCAATGGATTCTATTCTTTATGGAATAGAATTTGAAAAACCTTATAAAAACCAAACGGAACAGACAATCATAGAAAGATATGCAGACATTTCAAATTTTATAGACAAAAAAAGATTGGACGAAAAGAAACTGTCTGCATTTATATATTATTTTCTATATAAGTTAGTTTTAGTAGAACTCAGCATCGACAATCAAGATGATACAGCAATGGTCTTTGAAGTTATAAATGACAGAGGAGAAGCTTTGAAGCCGTTTGAAATCTTAAAGGGAAAATTGATTGGAGCATTAAACAAAACCGACACAGATATTTATTCCGAAAAATGGGACAAAGCGATGCTATCGGTGCAAGGCGTTGAAGACCAGTTCTTTGTTAATTATCTAAAATCACGGTTTATTTTTAAACGAAATTCAGAAAAGGAAAATCAGATAAACAATGCTTATCATCGTTATATGTTTGATGACAAAGATGATGCGCCTGTATTAAGTTTCAGAAAAACTGACAAAAACCGTATATCAAACATAAAAGATTTTATCGAGAACGATGTTACTTATTATTCATATTTATACTCAAAAATAATAAAAAATCAGAACATATTTCTTAAATACAACAATGAGATTCATAAATTAGACGGACAATACCAGCTTATTTTGTCAGCCTGTTCAATCAATGATTCAGAAGAAGATAAAAAAATCGATTTGATTGCAAAAGAATATGACAGATTGAATATGCTTCTAAGAATGAATGGAGTCTATAACAGCAATGACTTTCACGGTATCTCATATTCTTTAAATGAAAAGCTAAAAAATATTCCTGTTGAAAATTACAGACAAGTCTTTGATGAAATCATTAAAAAACAGATTGAAGAATCAACAAATAATTCAAATATATCATCAGTTCTTGAATATCAGCATTTTTCACAAATAGGATACAATAAAAATATCGATCAAACAGCACTGTATTATATTCTTGCTCGTGTTGAAAATTTTATCTGTGAAAAAACAAATCTCACCCCAGAACATGATGTTCAATATATGTCAACAAAACATTCAAATGTATATGGCTATCATATTGAACATATCTTTTCAGTCAATGATGAAAATAAATCATATTTTTCAAGCGAAGAAGTATTTTGGAATGAACGCAATAATATTGGCGCACTTCTTCTATTAAAAGGACGGTCAAATATAAGTTCAGGAAATGAACCGTACAATGACAAAATAGAAACATACTCTCACGGCACAATATGGGCAAAGACATTATGCCCGTCATTTTACCATGCTAATCCTGATTTCAAAGATTTTAACAACTGGCTGAAAAAACAGACAGGAAAAGAATTTGTTCCTTATGATAATTTCACGCCAAAAGCAATGGAAGAACGATGCCGCCTTCTTTATGAAATTGTAAAAATTATTTGGGATGTAAAATAGCGGAGGTTTTCTATGTTCCAAAAATCTCTTCAGGACAACAAGATTGACTACACGGTTTCTTGCGTGAGCCTTTTTGCCGCCCGGCACAATCTTTCAAAAAAAGACGCGTTTCAATATCTGGACAAAAACAACGCCATCAGTTTTCTAAAGCAACATTACGACATCGAGCATACGCTTTCCCTTGACGACGCGGTTGATGACATGGCGGAAATCTGTCGGCAGAACGGAGGAAAAATTTGATTCTTTATCATGGAAGCAACGTTTCCGTAGAAAAAATTGAACTCCAGCTTTGCAAGCCGTTCCGCGACTCCGGAAAAGGATTTTATCTTACTGATATTCAAACTCAGGCTGAAAAAATGGCTGAGCGTACTGCAAGAATCAAAGGCGGAAAACCAGTTCTGAACATCTACGAGATTGACGATAATTTTCTGAAAAATGAAAATCTGCGGACAAAAGATTTTTCATCAGTTCCGACAGAAGAATGGGCTTTGTTCGTCATGAACAACAGAAGCCGTGATTTTTCAGACTTGAAGAATCCGCTCAGCAATCAGGACTGCAAATATGACATCGTTCACGGACCGGTTGCCGATGACGCGATGGCGGTTTTGTTCCAGCAATATGAACAGAATTTTATCGACCTTGAAATGCTCAAAAAACGCATGACTTACAAGGAACTTTCAATGCAATATTCATTTCACACTGAAAAAGCCGTTCAGCTGCTTTTCAAAAAGGATGTAATTTATGGATAAGGCGGACTGGCTGATTGACTCGCTCACAAAGGAAATCGCGGGATTTATTGTTCAGGATGAAAAAATTGAATTCGACGAGGCACTGCGGAAACTTTATTCATCGAATATTTTTGAAAAACTTGCCGACAAGCAGACCGGACTTTACAGGGAGGGCGCGGCGTATATTTATCAATATTATCTGGAAGAACAAAAATGACAGAACTCTACGTTTTGAATGAGCTTGCCGCCTTTCCAAAGCACGGAACTCTTACGGCGGTGGCGGAAAAGATGAATGTGTCGCAGCCGGCGTTGAGCCGCTCCATGAAAAAACTTGAGGATGACTTGGGCGTTCAGCTTTTTGAGCGCGGAAAAAACAGAATCGTCCTGAACGAGAACGGAAAAATCGCCGCCGAGTACGCAAAAAAAGTGATTGAGGCGGAATCGGTTTTTGAGCAGAAAGTGAAAGAATACGAGCGCACTCACAGGATTTTCACTTTCGCTTCGATTGCGCCAATGCCGATTTCAGAGCTTACGCCGATTCTCTCGCAGCAGTTTCTGGGAATGACGGTAAAATCGGAGCTGAAAGACAACGAAAAGGACCTGTACAAAATGCTCGACAGCGGAAACGCAAGACTAATCGTAACGCTCGCACCGCCCCAAAACACAGAAAAGTATGCGGCGGAAAAACTGTTCACGGAAAATCTCTTCATCGTTCTTCCGAAAAATCACAGGCTTGCGGAAAAAGACATAATCAGCCTGAAAGAGCTTGCCGGAGAAAAAATCCTGATTTACAGCAGGCTCGGGTTCTGGTACGAAACCACAAAGAATCTGATTCCGGATGTGGAATTTTTTGACCAGCAGGAAATGACCGCGCTAAGGCAGCTTGCAAAGCTCACGGAACTTCCGTCGTTCGTCACAAACTTCACAATCCAGAACGTCCGCGAAATGAAAGACAAAAAAGCCGTTGCGATTTCAGACAGCGAAGTGAACGTAACATTCTGGTGCGTCTGCCTGAAAAAGAACGAGAAGCAGCTTGCCGCGACATTCTCGCAAATCCGCGCGATTTACGGGGAATAGAAACAACCTTACTTATGTGGTCCGATAAATTTATCTCCGTTAAAATGAATCATGTGGTCGGGATTGTCTGCAATCCATGCTTCTGTTTCCCAAGCTATGTCATGCGCGAATCTTACGAATATGCTTCTGTCAGGAAAAGCCGAAATAAAGACCAAGTCCGCGTTCACGTTTGAAAACAAACAATTTGATTATATTTTCGATTTTTCTATAGAAACTGATTTGGAAAATGTGTATAGTATAAAATCTCGATGAAGAATACATAAAACTTTTTAGAGAAAATTTGCAATAACAAATTCATATTTGAAAATTTTTTTAATAATATAATTGTGAAGGAAATAGAAATATGCAAAAGAAAAACGTTTTTTCTAATAATAGAAAATACAGTAATTATATTGACTATTTGAACAATGCTATAACTATTCCTAATATCAAGCCTTACAGGGCAATAGACTTGTTTGCTGGTTGCGGCGGTTTATCATTAGGGTTTGAAGCAGCTGGTATAAAGACAACAGGTTATGAAATGATTGAAAACTACTGTATGACTTATAAAAAAAACTTAAAGTCAGAATGTATCAATGAGAAACTTACAAAAGACACAGTTTTTCCGGAAGCAGATATATTGATAGGCGGACCGCCGTGCCAGCCGTTCAGCAGATTCGGCAAACAGCTAGGAAAAAATGATTTAAGAAACGGATTCCCGGTTTTTATAGAAGCCGTAAAAAAAGTTAGACCTAAAATTTTTGTCTGTGAAAATGTAAAGGGACTTCCTGAACAAAACAAAGAATATTTTGAATCTGTTATAAGTGAATTTGTCTCTTTGGGATATATTGTTGACTACAAGATTTTTCATCTAGTTCAATACGATGTTCCTCAAAATAGAGAGCGTCTGGTAATTGTTGGTCACCATGGAGATTTCAATTTTCCAGAACCGAACGACTATGTTATAACTTCAGGCGAGGCTTTAGGCTCTCTTGCGTTCGAAATACCAAAAAATGCTGCTTTCCTTACACCAGCAATGGATGAGTACATTGCAAAATATGAAAAAGCCTCAAAATGCAAAAATCCCCGTGATATGAATTTAGATAAACCAGCAAGAACTCTTACATGCAGAAATTTAGCTGGGGCAACAAGCGATATGCAGCGAATCAAACTCTCAGATGGTCGAAGAAGAAGAATTTCAGTAAGAGAAGCCGCTAGACTTCAAAGTTTTCCAGACTGGTTTGAATTCTGCGGCTCAGAAGAAAGTCAGTTTACACAAATTGGAAATGCAGTGCCGCCGATGTTTGCATACAAACTGGCAAAATCTGTAATCGAATATATCGAAAAGTTATATGCAGCAAAAGCAGATACGGAGAATATCAATGAGACAGTTGCCTGAACTAAAATATAAAGGAATGCATTCTCCTTATGGCTATAAAAAAGGATTTAACGAGAAATCAGAAAAAATTCAAATTCTGATTAGGGAAAGTCTGTATATAATAAATGAACTTGGAATTCCCACGGACGATTTAACAGACAAGAAAAAAGAGAAGGTCGCATTGGCTCTTCTCGCTGTCGGCGATATAAAATCATCAAAAGACTGGGTAAAAATAAAAGACTCGAACAAGAACTATGCTGTTACAACAAAACAAATGATTGAATTCTACAATGAATATCTTGAAGAAAATATGAGCAAAGGTTCTTATGATTATGTTCTGAGAGACGGACTGAACAGACTTTTAATAGCTGGAATTGTAAAAAACTCAAAGCCAGAAGCAAATATCAGTGATTCAACTCGCGGATATACGATAACAGTAGAATATTCAAGAATCATCAAGAATTTTAACCAAAGTGACTGGGAGGAACAGGTTAAAATTTTCAAAAAGTCTCACAAAACTTATTCAGAACGTATAGAGCAAAAACGAAATATTCCCAAAATAACAGTCAGAACAACAGACGGCACGGAATTTCAGCTAAAAGACGGAGAGCATAATCTTATTCAAAAACAAGTAGTTGAAGAATTTTTGCCTCGATTCGGATTCAGTGCAAGAATTCTTTATTGCGGAGATTCTGACAATAAATATGGTGTCATTTATGAAAAAGAAAAAATGTCAGAACTTGGAATCTCTGACATAAAGCAAGGAAAACTGCCTGATATTGTAGCGTATTCAGAAGAAAAGGATTGGATTTATTTGATAGAAGCATATCACACGTCAAATCCAATGACAGCGGAACGGAAAACTGCTTTGGAACAAATGATGGGTGATAATGCAAAAAAATGTGTTTTCATTACGGCTTTTGAAAATTTATCAGCTTATAAAAACTGTCCTGAAAATCTTGCATGGGAAACGGAAGTTTGGATTGCAACTGATCCCGACCACATGATTCATAGAGATGGATTTAGATTTATGGGGCCTTATGACAATTCTCCTTTATAATTTCCGCAACTGCGAGCATAATTATTGTATAGCATAAAAATGCTGTTTTTTCTATTGAAAAACACAGTTCACAAAAATCTTTTTTGCGTTAGGAAGTGCAGCGTCTGCGAAGCAAAACAGTCCAACGAAAGCGGGCTGAAACATAAATTTCAGTCACTCAAGAAAAGATGAATCCGCAGTTCGTATTCAGTACGATTTGTAAATTTTGGAAAGTCAGAGTTCGTACTGAGTACGATTCAAGAATTTTATAAAAAATGACATTCGTATTCAGTACGATTTGCATTTTAAGGAAAAACCAGCAATCGTAGTGAATACGAAGCAAGAAATTTGAAAAAACGACATTCATACTGGGTACGATTGCAAATTTTGAAGAAATAGAGTTTCGTACTCAGTACGATTGCAAGACTTTAAAACAAGTTTCGTACTGAATATAATTTCACCGTTCAGACACGGTTTATTTCCGATTCCGCAATGCGAGCACTGCAAAAAGTGCAAGCCCGCACAAGGCGACTATCACGCCAAGAACAGTGTCATCTTTGCTTATTTTCAGAAACGGCTCGCCTCCTGAAACGTTCGCAATTCCGTCTACGCTCCACATTATTGCGGCAGCCAAAAAAGCGAGCGTTGTTGTAAAAAGAGGCTTGGTAAATTTTCCTATGCGGAAAGTTTTTGAATTTTCCGCGCCGTCAGTTTTTTTTGAGGCAAAGAACAGCACGGAAAACACAATCGCCGCGGCAACTGTAATCAGAAGGCACATCAGACGGCCGCCCCGGAAAGCCTAATTCCGCCTGCTGATTTTTTCTTCAGATTTTTCACCAATGCCATAATTCCGATTCCTGCCGCCCAGACCGCAGTTGTAAGCAAAGCCATTCCGACTCCCACTGTCGCCATTTCACGCAGCATTTCAGGAATTTCAGCTGGATTTTTCATCGCAGTCAAAAATGGCGGAACGAGGCTGATTTCTCTGTGATACAAATGCTCGACAGCAAGCAAAAAACTTCCGCCGTAAAGCATTTTTTCAAGAATTCCGAGTTTTTCTTTAAGCGCTGCGATTTTCTGATTTTTCGCCATTTCCGCCTCATTGATGACAGAATCCGCATTGCGCCTAAAAGCCATTTTCTTAACGGCTGTAAGAACAACAGCCTCCGCCAAAGGAACAGTAAAACACACCATAATTTCCTCCAAAAAAAAATTTATGTCATTATCGGGCTTGCCCCGGTAATCTATTCGGTCTATTTTTCACACTCGCTCACAATTTTATTGTACACTTCGCCGAACGGTTTTCCGGTTTTGCGGGCAATCTGCGAAACGCTTTCGTATTCCGGGTAAAAACGCTTTTCGCCGTACACGTCCACAATTTTCACATCCGCCTTTTCACCGAAAACTTCCACAGAACGCTTTGAGCGCACAAGGCAGGTTCGTTCCATTTCCGCTCTTCTGATTCCGATTGTCGTTGTGTGCGTAAAAATGATTTTTTCCATTTTCGCCGCATCTTCAAGCCTGCAAAGCACAACCAAAAGCCACGCCGGCCGGCTCTTTTTCATAAAGCACGGAAGATACTGAACATCAAGCGCGCCCGACGAAAAAAGCTCGTCCATCACAAAGCCCAGAGCCTCGCCGGTTGAATCGTCAATGTTCGTCTCAAGCTTTATAATCTTGTCGCACAAAGCGGAAGAATGTTGATTTTCAGAGTCATTTTTTTCTTCCGCTTCAACAAGCATTGCGCGGACAATATTCGGAACGCCGTAGTCTCTTTTTCCAGCTCCCATTCCGATTTTTTTAAGCACAAAATTTTTCGGCAAGGCGAAATCCGTTGCAACCGCAGCAACAAAAGCCGCTCCAGTCGGAGTAACAAATTCGCCGCGCTCCTCAGTTATTTTTAGCGGAACGTAATATTCCTGCATAATGTTCGCGACCGCCGGAACTGGAACAGGAAGGATTCCGTGCTGGCAACGAACAGTTCCCGTTCCCTCGCACAAAAACGGAACAAAAACTTTTTCAACGTGAAGGCTGTCAAAGCAGACCGCAAGCGCAATCACGTCAACAATCGAATCAATCGCGCCGACCTCGTGAAAGTGAACTTCCTCAACCGGCTTTGAATGTGCCTTGCTTTCAGCCTGCGCGATTATCTCAAAGATTCTATGCGCAAGTTTCCGCGCGTTTTCCGTCATCTCCGTCTTGTCGATTATTTCAAGAACGTCATGCAGATTTCGGTGCTCGTGGTGGGGAACGTGTTCACCATGAATTTGTTCACCGTGATGATGTTCATGCTGTGCCGCATGAGAATGTTCTTCCGCTTCGGAATGATGATGAGAATGTTCATGCGAATTTTCGCCATGTTCGTGATTCTCGCCGTTATGAAAATCATCTTGATTATGTTCCGCGCTCTCATGCCCAAAAAGATAGTTCATGTCGTGGTCGTGGTTTTCATGTTCTGAATCCAAAATCACATTGAAGTCAAGGCAGGAAACGCCGTTTTTTTCCACGCGCTTTATTTCGGTTTTGAATCCTTTTGCCGGAATGCTCGCCAAAGCCTTTTCAAGCGCCGCTCTGTTCGCGCCCGCATCAAGCAAAGCCGCAACCGCCATGTCGCCTGAAATTCCATAGTCACATTCAAGATACAAATCGCTCATTTTTCACCTGCCTGATTTTTTACGCTTCCGGCAACTGCAAGACGGTTTATCTGCGTCGCAATGTAGCCCGCACCGTAGCCGTTGTCTATGTTCACAACGCTGATTCCGTTTGCGCACGAATTTATCATCGTCAAAAGAGCCGAAATTCCGCCAAAGTTCGCGCCGTACCCGACCGAAGTGGGAACCGCAATAACAGGAACGCTCACCAATCCGCCCACAACGCTTGCAAGCGCGCCTTCCATTCCGGCAACCGCGACAACAACATTCGCCTTCTCAAGTTTTTCAGTCTGGGAAAGCAGCCTGTGGATTCCAGAAACGCCGACATCAAAAATGCGCTCAACATACGAGCCGAAAAATTCCGCAGTCCGGGCAGATTCCTCCGCAACAGGAATGTCCGCAGTTCCAGCCGTGCAGACCGCAATGTTTCCGCAAAGATTTTTTTTCTCACGCTGAATTTTTATTGTCCGGGAAATTTTGTCATATTCCGCATGAGGAAAAACTTCTTTTACAAGCTCAAACTGCTCTTGCGTCGCGCGGGTTCCAAGAACTTCGCCGTTAGCCTCAAAAAGCCTTGAAAAAATATCTTTCAAAAACTCATCGCTTTTTCCTTGGCAAAAAACAACCTCGCCAAATCCAGTGCGCTCATTGCGTCCTGTGTCGAGCTTTGCAAATCCCAAGTCGCAAAAAGAATCTTTCATTTTAAAACCTCGTTCATCGCACCGGTTCTGTAGCCCTGCAGGTCAAGCGAGACGTACAAGAAACCGAAACTTTTCAATGCGCCCACAATTTCTTCACGGAGCAAAAACGCCTTTTCCATTTCCACAGGGGAAACTTCGATTCTCGCAAGATTTTCGCCGTGGATTCTTACCCTAAGCTGACCAAATCCTTTATCAAGCAGAAACTGTTCAGCCCTGTCAACCATCGAAAGTTTTTTCTCGCTGATTTCTTCGCCATAAGGAAAACGAGAGGAAAGGCACGCGAACGACTGCTTTTTCCAAGTCGGAAGATTCATTTCCTTTGAAAGCGCGCGGATTTCTGCCTTGTACAAACCGCAATGGCGCAGCGGACTTTTCACTCCAAGCTCCGCGACAGCCTGCAAGCCCGGCCGGTAGTCTCCGTTGTCGTCCATGTTGCTTCCCTCACAGACAAAAGCGATTTTATTTTCTTTTGCAAGCGAAATGATTTTTGTAAAAAGTTCCTTCTTGCAGAGATAGCAGCGGTTCTTTGGATTGTGGCGGAATTCTGGAATATCAAGTTCCTCGGAATCCACAGTGAAATGACGGACTCCCTCTTTTTTACAAAACGCTTCCGCCTCGTCAGCCTCGCGCTTTGGAAAGCTGCAGGATTTCGCCGTAACAGCAACCGCATTTTCGCAAAGGACATCGTGCGCAACTTTCAGCAAAAATGTCGAGTCAACTCCGCTTGAAAACGCGACCATCACGCTTGTGAGCGAACGGAGATAATTTTTTAGATTTTCAAGTTTTTCGTGAATTTCCTTTTCAGCCATATTTTATCTTTCCTTGTCCTTTATCGGCATTTACAAAATCAGATTCACAACAAATCCTGTCAAAAACGAGAACAGAATCACATATATTATATAGAAGAAAAAGTGCTTTGCTCCGAGCGCAATTTTAAGCGCGCCAAGATTCGTGATTTTTGTTGAAGGACCTGTGAGCATAAAAGCCGCCGCGCTTCCCGCACTCATTCCTTCGCTAAGCCACTGCTGCAAAAGCGGAATCGTGCCGCCACCACAAACGTAAAGCGGAACTCCAACAGTAGCCGCCATAAGAACGCCGAACGCCTCGTTTCCCTTGCCAAAAATTTTCGCCATCGCATCCGCCGGAACGTAACGCTGAAAAACCGTCGAAAGCGCGATTCCAAGCAGGAACATCGGGCAAGTCGCCCTCACATTCCGCCCAAGATTCTTTACAAATCTAAAGAAAATGTTCGGGTCTGTGTCGTGGTTGTGAGGCCCTTCAAATGATGAAAAATCAAAGTAAGATTTGCCGTCCTTTTTGCAGTAGAAAATCCGCACAAGAAGCCCGGCGACAATTCCCATCAGAAAGCAGCCTGCAATCCGCACAAAAAGCATTTTCCGTCCAAGCGCCGCAGAATAGATAATCAGCTGGGGATTCAGAAGAATCGAGCTCATCATAAACGCGGCAAGAAAATCGTCCTTTATTCCCTTGCGAGAAAAAGCCGCGCAGATTGGAATTGTTCCGTACATGCAAAGCGGGCTTGCAACTCCCAAAAGAGAAGCGAATAAAATTCCCACGATTCCCGGAACTTTTTCGCCCAAAATCTCCGCCGCCCTGTGAATATAGTTTTTTGCGAAAACCGACACCGCAGAGCCAATCAACATTCCAAGCACCCAGTACCAGAAAATCTGCCGCAGCTGCAGGTCAAAATAATACCAAAGATAAACCGCTTCACGCTGAATGATTTCTAACATTTTCTTCTATATATATTATTTTATCTCAACAAGGCGGTAGTTTCTTGTGCCTTTTCCAAGTCCGATTTCTGCGGCGTGCTCCAGTGCGTGCCGTCCGTTGCGCTGTTCAATTCTGTTTATTAAAGACTTTGCGGAATCGCCCTCTTTATTCTTGTAAGTGTAAATCATATCGATTGCAGCCTGGTCAATTGCAAGCGGGTCTGTCGAGGCAAGAATTCCTATGTCCTTCATTTCCGGCTCGTGCGGATTTCCGTCGCAGTCGCAGTCAATTGAAATGCGGTTCATAACGTTCACAAATGCGATTCCCTTTTCGTTTCCCATGTAGTCGCAAACACCTTTCGCAGCCTCCGCCATGCTTTCGGTGAACAAGTCCTGATTTTTTTGTCCACTCGTGAATCCCCAAAAACTGTTGTCTGTACTTCTTCCTCCTGAGTGAATCAATGATTTTCCTGAACGTTTTGTTGAAGTTCCGCTTCCGAATCCGATTGAAAGATTCTTGATTGCGCCGCCGAATCCTGCCATAGCGTGTCCTTTGAAGTGCGACAGAACCAAGTACGAATCGTAATTCTTAAAATGAGAGCCGATGTAATCGACTTTCAAGTTTTTTCCGCCGTTCACAGGAATTTCCATTTCGCCGTCCTCGTCAAGCAAATCAAAAGGCGCGATGTCCAAAAATCCGTGGTCTTTAACAACCTGCTTGTGCATTGCGGTGGTGGCGCGGCTTCCGCCATAGGCCGTGTTGCATTCAACGATTGTTCCGCCAAGCTCGTCCTTTACAAGTTTTCCAATCAAAGAAGGGCGAAGATAGTTTGAAGCAGGCGGCTCGCCAGTGCTGATTTTTACGCCGACTTTTCCGTGCGGCTGCCAGCCCATCGCCTTGTACACTTTCACAAGACTTTCAGGCGTAATCTCGCGCGTAAAGTAAACAACCGGCGCGTTTTTATCCGTTGTTTCGTAAGTTTTGTAGTTTTCAGTCTGCGCAAAAAGCGCAAATGCAGCAGAAAAAAACGCAAGCAAAGAAAGAATCCGTTTTTTCATAATTCCTCCAAAATCAAAAGTTTCTTTCATATATTTTGGGCGTTACCCTCACTTCGTTCGGGTCGGGCTTTTCGCACTTTGCCGTCTAGCCGCGGCTCATTCTGCTGCAACCTTTTGTTGCCCCAGAACTTCGGTACTACAATCCCTAACGCGGATTCACGTTGTCAGTTTTATTTTCCAAGCCACCCGCCCACTTCTTTTTTCACAGTCTCCGCATTGCTCTGGGCGGTTGTTCCACGGATAGCAAGGACGCTTTCAACTGTCGCGTTCGGCTCGGCTTTTTTGAGTTTGCCCTGAGTTCCTGCGGCTCCGCTTCCCTCGTGGGTGCAGAACGGACGGATTGTCTTTCCGCTCAAATCGACCGCATCCAAAAAAGTGTAGACGCACATCGGAGCGTCCCCCCACCAAATCGGGTAGCCAAGATAAACAGTGTCGTACTGTGCCATGTCCGGGATTTCCACCGAAAGAGCAGGCCTCTCGTTCGCGCGGGCTTCCTTCATCGCCTCTTCGGTCGTCGCCTTGTAGCCTTCAGGATATTTTTTTACAGTCTTAAGCTCCAGAATGTCCGCCCCGGTCTGAGAGGCAATCTCCTTCGCGACTTTCGCAGTGTTGCCTTCAGTAATCGTGCCAACACCGTACTGCTCGCCGGTCTTTGAATAATAAACCACAATCGACTTAGCATTTGCAAAACCTGCCATCATTAAAACTCCTAAAATAAAAATCAGTTTTTTCATGTCTTACTCCTTGTTTTATAGCGTTAGGGATTGGAAGCCCGAAGTTCTGTAGCGAAGCGCGGGCGAAGCCAAGCGGAGCGGAAGAATGAGCGTGAGCGAAGGCTGGAAAGCCCGACCCGACATTTTCCGCCGAAGTCAATTATTCTGCGATAGTTGACTCCGCCACGGATGGCGGATTAGGGCAACATTCCCCTCGAGAAGCGAAGCTTCTCGAACGACAGGATGTCGGGAAACGCCCAACATCCCCGCTCTTCTATTCCTTCTGCTCCGCCGGGTTCTGCATTTTTATCAATTTTGCAGGAACACCGCCGACAACTGAATAAGGCGGAACATCTTTTGTTACGACCGCGCCGGCCGCGACCACCGCATACTCTCCGATTGTAACGCCGGGAACAATTGTAACGTTCATTCCAATCCAGGCGTTTTTCTTGATTGTAACTTTGCCGTAAGTGTAAATCGAATGACGCTGGTTAAAGTCGTGGTTGATTGTCGCAATTCGAACGCCCGGAGCAACGTTTACGCCGTCCTCAAACTCGATTCCGCCGCTCGCGCTCAAAATCGCCGAATGGTTTATAAAAACATTTTTTCCGAACTTTACGCGGTTTCCAAAGTCACAGATGAACGGAGTCAGAATCCGAACATCGTCCAGTTTTCGTCCGAAAAGCTCCTCAAGATATTTCACGTATTCGGGATTGTCCGGCAGAACGGCATTCGCCTTTGCGCAAAGAGTGCGAGAACGAATCATTTCTGCAGACGCTGCCTTAAAATACGGCTCTCGGCAATCTGTCGGCCCGCCTTTTTCCATCAGTTCAAAAACATAGCCTTTTGGATATTCCATGGTTTCTCCTCGCAAAAAAAAATACGTTCAAATTGATTTTAGTTACAAAATGTAACTAAAAATATTTTTAATAAATACAATGAAACGTGTCAACAGTCTTTATTGACTGAATGAACGCTCCCCGATACACAAATCAAATATAATCCGCCGCAAGCAAAATTTAAAATGCAAACTTTTTATGTTCAGCATAAGTTTTGTTTATGGCGCGGATTTTATTCATCAAGTCCTTTTTCTTTAAGCCAGTTTTTTATGTGAGCTGCAATCTGAACATTGTTCAAGTCCGAAAAAAGAAAATGGGTGTTTCCGTAGATTCCAGCTTTTGGAAGGTCAACAATCGTAACGTCTCCGCCACGGCTATTGGCAATTTCAGCGAATTTATATGCTGTCGTCTTTACCGCATACCAGAAATCTTCTCCCGGATGAACAGAATGGGAGTCAGGAATATTGTCGCCAAAATAAACGACAATCGGAATTTTTGTAAGCTTTTCAAAATCATCGTCGCTGACTGTCATTGTCGGAAAATTCACGTAAAGATTTTCAATCGCCTTGGGCGCATCGCTTTCCGGGAAAACAAACGAGCCTGGCTCAAGGGCAACAATCGCCTTTACATTTTTGTTTCTGATTGCGCTCCGCCAGCCAATGTTTCCGCCGGCAGAATGTGTAAAGAAAACCGAATTTCCGGCGCGGTCAAAAACTTCGTCAAAGGCTTTTAAGGTAGATTCAAGGGGAACGCTTCCAATGCTCGGAGTCATAAGATTGTAGAAATTGTCCAGAGATTTTTTGTCATCTGGAAACGCAGTTCTCTCATAAAGATTCGGCCAAAGCCCAAGACGGAACTGCTCAAAGCGCATCTGGTCGGTAAAATCAGGATTTACGGTTACAGGAACAGAACTCTGCGAAGCCTGCCCTCTCCTCGGCTGGTCAACAAGATAAACGCTATAGCCGCCGCGCAAAAATATCGACTGAAAGCCTTCCCTTCCGTCTGGAGTTGTTCCCCAGCACCTTGAAGACTGCCCGTTTCCATGCAGAAAAACAATGCTGTTCTTTTTATGATTCTTAGGAATCTGATAAAAGACGCTCGCAAAATCCGCATGAATCGTCTGCCCGGAAAAAGAGCCAAAAACGTTGTCCGGGTCAAACTCGCCTGAATTAGCCGCAACAATTCCGCCTGCAGCAAAATTTCCCTGCTCCAAAAGCGAAATCGCCTTTCCGCCTGTTGTCGCGCATGACAAAAACAATGCCGAAAAAGTTGCCGCCGCGAAAAACGCAAAAACATTTTTCCTTGTATTTTTAAAAATCGTTTTCATAAAACCTCCAAAAAAGTTCAATATTTCTTCTAATAATTGATTTTCACATCCTTAAAATGCTGCGCGCTTTCCCAAGTTCCGTTGTAAAAACGCCTTTCCTTGTTCAAAGCGCGGATTTTTTCCATGTCATCATCGGAAAGAGAAAAACCGTAGACCGCGATGTTCTCCGCAATGTGCGCGGCGTTTCTTGAGCCTGGAATCGTGCTGAATCCTTCCTGAACGTGCCAGCGTAAAATTATCTGCGCCGGAGACTTTCCGTATTTTTCTGCAAGGGATTTTATCGTCTCATCGGCAAAAAGCGATTCATTTCCCCTTCCGCTTCCGCCAAGAGGAAACCAGCCTTCAACGGCAAGATTTTTTTCCGCGCACTTCTTTCTGAATTCAACGCGCTGCGCATAAGGATTAAGCTCAATCTGAACAATCACAGGCTTTATCTCCGCCTTTGCATAGACATCCTCAAAAACTTTCTCGTTCAGGTCAAAATTAGAAAGACCGATTGCCCGGACTTTTCCCTGACGCACAGCCTCTTCAAGCGCACGGTAGCCTGCCATGTAGTCGCCAACCGGCTGATGAAGATAAACCAGATCCACATAATCCGTTCCGAGCCGCTCAAGCATCCTGTCGATTGACTGCGCCCCGTTTCCATCGCTGTAGTCCGTAGGCCAAAGTTTTGAAGTAATCCAGATTTCAGAGCGAGGAATTCCGCTTTCCTTGATTGCCTTTGCAATTCCGCGCTCGTTTCTATACGCATGGGCAGTGTCAATGTGCCGGTAGCCGTCCTTCAAAGCTTCAAGAACCGCGCCATGCGCCTGCTGCTCGCTCGAACCGTAAGTTCCAATCCCGAACTGCGGAATTTTAAGTCCGTTACTAAGCTGAACCGTCGCATAATCTTCTTTTGATTTCATTTCAGAATCCGCCGCAAAAAGCGATGCAATAAAAACTGATTTTTTCATTCTGATGTTCTCCTATAAAAACCTTTTACTTTATGACCTTTATCATTTTAAGCCAGGCAAGAAATTCCTGTGGCCACAAAGCGTTCGTGTACGGCTCGTGCCCCATTCCAAAATTGTGTCCGCCCTGGCCAAAAAGATGAAGTTCCGCAATTCCGCGTTTCTGCCAAGCCTGAAAGACTTCAAATCCGCTCTGCCCCGAAAGCTCGTCGTCGCTGGACATCGCGGCAAAAAGCGGCGGAAGCTTTTCCGGCATTTTCCTCATCACAAGCTGGCCGTAAATCGAGCCGATAAAATCCGCACGGCTTTCATCAGGCGCACATTCCGCATTATAGACTGCAAGCAAAGCCCCGGCGGAAAATCCCACAATTCCAATCTTGTCCGGCTGAACATTGAATTCCGCGGCACGCTCACGCAAAAGTTTTACAGCGGTGCAAATGTCATCGTAAGCAAAATCAGGCGTCTGCGGCGCATAGTTTCCGCTCAAGCCTCCAGCACGGTAGCCGGCCATTTTTTCAGCCACAAAAGCCTGATGCTCAGCCTCATCGCGAGGAGTCTCTTCCGTCCGGTATTTCAAAATAAAAGCCGCAAATCCCTGATTCCTGAACCATTCCGCAGCCTCAAAACCGCCGCTTCCAAAAGTGTGATGCAAAAACGCGCCGCCCGGAGCAATAATCACCGCTGCCCCGTTCGCTTTCCTTTTTGCCGGAAGATACGGAATCAGCGCAGGATTTTTCACATTACGCACAAACTGCCCCCGCCCCTCAATCTCGTACCACTGCTCAGTTTCCGCCGAACTAGGCTTACCGTAAAGATAAATCTGGTTCTTAAACTCAGGAGCCTTGATATATTTCACTTCCTGAGCATTCGCCACAGCCGAAAACACAACCGTCGCCGCAAAAGTCAACAAAATCTTTTTCATAAAACCTCCAAAATAATCAGGGCGTTCCCCGACATCCTGTCGCACAAGAAGCTACGCTTCTTGCAATTTTCCTGCCCTAGTCCGCCATCCGTGGCGGAATCAACGTCCGCAGAAAAATTGACTTCGGCGGTAATTGTCGGGTCGGGCTATCCGCACTTCGCTAACGCTCATCCTCCGCACTCGCTACAGTCTACGACTTACGCTCGCTTACGGTGGACTGCCTCGCAGGTGCTCCTATCCCTAACGCTTTAGCGTTAGGACGTACGCACAAGCGTACACGTCAGATAAACGAGTTTTGCGTCAGCAAAATCTCGCAGCAAACCGCAGGTTTGCAAATCCCTAACGCGCGAGCATCGTCCGCCGCTGAATTTTTCATCTGAAAAGAATAATAATTCACCCACAATAAAAAAGTTCAATCGAATTATTGAATTAGTAATAAAGAAATTCTATCAGTTTTAGGAGAAAGTTGATGTTGAAATGGAGAGATGAATAAAAAAGCAGCCCCTGCCGCAAAGCAGAAGCCGCCTGAAAAAAAACTGAAAACAGATGACAACAATAGGCTATGGTAACATCTTGCAAAATCACTCGCGGACAAAGAACGTTACAGTAACGCAAGCAGAAATCACGTGCCGACAATGAACGTTACGATAACGTTTTATAAAATCACTTGCGGACGGAAAACGTTAAAATAACGCTGTCTGAAAGTGCGCGCGGTCAGGGAAAATCAAAACAACGTTTGAAGAAAGTGCGCCAGGTTGGAGAACGTTATTTTGATTTTATAAAAAAGCATATAAGATTGGCAAACGTTATGAGGATGTAGACAACGAAAAATGTGTTGTCGAAAAAAATCCTAAAACGGCAAATCCATGCCAAAATCCGGCTCGTTTTCGTGAATCTCGGCAATTCCGCGAATCGGCTTGTCGGAATATTTAAGGATTTTTCCGCGGTAGCTCTGCCGAATCTGAGGATTTTCGATTTCCTCGCGGCGCGCCTTTGAAAGCTCAAGAAATTCTGTCTCCCGGTCGATTCCCAAATATCGCCTATTTAGCAAGTTTGCGGCTATTCCCGTTGTGGAACTACCGCAAAACGGATCTAAAATCCAGGCGTTTTCTTTTGTGGAAGCAAGGATAATCCGCGCAAGGAGCGGAAGCGGCTTTTGGGTCGGGTGCTTTCCGCAGGACTTTTCCCACTTCGCGATTGCAGGCAGGCTCCACAGGTCGCGCATCTGAGTTCCTCCGTTGATTTCCTTCATCAGCTCGTAGTTGAAATAATGCGGAACTTTTTTGCTTTTTCTTGCCCACAGAATAAATTCCGTCGAATGAGTGAAAAACCGGCAAGAAAGGTTCGGCGGCGGATTCGTCTTTGCCCAGGTGACGCAGTTCAAAATGCGGAAGTCCAGCTCGTTCAGCATCTGCGCAACCGAAAAAATGTTGTGGTAAGTGCCCGAAATCCAGATTGTGCCTTCGTCCTTCAAATGCGAGCTGCAGGCAGAAAGCCATTTTCGGTTGAACTCGTTGTCCTTTTCAAAACCCTGAGATTTGTCCCAGCCGCCCTTGTTCACGCTCACCTGCTTCCCGGACTGGACAGAAATTCCCCCGTTAGAAAGAAAATAAGGCGGGTCTGCGAAAATCATATCAAACTTGAAATCAAATTGATTCAAAAGCTCAACGCAGTCGCCTTGAAGAAGAGTAAAGTCGCGGTTCGGGGATTTGTAGAAAGAATGGAGCATTTAAAGTCCATCTTCTTCGTAATTAAATTCAACTTTACTTTGCAAAATAATTTCTTCAAGAACTTTATTAAGTTTTTTATTTTTGTTGATTTCATTTAAGTATAAAATCAACATTGGGATATTTATGACTTCATCGATTGAATTCATATAATGCCCTACAATCGTTTCTATTCCATACTGCTTAATTGCATTTTCTCTAATTTGATTTAAGATTTCTTCCACTGATTTATTTGTTTTTATTACAAATTTAACAGGGTAATGCTCCAGTTTATCAATATCCAAAAAATATTTTTTCACATCCAAAGTTTCTGTCACTTGAAAAAAATTGCCAAGCGGTTTCATTACAAAATCTATTCCACCGTCATTTGCGTTTGTTCTGCCAGTTTTATAAAGTTTTAAATTTTCTTCTGTAAGATTTATTCTGTCATAGCCCCAAAATATTTTTTTCTCCCAATAAAAATATTTTAAAATCGCAAAACTTACAATTTCAAATAGCCTTGCATCGACATTAGGTTCAAGCAAATTTGACAAAAAAGAAAATATTTTTTCTGAATCAGTTGATGATATTTTTTGCAGTTCTTCGCAAGAGTTGATAAATTTTTCAAAAGCATTTTTCTTTGCATTAATATACGCATTTATAATCTTAATAATTGTTTTGCTAATGTCATATATTTTTCCAGCAATTTTTATTTTCAATAAATTTATATTTATCCAATATCGGCTTGTGGAAATATCACGAATAATAACTGGCTCTTGAACCGTAGGAAAATATTTGTGAAATTCCTCGTTAAGGCGATGATTCAATGCATGATTTTGTAGTTTTTCGCCGAAAGGAAGCTGACGTTGTCTTTCAAACAAATCAGAAAAAACTGCGCCTGCATATTTTCCGTAATCTTGTTTCTTGTCAAAAACAATTTTTATATAATCTTCTACAAGAACATAAATTGCATATAAATTCGCAAAACTTCCCCGCGATTTAGAACCGCGGTTTGCAGAACGTGTTTTTATGTTTATATATTCAAGCAAAGGCGAAATCTGAAGAAGTTCTTTTCCGTCAATTTTGAGTTCAACTTCGATTATGTCAATTATTGTGTTTGTGAATTCATGCTCTGTCATCTTCTCTCCATAATTTATGCAAACAATGGCATTGTTTCATTTGTAATTTTAATATTTTTCCGCTGGTATGATTTCGGTTCTTTTTCCAAAGACTCTCCATTGTAGTCAGTCATTCGCAAAACCCGTCTTAGACCGATTTTAAAATATTCTTCCGAAATATCAATTCCGATTGATTTTCTGCCTAATGAATCAGCAACAAAAGAAGTCGTAAAAGTGCCAGAAAACGGATCTAAAACTGTATCTCCCTTATTTGACGATGCCTTTATAATTCTTTCAAGCAATGCCACAGGTTTTTGCGTCGGATGATTTTCATATTCATCCATTCTGTAGCGAACTCTCGGAAAGTTCCAAACATTTCCCGGAACCTTCTTTGAATTATATGGAGCAGGGATTGCTTTTCTATAATCAATTAAATGTCTTTGTGCACCCGATTTAGCCTCAACTAAAATATTATCTGGATTGAAACAATAATTCTTCTTGTCTTTTACGCAGAACAAAATAGGCTCGTACATAGAACCATAGTAATTTTTTGCCTGAACGCCTGAACTGTCATAGTTCCAAACTATACGTGAAAGAATCGTCATTTTTGACCGAATATAAATATCAAAATATGGCATAAATTGCGTAGAAGTCATTATGTACATTGAACCAGTTTTTTTTAGCTTGTCAATGCAAATATCAATCCATTTGTAGCACCAGTTTAAATAGTCTTCATCAGAACTCCATTTGTCAAAAGTGTTATCAAATTTTTTCCCAATATTATATGGAGGATCAATAAAAATTAAGTCTACTGACTCATTTTGAACAGCCTGCAAGCCTTCAAATACATCAGAACAAATTAAAATATTGTTTTCATTAGAATACTGTAGCATTTTCTTCCTCACGGTTATTGACTTCGCCATTTTAGGTGTCATAATTTTCTCCCCTTTTATTTAAACACTTTCCCAATCACGCCGTTTTCCATGTCTTTTATGCAATAGATATTTTCCATAACATCGAATGTTTCTTCCAGATTGTGGCGTGCGCTTTGCCAGCCGTTTCCATCCGTAAACCAGACAAAGGTAACTCCGTCAATCGTGTCAATTTCGCCTGCCAGAGTTTTATAGCTTCTTGCTGTTTCATTCAGTTTCGAGCCGCCGCTTCCGTAAAAGTTCGTTTCAACAACATAAATTTGGTTTTCTGTTTTTACAACGAAATCAAATCGTTTTTCCATTTTGCCCTGGTTTGAGATTGCGGACAAATCCACATTCCACTTTTCCGTGATTTCGTGAATGTACATTTCCTTAAAATAATTTTTATCTCTTTCAAATCCGGCTTTTTTTATGTAGCTTTCAACTAAATCTTCCATAAGATGACCGCCTCGATTTTTTCTGCCGTTTGAATCAAGCCCTGTTTCAACGCCTGTAACATAGTCAACAAGATTGTTCACAAGATGATTCTGCAAAAGCTCAAAGAGTCCGGATTTTTTCATAAAGTCAGAATATTCAGAAACAGTCTGCTTTGAAGCCGCAAAATCAAAAACCAAGTTTCCGTTTTCATCAGAGACTGAAATTTCAGAATTGCGGACAGCAAGAAGAATCGGAATGCACTTCAAAGTCTCTGGATATTTTTCAAGAATATTTTCAAAGTCTTTTTCAATTGTCTTTGAGCCAATCAGAGAATTTAAAATATTCAGTTCGATTTTTACATTTTCAACATTTCCGTAAACTTTTTCAAAATCGATATAATAGGAATAAGTTGCAATGCTGTCTCGAAAAGTTGAAAGCCATTCTGTGAAATTTCGATTCATAAACCCCCTCTTAATCAATTAAAAAACTTTGACAAATCCTCTTTTTTCCGCTTTTTCTTTGAAATCATTTTTACTTTATCTACATTAAATAAGACACATTCTTCGCCGGTTGTGCATGGATCGAAATAGCGAATTCCATCAAAGCCAAGTCTTAATGTGTTTTTGTTCAAATAGTTTTTATCTGATGATTTTCCATATTTTGCAATTGCTTCTTTTTCAAATTTTTCAAATTTGTTTGGTTCTGTTAAATCTATAAAATTCGGACTGCCTTGATAAATTTCAACTTCATCTCCAAATTCCCCTTCGCCATTATAAAAGTTATGAACAGCATTTTTATCTTTTCCAAGGTATAAACCTTTGCCAACTCCAATTTCTGAAGTTCCACCGGTGGCATGATAAAAAATATCATCTTTATAATTCCTTGTTTTAGCAATGTCTTTCTTGAATTTACTTTTTGCATAATCATCATCGTCGGGATTACCGATTTCTGAAATAAAAATCTGTTTGTATTCAGGAAGATTAAAAAGTTCTTCTGCAGTAAATCTGTATTTCATTTTCATTCTCTCCTAGAAAACCGATGCAATGTTGCTTATTAAAAGCTCACTGATTGCTCCGCGTTTTTTTGCGTTTGAATTTATCATTCGGGAAGCTCTAATCCTTTCAATTGAAAAATTTGAATACAATTCATCGAAAAAATTGTCGTTCTCGTTCGTGTTTTTCGGGTCGGAATTGCTTGCAAGAACTTTCGCGCCTTTTGTGGAAATTTCGGTGATGAATTTTCCGAGTTCAATCTGGTCTTTTTCTGAAAACTGATTTTCTGAATATGATGTGAAAGCTGCCGTCTGTGTAAGAGGACGATACGGTGGGTCAAGATAAACAAAAGTTTCATTATCGATAAAATCTTTACAGCAAGAATAATCGCTGGTTTTCATCTGGACGTTTTGTAAAAGTTCGGAGCAAGCCTTTATATTTTCGTTATCGCAAATCTGTGGATTTTTTGCATTGTTGAACGGCACATTGAACTCGCCTCTTTTGTTCACGCGGTAAAGTCCGTTGAAGCAGGTTTTGTTCAGAAAAATGAAGAGCGCGGCTTTTTCAAGATTTTCAGCGTCATTTCTGTTGATTTTTAGTTCGTTGTAGCGAAGGCGCTTTTCGTAGAAAAAAGTCTTGTTTTCTTCCAAAGTCTGACTTTTATAGTTTTGCTGAAGTTCTGAAAGATGTTCCACCAGATTATCGCAGTTGTTTTTTATCTGTGAATATGTGTTTATAAGTTCCGCATTTATATCGTTTATAAGAATTTCTTCCGGGTGGCATTTTTGAAGCACATCGAACAAAACCGCGCCTCCGCCGACAAACGGCTCGCAGTATTTTTTGATTCGGTGAGGATAGTGTTTTCTGATTTTCGGCAAGAGCTGAGTTTTTCCGCCCGCCCATTTTACAAAAGGATGCGCTATGCTTTGCATAAAATTACTATACACGTTTTTTGGCAGAAATTCCATAGTGATTTTTTGAGATAAACCTGCCCACAATAAAAAATCCCAATCTAATTATTGAAGCAGCGATTAAAAACTTTTATCATAAGGCGATGACTACAAGACAGATTGACTGCGCGATTGAGCTTGCGCACACGCTTAATTTCAGGAAGGCCTCGGAAAACTGCAGCATAAGCCAGCCGGGGCTTTCTTACCAGATTCAGACGCTTGAGGAGGAGGCTGGGTTCGCGATTTTTCTGCGCTCGGGAAAAGGGGCTGCCCTTACGCCTGCCGGAAACGCTTTTGTTTCGGAACTTGTGAAAATCAAGGAGGAGCTTCGGCGCGCGGTTGAGACTTCAAAAAACATAAGCAACGGTTTTACGGACTCACTTTCGGTCTCGATTCCGCTCAGGAGCGCGCTTTGTTTTTTGCCGCAGATAATGAGGGATTTCAAAAAGGAATTTCCGCACGTTCTTCTGAACATTCTTTTTCAGTACGGAAAAAGCCGCACGGAAAATTTTCTTGGAGGAAAGACGGACATAATGTTCGGGCGGAAAAACGCACTTTCGCACATTCCGCAGATTGAAGCCCACACGATTTTTCAGAGCCGCATCTATCTGATTGTTCAGAAAGAAGACCCGCTCGCAGAGAAAAGCTCGGTTTCGCCGCAGGATTTAAAAGGAAGAACTCTGATGATTGGAGGAGGCTCGCCGCCGGAGCTTAAAAAAGCGCAGGACATTGTGATTGACTCGGTTCACGTGCAGACGATGAACAGCGAAGACCACTTTACAACGCTCGCAAACGTGGCGGCAGGAAACGGAGTGTGCCTTTCGCCCGGATTCTGCAACGACCGCACGGATGAATTCAAGTGGATTCCAATCACATTCGGAACTCCAATCGACTGCGCTCTCGCAAAAAGAAGCGACGACCGCCGGGAAACAACCAGAAGATTCATAGAAATCACAAAGGAGATTTACGAGGCGCACAAAGACGAAAGAGAACTGCTGTAGAAAAACAGTTAGCCGAAAAATGAGGACAAGACTTGCGGAAGCGATTTCAAGGCTGGGCGAAAAAGAAATTCGTGCTCAATACGATTTATGGAATCTGAAAAATCAGCGTTCGTACTGATTACGATTCAAGAAAATTATGAAAAACAACATTCGTATTCAGTACGATTTGCATTTTGAAAAAAAGCCGGCAATCGTAGTGAATACGAAGGAAGGAATTTGAAAAAAACACCGTTCGTACTGAGCACGACTGCAGAATTTGAGGAAAGTGAGTTTCGTACCCAGTACAGTTGCGCTTTCCCTACTTCTGTTTTACCTGTTTCTTGGAAACCGGAATCCAGATTGCGCTTTTGTAGTCCTCGCCGTCCATCGGGCTGTTGTCGTACCATTCGATGCTGTAGCCGGCCGCCATCTCGTAGTCGGGGTTGCCCGGAAGCCATTCCCTGAAGATTCTTGTGTTCACGTTCTGAAGAGCATTAGGCATTGGACCTGTACAACTGAACTTTGCCCATTCCATGTCCGGAAACTCGAAAAGTTTTAGCCCAGCTGGAACTTTTCCGCCGCAGTATTTTCCCGCGACCAGATAGCGGAACTTTCCGCCGCCAATGTAGTCAATGCACACTCCGTACTCGCCGATTAAGTTGTCCTTGACCGCCTGCTCAATTTCCGACAAGTCCTTTTTTCCGCTCCAGACCGCGCCAAGATATTTTTCGCGAAGCTCGTCCCAGAATTTCGGAATCTCGCCATAGGAATTTTCCATGCTGAAAATCCTCTCAAAACCAATCACCTTGAATCCGAACATCGGGCTTACCGTAAAGTCAAGTTTTTCCATTCTGTTTCCTCCTGTGATGGAAATCGTGATTTTCAGCGGAAGAAAAACGTGAAGCTGCTCCGGCGAACTTTTGAGCTGAACCGGCGAAACTCCGTGAAACCTCGTGAACGCGCGCGTGAAGCTTTCGGAAGTCTCGTAGCGGTACTTGAGCGCGGTGTCAATCACTTTTTCCTTTCCGCCCAGAACGTCAAGAGCCGCAAGATAAAGCCGCCTGTTCCTTATGTACTCGGCCGGCGTAATTCCGGTCAGAATCTTGAATCCGCGCTGAAAATAAAACGGAGACATGAACACTTCACTTGCAACGTCATCTGCCGAAATGTCGTCGCAAAGATGGGAGTCCATGAACCCGATTGATTTTTTCATCGCCGTAAGCCATTCCATTTTCTTTCCCCTGCTGAAAACCAGTTTGATTTGTGCGTGCAATGCGGAAAAAGTTTCCGTTCCGCCGCGGCACATCATCAGGATAAACCAAAAGCAAAATCCGTTCCTGACATTTTCTGCACAGTTTTGTCAGAAGGTCAAGGCTGCTTGACAAACAAAAACGCTCAAAGTATAGTTCTATAAAA
>DHKO01000030.1 GCA_002404895.1 Treponema sp. UBA4692 | reverse complement strand
TGCTGGATGCTGATGGCTCTGACCTTGACGTTATGGAGTCCCTGTGAGTATGTGCTGAAAATGAGCAAGTAACTTTCTGATTTATTCTGTTTTTGTTCCAATCTGCTGGCCGATTTTCACTTTGTACTCCGCAGTTTCTCTTAGTTTTTCCTCGATTTCTGGAAGAATGTTCATCTTATCTTTCTCAATAAGGAGTACGATTGTCGAGCCGTGAAGGTCGAAATGCCCTTTTTCTTCGCCTTTTGTACAGATGTAGTTCTCGTGCGTGTTGCAAATTCCGCCTACGCTGAAAGCGCCGATTTCAATCTGAGCGATGTTTCCGAAATTTTTTGTCTCGAGAAGCGTCCATGAGCGGCGGTTTTTCGTGAATACTTTGTAGTTTTCGAGTGCGACAGGCTGCACGCTGTAAAGGCTTCCTTCGATGAAGTTGTTTTCCGCGTGGAAGCCATCGTCAACGTAGCAGTAGCGATGGTAGTCGGTTGCGCATAGCCTGAAAATAAGGTATTTTCCGCCTTTGAATTTTTGAATCATATTTTTGACTTTTGCTTTTTTTGCCTCGTCTTCTTTTTTCCAAGATTTCTCGTTCACTCCGAAAAAATCCTCGAGCGTGTAGTCAAATCCTTTTATGTGGAAAGTTGCGTTTTCTGTAATTTCATGCACGCTTAAAAAGCTGTCTGCTGGCGAGATGAAATGCGTTGGGTTGGAGTCAAATGAAATTTCTTTTTTCCGCGTGAAGAAATCGTTGAAAGTCCTGAAATCCGCGCCCTGAAAATCCGACATATCGATATTGTTCTTTTTGATGAATCTTTTTACGTAAAATTTTGAGGCTGGCGAGCGCAAAAATGCGCCGAGAAGTTTCGGAATCCTTGTGAAAAGCATTGCTTCAAGAATGATTTTTCCGAATTTTGTTCCGTAAAGAAATTCTGCTGATTTGTCGTTTTTAGAAATCTTGTTCAATTTTTGTTCCTGATTTTGCAGTTTGATTTTTGAAAGTTGATTTTCGAGGGGGCATATCGCCGCTTAAAAAACGATATGCTTTTTTTGCTTGGCATTCCAAATATTATGAATAAAATCTGAAATGCCGCTGTTTTTGATTTTTAGTTCTGATTGCGGTTAGTTTTGTCTTTGGAGCCTTCGGCTCTCCGTTCCTCTTTCAAGTCTTCCTTGACCAAATCGCGGAGATTTATTGTGTCGTTTGACTGGCTTTCAATTACCGCGTCATTTTCAAACATAACTGACGGATCTTTTTCTGTTGTCGGAACGCAGTAAGCTTTTCCAAGAATCAGCATTGTAAGCTCAATCAGACCAATCAGAATCATTATGATTTTTCCGACAAGAGCCGGTTTTGGCATTTTGAATGGGCTGATGAACATAATCGCCATGACCATCAAAAGAATTGCGCAAGGCTGAATCGGCGGGCGGGCGTTTCCAAGAAAATACGAGATTATGAAAACTGCCGGAAGAATCAGCGCAACGCTCGTTACAGGAAGTCCTCTGTATTCGTGGCGGCTTTCAGCGGTTTTTTCCTGACGCTCCATTTCGTCAACGTTGAAATAGGAAAGGCGAATCAGCGCGCACAAAAGATAAAAAGCGCAAATGCAGATTACGCATCTCGCCTGCATCGGATGCTCAATCGGATATTGGACATCGCCGATTGCAAGTTTGTAGACAATCAGCGCGGGAAAAACTCCGTAGCTTATTATGTCCGCCATTGAGTCAATCTGAATTCCGAAAAGTTTTTCCGCATGCGAACGGTCTTTCTTTGTGGAAGCGACTTTTCCGTCGAACATATCCATAACGCCGGCAACCATCAGACAGAGAAGCGCGAGAATAAAGCTGCGGTCGGAATTTGAAAAGACAAAATGGATTCCTGCAAAAGAAATCAACATTCCAATGTAAGTCAGAACGACTGTGTAATTGTAAACGCCAAGCAAATGCATATTTTTCCTTCTTTTTTTCATTTTATGATTTATTTAATCGAAGAGATTTCCAAAAATCAATCCGTAGACGATTATGAACCACGGTTTTGAAGTCAGGATAATCAGAGCGAATTTCTTGAATTTCATATCTGTTAGGCCTGAAAAGTAGCAAAGAAAGTCATCCGGCGAAATTGGAATCAAAATCGCAATCCAAAGAAAAACCGGATAGCTTTTGTGCCATTTTTCCATCCATTTGACGCTCTTCAAATATTGCTTTTCGGAGAAAATCTGCTTCATGATTGTAACTCCGAAAGTTTTTGAAAGAGCGAACGCGATAAACGAGCCGAGGCAGATTCCGATGTAGTTGCACAAAATTCCCGGAATTGTGCCGAAAAGACTTGGCGCAACGATATAGCCGAGCGTCCCCGGAATAACTGCGTAAACGACTTTGACGCACTGGAAAAGCGTTACAAAAATCGGACCGGCCCAGCCGAACGACTGAACAAATTCCTGAAAAGTGTCGATGTCGTGAAATTTGCCGTTTTTATATTCGATTAGAAGAAAAATCCCGCAGGCAACGAGAAAAACGCAAAGAAGAATCAAAAAAATGCGTTTGAAAAGCGATGTCTTATGCTCAATAAGATTTTCTGCCTGCTCTTTTAATTCGGCTGTGTGTTCTTTTAGTTTTGTTTTCATAAAATTAATTTAAGAAATTATTATAATGAAATGTTTCTGATTGTGCTATTGTCGGTTGTCGGCGTTTGTTGAGGTTTTTAGATTCTGATAAAAATCGCCGGCATTGCGAAAAATTTTCCTTAATTTTTTGAATTTTTTAAAATCCTTGGAAGATTTTGCAATATTTCTGCTTGGTATTTTAATTTTCTTGCAGCGTGAAGAATTTGCGCTGTTTTTTGACTTTTTTACGCGATTTTCGTTCCTATTTTCTCTAAAGCCGATTTATGATAAGATTTTTCAATTATTTTTATCGTCTGCAACGCGCCTGTTGCGGATTCAGGAGAAAAATTTATGGCAAAAAATGGAAAAGCACCTGTTGATGAGCATGCGTGCACTTTGGACAAAATCATTTCGCTCTGCAAAAGACGCGGATTTGTTTATCAGGCTTCGGAAATTTACGGAGGCCAGGCTGGAGCATGGGATTACGGTCCGCTCGGCGTAGAATTCAAGCGCAATATTCAGAATGCTTGGTGGAAAGAGATGACCCAGCTTCACGACGATGTTGTGGGCTTGGACTCGGCGATTTTTCAGCACCACACAACTTGGGAGGCTTCTGGCCACGTAGGACATTTTTCTGACCCGATGATTGACTGTCTTGAGTGTCAGGCTCGCCACCGCGCAGACAAAATGATTGAGGACTTTGTCGCTGAAAATCCAGACAAGAATCCTGGAAAGCCGGTTGACACAATGACTCATGAGGAGATGAAGGAATTCATCGACGCGAATATCGACTGCCCTGTTTGCCATTCAAAAAACAGAAAATATACAGCTGTCCGCGAGTTCAACCTTATGTTCAAGACTTATCAGGGCCCTGTCGCGGATGACGCTCATCTTATCTATCTCCGTCCTGAAACTTGCCAGGGAATTTTCACGGATTTCAAGAGCATTGTTCAGTCAAACAGAATGAAAGTTCCTTTTGGAGTTGCTCAGGTTGGAAAATCATTCCGAAACGAGATTATTTTCAAGAATTTTATCTTCAGAACTTGCGAATTTGAGCAGATGGAAATGGAATATTTCTGCAAGCCGGGAACTGAGGACGAGACATTCCAGAAATGGCGCAACGAAAGATGGAATTTCTATCTTAAATACGGAATTCCTGAAAAGCAGCTTAAGTGGCATCATCACGACAAACTTGCGCATTATGCGAAAGACGCTTACGACATCACTTACAATTTCCCGATTGGATTTGAGGAGATTGAGGGAATTCACTCGCGTACAGATTTTGACTTGTCTCAGCACGCGAAATTCTCAAAGAAAGATATGTCTTATATCGATCAGGAAAACGGCAACACAAAATATGTTCCGTATGTAATTGAGACTTCTGCCGGACTTAACCGCAACTTCCTGATGTTCTTGTGCGAGGCTTACGAAGAGCAGAATGTCGGAATTGATGGAAAAGATGACTACAGAACTGTTCTTCATCTTGACCCGAGACTCGCTCCTGTTACAGTCGCTGTTTTGCCTTTGATGAAAAAGGACGGGCTTGCTGAAAAAGCAAAAGAAATTCAGCATCTCTTGAAAGAGGATTTCGTCACAGATTTTGATGTTTCTGGAACTGTCGGAAAGCGATACCGCCGTCAGGACGAGGTTGGAACTCCGTTCTGCGTTACTGTTGACTACGACACAATCCAGAAGACAAAAGATGACGGCTCTGAAAATCCGCTTTTTGACACTGTTACAGTCCGCTTCCGTGACTCAATGGCGCAGGAGCGCGTAAAGCTTTCAGAACTTCACACATTCTTGTTCAACGCAATCAAGAATTACAAGCCTGTTGAAAGAAACAGATAAAAAACGAAAATCCCGGGCGTTGCGGGCTGGCGATTGAAGCCCGCAACGTGCCTTCGCAACATAGCTGCTCGGCTTTGGAGCGTAGGGCTGTTGTCCGCCTTTCTAAGTCTTTAAAATTTTAAATTTCATTTTTTGAATTGATTTATGGAATACGTTTCTTTAGGAAAAACAAATCTTCTCGTTAGCAGGACAGCTTTTGGCGCGATGGGACTTGACGAGGTTGAAAATCCTGAAGAAGCGGCAGAAATGATTCAAAAAGCCTACAGCGACGGAATCAATTTTTTTGATACTTCGATGGACAAGCCTGAAAGCGAAAAAAGGCTTGGCGAGGCGATTGCGAAATTCCGGGAGAATGTTTTTATCGCGACAAAAAGCGCGGCTCATTCTTCCGATGAGCTTTCCGAGGCGATTGACAACAGTTTTACAAATTTAAAGACCGATTACGTTGATTTGTATCAGCTTGAGCGGCCGAATTTTCTTCCTGCGCTTGGCGATTCCGACGGGCTTTTGGAAAAGCTTTTGAATTTGAAGGAGTCTGGCGTTGTGCGGCATTTTGGTGTTGTTACAGAATCTTTGGAAGTTGCGAATCAGGTGCTTGATTCGGATTTTCCGTGGGAGACGATTCAGTTTCCGTTCAATATGCTTTGCGACAAATCTGTTGAGCAGCTTGCGAAAAAATTCCTTGAAAAAAATATCGGATTTATTGCGATGCAGCCTTTGTGCGGCGGCGTTTTGAACAATATTCCGCTTGCGCTCGGTTTTTTTCTTCCTTTTGACAATGTTGTGCCTGTCTGGGGCGCGAGAAATATGAGCGAGCTTGAGCAGATTCTTTACTTTACGCAGAATCCTCCTCGCCTTGACGAGCAGTTTTATTCAGAGTCTGAAAAAATCAGGGCGTTTTTTAATTAAAAGGGGATGAGAAAAAATGGACACGGAACGCGAAGTACGTAAAGTTTTGCGCGAAAAGCCGTGGGAAGATGCTTGGAGTGAATCTATTATTTTCTAAAATCGAATCATTTTGAATTTTCTTTTCTGATTTTATTTTGCAGAAAATCGAAAGGAATACAAATTAAGGAAAATTTTTGTTTCTGAGATTTGTGCAATTTTTTTAATTCCGTATGATTTTAATTTTGCGAGAATCTATGCGATTTTAATTTTCTGTGAATCCGAGTCGAAATCTTTTCTTTATCTTTTCGTGAAATAAAGGAAAATCTGCTTTTTATTTTAGATACGCAAGAATGTCTTTTAGCTCGGCCTGATTTACAACGCGCACAATCCGAAGTTTGTCGTTGTCTGTCATTACGGTTTTTGGATTTCCAAGCTCGTTTTTTTCTCCGACAATCTGGACGAGAGGCGTTCGCGGGTCATTTGGATTCGCGTCTGCAACCTGCGCGATTTTTCCGTTTGAAAGATAAACGTAGCTTCCGATTGGAAAAAGCGAAATTGCCTGAACCAAAGCCTTTACGACGTTTTCATCATAAGCCTTGTTCAAATTTCTGAGCATTTCAATCATCGCTTCGTAAATCGATTTTGCTTCCTTGTATTGTCTTGGAGCGGAAATCGCTTCATAAGTGCAGGCAACCGCAAGAATTTTTCCAAATGCGGAAATTTTGTCGCCTGTGAGATGTCTTGGATAGCCGCCGCCGTTTTCGCGCTCGTGATGCTCGAGAACTCCAAGCTGAATTGTCGGCGGAAAGTTATTTTCTTTTAAGATGTTGAATCCTAAAACTGTGTGGGTTGAAAGCAAAGCCCGTGCCTGCATTGAAAGCGGCTTGCTCGTTATGTAAAGCTGAGGCGGAAGCCGAATCTGCCCGATTTCGTGAATGCTCGCCGCGACTGCAAGGTCAACAAGCTTCTGGTCTGAAAAACGTAGCTGAATTCCGATTATGATTGAGAAAATTGTTGAGCGGAGACAGTGGCTCACAAGAAAATTTTTGCTCACTTTCTGCTCAGATTTCGGCTGAATCTTTAAAATGTATTTTTTGTTTTGCCTTACAAATTCAACAAGTTCTTTCATTGCTGAAGAAAGGTCTGCCGCGCTGAGTTCCTTGTGGGTAACATATCTCGTGAAAACTTTTGTTATATATTGAAGATAATCGTCATAAACATTCTGGACAATTTCCATTTTGCGGTTCTCGTCCGCAGAAAAAATCTCTTTGTTCGCCGCTGAGACTTTATCAAGAGTTTCTGAGCCAAGCCCTTGCTTTTTTGAAACGACAAGCTCGCCTGTCTCCAAGTCAAAATCGACCTGCTCAAATTCTCCGATTGGTGAAGATTTCTGATTTTTTTGTAGAGAATTATTTTGCGTCTGTGAAACCGGCTCGTCGAGATACGCCGTCTTGAAATCCCATTCGAGAAGAGTTTTTTGAAGAACTCTTGAAAAAGGAATTTCAGGGTCGAGAATAACGAATTGTCTGTCCAGCACCAAATTATTTGAAAAACGCTGGCCGTCTGTTAATTCTGAAATTTGAACTGGTGTCATAGAAATCTCCAATTCAATTTATCGGCAGAAAATGTTAAAAACTAAAGCAAATAGAAAAAGGCAAAAAAAAAGCCAGAAAGTCTTACACACTTTCTGACATGGATTGTAGTTTCCTACAACGCAGTGCAAGATGTCTGGATGTTCCGCTAAAAAGAAGCACACCCTGCACTGCGCGGCACAATATTATTATCGGAGGCGTGCAGGGAAACTTTAGTTAGATTGATAAATTTTTGCGATAATTTTCTATGCTTTTTTCAAGTTCACTGTAGATGATTTTTGAACGCTGAAAAGTCGCCGTGAGCTTGTTCTCGCTGAAAAACGTTTTTTCATAGATTTTGCTCAGCTGAGATTCCGTCGGAAAAACAAGAGCCGCCAAATCCTTGAAATCCGAATTTAAAATTGCCGAGTCGATTTTTTCGAGTTCCTTTGAAAAAAATTCCTGTTTGCTGGATTTTTCGCCGGAAAATTCATAGGCATTTTTGTTGACGAAATTGCTGGTAATTTTGCCAGTTTGCTTTGCAATCGCCTTGTCTGAAATATCCGCGCCTTTTTTTGCGAGAAGATAAAGCTCGTTCAGCCCCTTTTTTATCATTTTGAGAACATTTTTGAATTTTTCGCTGTTTTCAGGATTTTCTGATTCGCGTGTGTCTTTTGAATTTTGATTTTTGATTTTTTGTCCGATTTCTGAATTCTTTTTGATTTCGTGTCCGCGTCCGTTTTTTTGATTTTCTGAAACAGAAGCGAGTTTTTCTTTTGATTCGATTTTTGAGTTCAGTTCAGATTTTGACTTTATCTTATTTTTGATTTCAAGATTTCCGTTTTTAAGAATTTGTTTTGATTCTTCGGAATCTGCGATTTGCGGTTTTTTATTCTCGCTTTTGGCGAAAAATTCGTTTTTAAAGCATGAAAAATCTGGAAGAGAAAGAATTTGCCCGATTGAAAGCGTTTTGAATCCCGGAATTTTCAGGGATTTTTCTGAAAGCGAATATGACGAAATTCCAGATGACGAAAATTCTTCCTGCTTGCTTTCAAACCACCACGCGAACATTTTCATTTTGCAATCGGTGAGAATTTCCGAGCCGTTGTAGTCGAGCGATTTTTCTGCTCCAGCCGCAAAAAGCGACGCGATTCCAAGTTTTTCCGCAGGATTTGTTCTTTTTGAAACAGCGTGAATTTTCTCCTCGAAAGTGGAGCCTCTGATGTGCGTCTGAAAATCGGGATAGCCTAGGTCGAGACCTGAAAAAACTATGTTTTTCGCGCCGATAAAACGCGCAAAATCCCATGCGGTTGTTGAAACTGAGCCGCCCGCGCTCAAAACGCCTTTTTCTCCGATTTTTGATTCCACGAATTGTCCGAGCGGAAACATCGAAGAGCACATGACGATTTTTCTGCAATCAAATCTGAAAACAGAAGGATAAGCCGCAGATTCCGTAATCAGGACGCTTGAAGGCGAAGAAAGTCCCGCGATGTGCCGGTAAGCGTAATATTGAGGGTCGCAAAGAATTATAAAGTCAGGCTCAACTCCAGCTTTTAGGCAAGGCCGAAGAGCCGTGTCAACCGCAATCAGAACCGAGCGTTTTTTTAGTTCTTTTAGATGCGCAAGCGATTCTTCCAAAGTCGGGCCTGCCGCGAGAATCAAAGCCGGAATTTTGGGATTCAGTTTGTCTTTGTAAATGTTTACGCCGTCTTTTTCTGCAAGATAATGAAGATTCCTGCATGAATTTCTTAGCCAAAGTCCTGAAAATTTTTCAAGCGTGGAATTGTTTATCTGAGTTTTTCTTTTGTTTCGTTCGATTAGCGCGTTCATCGTTGAAAAATATTCTTTTGAATGTTGCGTTTGGGCGGAATTCTCGTAAATGTGAATGTGCTTGAAGCCGCCTGCGCGTTCAATAATTGAAATCGCTTGGTCGGGCAAAGTTTCAAGCGCGAGAATTATGTTTTTCGCCCTGAAAAAATCGCTCCAGTCGAGA
Organism: Treponema sp. UBA4692; assembly: GCA_002404895.1. Taxonomy (GTDB): domain Bacteria; phylum Spirochaetota; class Spirochaetia; order Treponematales; family Treponemataceae; genus Treponema_D. The sequence continues at coordinate 26,108 of DHKO01000030.1, read as the reverse complement.
AGTGAAAGCGCGGTGAAAAAATATCTTGCGTCGCTTTCAACGAGAATAATCGTGTCGTTTGGAAAAAGCCGCGCGTAAAAAATCACGTTGTAGCCAAGACCAGAGCCAAAAAAAGCCGTTCCGAAAATGTCTGGATTTTCCTTGTGAATCGTTTGCGCTGCCTGCTCGGCTTCGCGGACTGGATTGTAGGCTGAATGGAGATATTTTCCGTTTTCTTTTGCGGTCGGAAAAAAATCTTCTGAATTTGGAATTCGCAGTTTTGAGGGAAAAATTTCAACCGGAATTTTTAGATTCGATTTTCTGTCCTCTTTTTGATTTTGCCTTTCGCTTTCATTTCGATTTCCGCAGTTTTCGCTTTGATTTTTTTTGTCATTTTGATTCTGATTTTTGTGATTCTTGCAATTCTCTTGATTTTTAGAATTTTCAAAATCATCATTTTTTTTAGATGTATCTTGCTTTCCATAAAATTCAGAAAAATCGAGGATTTCCTGCTGAAAAATCTTTGCTAGAGACGGAAAACGTTCTTTAAAAAGCGCGATATTTTTATTCCAGATAGAGTTCAATGTTCATATTCTCCGTAACGGGAGTTCCGGCGGCAGGATTTTGGGTTGTGACCCAGCCGTCGCCGTTTATTTTCACGTGGATGTCTTTTCGGTCGAGAATCGGGAGAAGCTGGCGTTTTGACATTCCCTTAAAATCTGGAACTGTCTCGCCGATTGAAACTGGAGCTTGCGCCTCGATCGAGACAAGTCCTGGATGCGCAAGGCTTGAAGCTCCGCCGCGGCTCATTCCAAGATGGTCGATTATGACGTTTGCGGCCTGCGCGATTACCGGCGCAACGATTCTTCCTGCGTAGGTTTCGCCCTGAGCTTTTTCAATCACAATGTAGAGAATAATTTCAGGATTTTCGATTGGAAACATCGCGATGCAGTTTGAGATAAAGTCTGTTTTTGAATATCCGCCGTTTACCGGGTCTGCCATCTGCGCAGTTCCTGTTTTTACGCCGATTGAGACATCTCCGATTGAGGCGCGGTGTCCAGTTCCGTTTTTTGCGACAGATTCCATGCAGCTCAAAAGATAATTCGCCGTGGAAGATTTGAAAACTCTGTCTCTTAAAAATGGTGTGTGGATAAATTCTTCTTTTCCCGTGTTGTCCGTGATTTTGCTCACAAAAGTAAGCTGGACGGGAACTCCGCCGTTTGCGATTGCAGTTGCCGCCTGAACCATTTGGAGCGCGCTTACCGTAATTTCCTGCCCGATTGCGATTGTAGGCTTTGAGCGCGCGGACCAGTATCTGTCGCTTGTGCTTCGGACGAGACCGGTTGTTTCGCCGGAAAGCTCTGTTCCTGGTTTTGAGCCGAATCCAAGCTCGCGGAGTTTTTCAAGAAACGGCTCTGATTCGATTTTTTCGCTCATTTGCGCAAGCGCGTCGTTGCAAGAATTTTCAAGCGCTTTTCTCGCGGTTTGCCAGCCGTGATGGTCAAGGCAGGTGATTCTGATTTTTTCGCCGCTCGGCATCGTTCTCTCGTAAAGTCCGTCACAAAGAAAAAGGTCGTCTTCCTTGATTACGCCCGCATCCAAAAACGAGGCGACTGAGAAAATCTTGAAGACTGAGCCAGGCTCGTAGCTGTCGGTTGCAGGACGGTTTTTCATCTGTTCTGGAGTCGCTTTTGTGTACTCGTTAAGATTTGCGGAAGGCAAGCTTATATATGAAAGAATTTCGCCGGTTTTTGCTTCCGCCGCAATCAGCATGATATTTTCAGCCTTTGTTTTTTCCATTGCGTTTTCGGTGATTTTTTCAAGGCTCGACTGGAGATTTGCGTCAATCGTAAGAAAAATGTTTTTTCCCGGCTTTGACTCATTGTTTTCGTCTTTTGTGGGCGCGAGAATGTCCTGCATTGAAAATTCAATTCCTGCAAGACCTTTGTTGTCCACGCCTAAAAATCCAATCAGCTGGGAAGCGAGATTGTTTTCCGGGTAAACGCGCCGTTCAGTCTTGTCAAATCGGACTGCCGCGCCGAATCCGTTTTTAAGGCAGTCTTGGCGCAATGCGTCTGCATCTTCCTGATTTATGTTTTTTTTGAGATAGACGAAAGTCTTTCCTTGCTGCGTCTCAAGAATTTCAAGAATTTTCTGTTCGCTTTGCCCGACGTGCGGCGCGACAACAGACGCGAACAAAGCTTTTTTTTCATCTTTTACAGAGGCTGGCGTTACTGTGAAATCATAATAATTCGCCGGAACTGCAAGAGCTTTTCCGTTTCTGTCGAGAATCGAACCTCGCTGAGTCGGAATTTCCTTTGGATTTCGTTTTTCAGGTGTTCTAAAAGCGTAAAACGCGTATCTTGAAACCACAAAAAGTGAGAATGCGGCCGCAAGTCCGACCAAAACGTAAAGAGGCTTTTTTTTGATGTATCCGTTCATTTGCATATAACTTTTCCAAGCACGTTCCGCACTGAAACAAAACCGTAAGCGCGAGAATCGACCGATTCCTCGTAGTTGTCTCCGATTGCGAGAATGTAGCCTTCTGGAACTGAATCAGAATTCTTCAGATTTTCGTATTGAATTTTTGTCAGCGGAATTTCTTTTCCGTCTGTCTTTAAAATATATTCAGAATTTTTTGAATATTCCAGCTTGTCGCCTGAGACTGCCGCGCAGCGTTTCACAACGATTTTGTCATTGTAAAGATAAATCACGATGTCGCCTTTTTTCGGCTTTGCCCATTGAACAAGAAGCTTGCTTCCGTAAGGCTCTGCGATTCCGAACGCGAGCTTGTTTATGAAAATTTTGTCTCCGTCGTGAAGAGATGGAAACATTGAGCGTCCCGAGACCGTCAGAATTTCAAACGCGAAAAGCTTTATCAAAAGTCCAAGGACAAGCCCCGCGCAGACAAAAAATATCAGCGCGGAATATTTATTTTTTTTTGATTTTTCTTCTTCCATAATTTTCAGATTTTCACGGAGCTTTTTAACTTTCATCTCCTAAAATCTAAATTCATCTTAGCATTTTTCCGATAAAAGATATATGGAAGTATTCAGTTATGTTGGCTCGGCTGCCAGAAAACAGACAACCCGGACGGAAACGGAATTCAATTTTAATTATTCATTTGTGAAAACCGGTATAAAAACCGCAGCAAAACCGTCTCTGAAGCAAAAAGAGAAAAAATCGCTTTCAGAATTCGGCAAAAAAGCCGTTTTTTATTTTCCGCTTGTTCTGCTCGCTTTGATTCTGGTTGTAGTGCCTGTTACTGTTTTCAATGTGCTTTCATATTTTGAGTCTCATTCGCTTTCAGTGAAATTTAATCCTGATTCTTCCGTTGATTTTGATTTTTTGGACATTGCGATGTCGAAATTCGCGATGGAAGATATTGTTTCCGATGTTGACGAAAATGGAAATGTTCTTGATGAGAACGGCAAGATTTTGACTGCGGCGAGCGTTGGAATCGGGCAGAAAGTCGTTTTTCAGAATTATAAAGTCCGCTCAGGAGACGCGATTTCCACGATTACAAGGCGTTTCGGGCTTTCAAATATCTCGACTTTGATTGCGGTGAACAATATCGGAAACGTCAGGACTTTAAGAGCAGGGCAGATTCTGAAAATTCCTTCTCAAGACGGTTTGATTCATAAAGTTTCGGCAGGAGATTCTTTAAATGCGATTTCTGTGAAATATCACGTGAGCGTTGAGGAGATTCTTGACGCTAACGATTTGACTTCCGACGTGCTTTCTAAGGGAATGGAGCTTTTTATTCCTGGCGCGAAAATGGATTCTGCAAGCCTTAAAAAGGCGATGGGCGAGCTTTTTATTTGTCCTCTAAAAACAAAATACAGAATTTCTTCTTATTTTGGACACAGAAAAGACCCTTTCACTGGCGCGCCTTCAAATCATACTGGAGTCGATATGGCCTGTTCGCAGGGAACTCCGATTTATTCTGCGATGAGCGGAAAAGTCGCTTATGTCGGCTGGAGCAATATTTTTGGAAATTATGTTATCATAAACCACGGAAACGGCTATCAGACTTTGTATGCGCATATGCTCAAAACGCTTGCAAAAACCGGAACTTACGTTGACCAGAGCGCGAAAATCGGACTTGTAGGCTCTACAGGATATTCAACCGGCCCGCATCTTCATTTTACGGTCTACAAAAACGGAAAGCTTGTTGACCCTCTAAGTCTGATAAAATGATTTCGATATTTTGATGATTGAAAAACGGAAGCTGAAAATGGATTTCATAACTTTTTGCGACTGCGGCCGCCCTATTGATGAGTCTTTTATTTATTGCCCGTGGTGCGGAAAACAGCGCAAGGAAGCGGACGACAAGATGATTCTTGAAAATGTTTTTAGCCAGCTTGAAGCAAAGCAGGCGGAAAACAGAGTGAGCCGCGTTCAGAAAATTCAGCATAAAATAGAAGAACTTGAAAAAGAGCTTGGCGAGCTTACCGAAAAAATGCAGTCGGGAGCAAAACCGAAAAAAAACGCCTGATTTTGCGGTTTGCGATGAAAAATTTGAAAAAAGCATTTTTTAGCATTTTTGTTTTGTTCTCAGGATTTTGCGGATTTTCGGTTTCAAATCTAATAAAATTTGAAAATCCGCAGATAAACAGCGAAAGCAAAATTCTTTACACAATCGAGCATAATTTCGGCGCAGGCGAAAATTACAAGACGCTTTTTTTGAGCGACGCGACAAAATCCCAAAACACGAAAATTCTCACTTGTTATCCTGAAAAAATGGAGATTCTTTCAGGCGGAGCTGTTTTGCAGATTAGAAACCGTTACGGAACTGCGCGCTATTCAGTTGCAGACGAAAATCTCACATGGATTAGCCAGGAAGAATCGCTCCCGACCGCCGCAAAAGGAATGTTTCCTGCCGCTGTAAGCGCGAGCGGAAAATGGATTTGCATCTTGAAAAAAACTGGGCCGGCTTCTGCAAATCTTGTTTTGAAAAACGCGCTCACATTTGAGGAATTTGTCCTTGATGAAAACGCCGAATTTGACTATGAAAAAATTCCTGTGAAATGGTGTCCCGGAAAAGAGATTCTCCTTTACGAAAAAAAAGGCGAAAAATCAAGCAGCGTTTATTTTTGCGACCCGAAAGCCTGTGAGCAGAATCTTCAGATGAGCGAAGATTTCAGAAAGATAGGCGAGGGAAACATAAACAGCGTCTCTTGGGCGAATTCAAAATATTTTATCTATATTGACGGCGGCTTAATCTACAAGATTGGAACAAACGAGATTTACACGCGCGCCTTGTATTCAAATATCGCGGGAACTGGCGTTGTTGTCGGAAAGCTTCCGCTTGAATTTGACGCAAGAAAAGACAAATTTTGGATAAATCCGCAGCTGAACAAACTCATCTTGATAAAGGCGAATTCTGTGATTTCTGTTTACGAGATTGACGGAACAAGCTCCAAAAAATTTTCAGCGTCATATTCAAAGCCTTTCAGCGCAGAAAAAGGTCTGGTTTCCGGCTGCAATGTTTACTGGGCTTCAAACGGAAGCGAAATTTTGTGGGTGAATCTCGTCGGAATTGATGACGGAAAGACGAAATCATGCGTCTACAGCCTTTCTTCGCGAATCGAGCTTCTTGGAACTTTTGAGCAGGTGAAAACTCCCTCGCTTTCTCCAGACGGAAAAAAACTTGCGTTCGGCTCTGGAAATCATCTTTTTGTTTATGAAATCGGCGGCTGGAAAAAAATCGGAGACTTGGGCGGAGAAAAATCGGTTTCCTGCGTTTGGAGCGGAAACGAGACGATTTTTGCGGGCGGAAGCTCTTCTGTCAGAAAATTGACGATGGGCGATGACGGAAAATTCAATGGAGACGGAAAACTTTTGTTCTTGTCGTCAGTGAAATCATCATTCTGGAAGCCCGAAGCAGAAAATATCGTTACAGCGCAAAGCTCACTCGGCGACGCGGTTTTTTATGATTATGACTCATACCGAAATATCTGGATGCAAACTGCGGAAGACAGCCGCATAACGTTTGAATTTATGAAAAAAGCGGCCAGAATTGCCGAAGTTGCGCAGAACGGAAAATTCCGAGTTTACTGCGGTCCGACTGACAACTTGCTTTTTGAAAACGCGCTTTACATCCGCACGCTGACTGGAAACGGAAAAACATCTCCTGTTTTTGACGAGACTGCAAAAACTGCTCCATCTCGGCGGCGGGCGGCTTTGGTTTTTGACGCTTTGGACAGCGCGGACGGAATCCCCGAAATTTTGTCTGTCTTAAATGACTACAATATAAAAGCGACTTTTTTCCTGAACGGAGAATTTATCCGGCGTTATCCAAAAGAAACAAAACAGATTCAGATGAGCGGACACGACTGCGCCTCAATGTTTTTTACGCTCACGGATTTTAGCAGAAAAGACTTTGTGATTGACGAGGAATTTGTGAGGCGCGGGCTTGCAAGAAACGAGGACGAATTTTTTGCGGCGACAGGCTCGGAGCTTTCCTTGATGTGGCACGCGCCTTATTACATTGCGGATGAAAAAATAAAATCCTACGGCGAGAAAAGCGGGTACAAATATATTGACTGCGGCCGGCTTAGCTTAGACACAGCAACGCTCGACGGCGACAAAAAGCAATGGTATTTGAGCGCGCAAAGTCTTGTTGATTTTTTTGTCTCAAACGCGGACGACAAAATGATAATTCCTGTAAGCACTGGAATCTCGAAAGGCAAGCGAAACGACTATTTCTATGAAAAGCTGGGGCTTCTAATCGGCGATTTGCTTGAAGAAGGATTTGAATTTACGCTCCTGAGAAACGTGAGATAAATTTTTCTGATGACGATTTTGCCGCGCTTGTTTTGGAATTTCGTCATGTTGAACTTTGAACTTTAATTCAGCGTCTGTTTTTGTGGGAATTCAGAATTTCCTTTTGCAGATTCCGAAATAAATTCGGAATGACGTGCAATTTTTTTGCCGTGGTGCTTGGATTCAGAATGACGTGCAATTTTTTTCCGTGGTCGCTTGGATTCAGAATGACGCAAGGTTTTTAACTTTCCTTATTTTCCAATTAAAATCACTTTTTGAAAAATTCTGATATGTAAATTACGTTTTGTTTTCATTAGAATCAAAAATCGAAGTCTTTTCAAAGAGGTTTTCTAATGAAAAAAATCAGTTTTGTTAAAAAAGTTTTGTGCTTTATCGGGGCTGCGGTCTCGTTTGGCGCGCTTTCTGCCCAGAGCCGAAAAGTGGAAGTCTGGGATTTTGGAGGAGTCAGCGAGAAAAACGCTGTGAACCATATTTCAGTTTCCGACATCGACAATTTGGCGGAAATCGCTTCTGACGGAAAATTCACAAAGTCGGAAATCTCTTTCGGCGATGTTACGATTTATCCTGACAACAACGACCGCGCTTATTATTCAGGAAAGAAAAACTACGGAAATCAAGGATACGCGGCTTTTTCTTTTGATGACGGCTACGAGTCAAACGGAATTTGGTACTGCAACGGAAAAGGCGACGAGTCTAAACGCTGCATTTTGATAAAAAATGTGAAATCAGGCGACATAATCAATCTTTACGCGAGAACTTCAAACGCTGCTGACGAGAAAATCTATTTTGCCAGCACAGACGATTCCGGCGCGAAAGACGGAAAGCAGCTTGAAGAGGCTTCTCTTAAAAACGAGTCGGTCTTGTATTCTTGGATTGCGTCTTACGACGGCTCTTATAAAATCTTCCCGGGAAAAACTGCCGGAAAACCTGTCTATTACAGAGTTTCAAGATTTCCTGCGGCTCAGGTTTCTGGAAATTTTGCGGGAGCTGCTTCCGGGGCTTCTCTCAAATTTGTTGTGAAAGACACAAATCAGGAGATTGCCGCAAAAGTCAGCGGAAAAAATTATTCCGCGAATCTTCCTGCGGGCTACGAGCTTACAGCCGTCTTGTCTGGAATGAAAGGCTTTGGAATTTCAAGCGAGACAAAAATCCTGAAAACCGAAAAATCTGACAGCGGAAAAAGCGTGAAATTCAACGTTGCCGTTGCGGAGTCAAAAACTTACAAATTGACAGGAAAACTGAGCGGCTTGGATTCTGGCTACAAATTTGAAAAGCTCGTTCTTGAATTTGTTCCGCCTGAAAATTCAAATTATCAGCCGGTTGAAATCGAAATTGAATCTGATTTTTCTTTTTCGGGCGAGCTTGAGCCTGCTGTAAAATACACGGCTTCGCTTAAAGGCGCGAACGACTACGAAATTTCATCTGACAAAATTTTCGATTCTCTCGCAAATCTTGAAAAAAACGTGGAAGTAAAGGCAAAGCCGGTTTACGAAGTTTCTGGAAAGCAGTTCGGAGACGTTTCGGTTTTCCCGTCTGAAGTTTCTTTCAAAAATCTTGAGGACGGCTACGTTTATCCTGCAAAACTTATTGCAAAAGAATATTCTGCAAGTCTCCGCGACGGAAAATATATCGTTCTTTCTGAGACCGACACGACAATCTCTGAAAATCACGTTGTTGTGAACGGCGCGAATGTAAAAAAGGACATTAAATACAAGAAAAAGGAATCGCTTCCGGTTGTTCATCCTCTTAGACAAAATCTAAAAGTCGGAAAAAAAGATGAATTCAAGACGGTGAACGCAGCCTTGAAAGCCGCAGCCGCAATGAATCCGAAAAGCGAGAAAGAAAGAATCACAATCCACATTGAGCCGGGCGTTTACCGCGAGCAGATTTTTGTTGATTCTCCTTACATCACGCTCAAAAATGACGACATTTCAAAAGAAGTAAAACTCACTTGGTACTACGGAATCGGATATTATTATTATTCTGCAAGCGAAAACGGATATTTTGACGAGGATTTGGCCTACGACAAATTCGCTAAGCACATCGCGGCAAAATGGGGCGTGGCAACTTACGTAAAGCCTACGGCAACCGCTTTCCGCGCAGAAGGAATCACATTCGAGACATCATTCAACAAATACGTTACAGACGAGGAAATTGAAGACGGCGTTGAAATGGACGGAAGCTTCCCTTTCCAGCGCAAGCTCAATTCCGATGTGCGCTCAAAAGCCGCCACAGAACGCTCTGCCGCAATCGCTGTTGAGGCAAAAGATTCAGAATTCAAGAACTGCCGTTTCTTGGGAAGCCAGGACACGCTTTATACGGCCGCAGTAAACGCATATTTCAAGAACTGCTACATCGAAGGAAACACAGACTTTATCTTTGGAGACGGAGATGTTGTCTTTGAAAACTGCGAAATCAGATTTGCAGGCTACACAGACCGCGCTTCAGGCGGATATGCCACAGCCGCAAGAACTTCAACATCAAAAGGATATTTGTTCTACAACTGCGTTTTGAGTCAGGAGACCGGAACAGAGCAGACAGTCTGCTTCCTCGGCCGCCCTTGGGGAAAAGATGCGCGCGTCGCTTGGATTAACACAGTTCTCGGAAACGAATACATAATCGCGGACGACGGCTGGACTTCAATGAGCGGAAACAAGCCAGAGAACGCGAATTTTCGCGAGTTCAACACGCTTTGGAACGGAAAGCCGCTCGACCTCAGCGACAGAATCGGAAAAACGGCCTTGAAGTCAGATTCAGGATACTCTCCAAAAGATTTCTTCGGAAGCTGGAAGCCGGCGTTCTATTCATCTCCGGCAAAGGCGAAAATCAAGGCGAAAAAGGCAAGCTTCACAACAGACGACGACATCAACACGCCTTATCCGGGACACACAGTCACAGTTCACTATTCGCTCGGAAAAATTTCAGAAGATGAGGACGAGTCTCTGATTCAATGGTACAGAGTTGAAAACGTCAAGAAAGACGCTAAAGAGACTCTCGTAAAGCAGAGCGCAGGCTATGCTGATAAATCTTATCTCCTCACAAAAGAGGATTCAGGATTCATCATCAAGTGCGTTGTAACTCCAAAGCTTAGAAGCGGAGAAACAGGAAACGCGGTTTCTGCAAAGCTCGACCGCGCAGTTCTTGAAGGCTACGCTTATCCTTCAAAAGCCGCCGCAGCAAGGCCAAGAACAGCCGACGCGACAAATATTTTCCTTGCAGGCGACTCGACTGTAAAAGATTATTCTGCAAGCGGAATGTGGAGCGCAGGTCAGACAAGAAACGAAGGCGCGTGGGGAGAATTCTTGCAGAACTGGTTCAACAACGGAGTTGCAGTCCAGAACTATGCGAACGGCGGCCGCTCGGCAAGAAATTTCATCAACGAGGGAAGCCTTGAAAAAATCGCTCAGAACATCGGAAAAGGCGACTATCTTTTTATCCAGTTCGGACACAACGACTGCTCAAATTCATCTGGCTATCTTGAGGACCGCTACGTTCCGCTCGGAAACCCGGATGCGAATGGCGTTTATCCTGTAAGCGAGGGCAAAAAAGTAAAAACTCCAGACAGCTACAAGTCAAAATACGGAGACACTTTCTATTCTTATGACTGCGGCGGAACTTACAAATGGTATCTAAAGCAGTACATCGACGCCGCAAGAAAAGCAGGCGCAGTTCCAGTCCTCGTAACGCCGGTTTCACGCCTTTACTTTGACGAGAACGGAAAAATCCGCCCTCACCACGACTCAACGGACACAACAACAAAAACGCAGGTTACATCAAACAACGCCTACGTTGAGGCTGTCCGCCAGCTTGCAAAAGAGGAAAATGTCGCTTTGATTGACGGATTTGAAATCACAAAATCGCTTTATGAAAAAGCATACGCCGACAAGGGCAGCGACTCGGCAGCACGCGAGCTTATGGCGCAGGGCGAAAGCACCCACAACAACAAGCTCGGCGGATTTGTGATTGCAGGCGAGTTTGCAAAAGCCATAAAGACTTCTGTTCCGGCTCTCGGTAAAAATATCGCAAAGCCGGCGAAGGCAATCGGCGAGAACAACGACGGCTCTGTGATGTTCAAAGCCGATTCGGAAAGCCGCTTCTCATGCAAAAGCGAATATTGGACTAAATACGAGCAAAGCGTGATTGACGCGATAAAATAACAGGGCGTTGCGGCGGTGTGCGAAGCCTGTGTGCTAAGCACTTTGCCGCCGTAGTTTTCCCGAAACGCAACTTTAGGAAAAAACATCAATCGGGATTTTCCCGAAAGTTATTTTTATCGGAAATTGACAATCGGGAGCTTCCCGAAGACCGTTTTTTCTTAAAATCGCAAATCGGGAGCTTCCCGAAAGCTGCTTTCTTAAAAAACGTAAATCGGGAACACCCCGAATCTCAAAATATAAAAAATAAGCAATCGGGACTTTCCCGAAAACGAATACAAATTTTCGCTTTCGGGAAAAAATTCCGCGCTGTCTGGCAGATTACGAAACAAAACGGTAATCACAAACAAAAATAATCCGTGTGCGTCAGCATGAATCCGTGCTGTCCGCTAAAATCCGTATCCCTCTTCCCTTGTTCCGTGCCCCGCTGCCCACATCCCGCCTTTCTTTTCCACATTTCCCTTTTCTGCTAAAATCTTCCTATGCTTTACAATGATGAAAATGACGTTTCGGGTGAGTTTGTGAATCTTAAAAACGGTTCGAGCAAAAATCAGAAATCTTTAAAGACAAAAAAATATCTTGCTTTTGCGCTTGGCGCGCTGGTCTTAGTTTTCGCCGCGGTGATTTCTTTTAACATTTACGCCTCGTCTTTCACGAAGAAACAGAATTTTGTGGAGCTTTCAGCGGATTCAAAAGCCGCTCTTAATTCTCTTCTCGACCAGAAATATCCTGACGAGCGGGCAAAGCTCCTTAAAAATCCTTCTTTTGAGACCAACGCTAATCTTGACGTGTGGGCTGGCTCTGCGATTTTGATTGATGCTTCCAATGGTAACATTCTTTTTGAGAAAAACGCCGACGAGGTGATTCCGCCTGCGTCTCTCACGAAACTTTTTGTGATGTATCTCGTTTTTGAGGACGTTGCTTCGGGGCGTTTCTCGCTTGACGATGTTGTGCCTCTTCCCGAGAAAAGCTGGGCTGTGAATATGCCGCGCGACGCTTCTCTTATGTTTTTGGGGCAGGGGCAGACAGTAACGCTCCGCGAGCTTTTGAAAGGTCTTGCCGTGGCTTCCGGGAACGACGCTGCCTTGGCTGTGGCGAATTACATTTCCGGAAGCACGAACGCTTTTGTTGAGCGAATGAACGAGGCTTGCAGAAATCTCGGGCTTGAAAAGACGCATTTTGTGGAGCCGAGCGGCTACGACGAGCATAATCTTACGACTGCGCGCGAGCTTGCGGCATTTTGCTTTGAATACGTGAAAAAATATCCGCAGGGAATCGAGGAATTTCATTCCGCGCCGAGCATAAAATATCCGCTTGAAAAAAATCTTCCGAGCTGGCAGAAAGAAAAAGGCGACTCTCTTGCAATTTACCAGCGGAACACAAATCCGCTTTTGGGAGTTCTTGACGGCTGCGACGGAATCAAGACAGGATTCATTTATGAAAGCGGCTACAATCTTGCTCTCACCGCTAAGCGCGACGGAACGCGTTTTATCTCTGTAACTTTGCGCGGTCGCGGAGTCGGCTCAAAGCAGGGAAACGCAGGGCGCGTCCACGACGGCGAGGAGATGATGGAATGGGCTTTTTCAAATTTCGCGGACTTTTTCCCGTCTGAAAAACTTTCCGAAGGCTTTGAAAACGGCTTTGTTGTGCCTGCAATCGGCTCGAAAAATGTCTCTGGAAGGTTTGTGAAGCTCGTTCCCGCATGGGAAAATCCGCTCACGGTCAAAAAATCTTCAGATTTAAGCGCGAAAGAGGAAGCCGGAAAAATCAAAATCTCGGTTCAGCTTCCAAAATTTATTTACGGCGGCGTAAAAGAGGGCGAGGTTTACGGCCAGATTCAGTACATTTCGGAAAACGCCGTGCTTGAAACCATTCCGCTCGTTGCCGACAGAACGCAGGAAAAAGCCGGCGTTTTCGGAAGGCTCTTAGGCGCGCTCGTCAGCTGGAAACTTTAGCTTTAGAAAAGCCTGAAAATTTCGCGTTTTTGTCATTCCCGGCATTTTTTTAGTTCATTAAAAACATTGTGATTTCTAAATTTTAGGGCGTTCGCGTTTTCGCGGGGAACAACCCGCGAAAACGGCGGCGGCAGTTCCGCAATTCCGCTTTCGCTCCAGCCGCTTCCTTGCGCTCCGCTCCAGTCCAGTGGCCGCCTGCGGCGTTGCTCCATTGCCTAACGCAGCTTGCTTGCCCTGTTCTGCAAATACAAATCCAGCAATGTGATTGCCGCCATCGCTTCGATTACCGGCACGATTCTCGGGCAAAGGCAAACATCGTGCCTGCCTTCAATCACAAGGTCTGAGTCTGTGTATTTTCCTGCTTCATCAACAGAAATTGTCTCTTGGCTTCTGAAAATGCTTGGAACCGGCTTTACCGCAGCGCGGAAGAAAATCTCGTTTCCGTTTGAAATTCCGCCTATGATTCCGCCAGCATGGTTTGACTCAAATTCAACGGATTTTCCGTCTTTTGAGGCGCGCATTTTGTCGTTGTTCACGCTTCCTGTCGAGTCTGCCGCGTCAAATCCGTCTCCAAATTCAATTCCTTTCACAGCTCCGATTCCGACAATCGCTTTTGCAAGTTCCGCGTCAAGCTTTCCAAAAACCGGCTCGCCAAGTCCTGCCGGAACGTTCTGGATTTTGCATGCGACAACTCCGCCTGCGCTGTCCTTACCCGCCCGGATTTCCTCGATTTTTGCGTTCATTTTTTCGGCTGCTTTTGAGTCTGCCGCGCGAAGCGAATTCTGCTCGATTTCTGAAAAATCGACTTTTTCAATTGAAATTCCAGCCGCGCGTTCTGTGTACGCTGTGATTTTTATTCCGCAAAGCTGCTCCAAAACTTGCCGTGCGATTTCTCCTGCCGCAACTCGGGCGGCCGTTTCTCTTCCGCTTGAGCGTCCGCCGCCTCTGTAATCGCGGAAGCCGTATTTTGCGTAAAAGGAAAAGTCTGCGTGCCCGGGACGGAAAGTGTTCGCAAGGTTTCCGTAGTCTTTTGAGTGCTGGCTTGTGTTCCGTATTACGATTCCGATTGGCGTTCCCTCGGCTTTTCCCTCAAAAATTCCGCTTAAGATTTCCGCTTTGTCGTCTTCCTTACGAGATGTTACGGATGCGTTGTTTTTTCCGCCGAAACTCTGCCCGGGCTTTCTTCGGTCAAGAGCCGCCTGAATTTTCTCCGCGTCGATTTCTGCTCCCGCAGGAACTCCGTCAACAATGCAGCCCAAGCCCGCGCCGTGGCTTTCTCCAAAAGTTGTAACCTTAAAAATTGTTCCAAATGTGTTCTGTGCCATTTTTTTAATTCACAATGCAAAATTAAGAATTTCTATCTTATAAAATTCGTGTAGATGTTATCTTCTGTCTTTGGCTGCGCGATTCCAGCTTTTTTCCCTGCCTCGATTGACTTTAGAATCCACGCCATATTTTGTCCGAGAATTCTCATAATCTGAACGCCTTCCTCGTCTTTCAGAATGTCTTCAGGCTTTGAGCCGTGAATTTCATTCCAGTATCTTGAAGAGACAATCGGCATCTGGTTGTAGGAAAAATATTTTAGAAGAACGTCAAGGCAGGCCGTGTTTCCAGCGCGTCTGCAAGAGGAAATTGCCGCCGCAGGCTTGTAGCGCAAAGCGTCAACGCAGCGTCCAAAAAATCTGTCGAGAAAATAGACAAGCTCGCCGCTTGGAGAAGCGTAATAAACTGGCGAGCCGACAACAATTCCGTCTGAATCTTTGATTTTTTCTGCGGCTTCTTTTAGAACGTCCTCGATTTGTCCGTTGTGAACGCGGTTTCCAACATTGAAGATTTCAGTCTCGATTCCGTTCTCGTTCAACGCTTTTGCAACGATTGAAAGTCCTGTGAATGTGCAGGCGTTGTCGCGTCGGCTTCCGTTTATAAGCAATACTTTCATTTTTTCCTCCAATTCTTCTTCAAGAATAAGAAAATTATATCGAAAAAAATTATGAAATTCTATTCAGGAAGATTTTTAGTTGCGAAACACAAAAAAAGGCTAGCAAAATGAAATGCGCTTCATTTTGCCAGCCACGTTTTCTCATTTTGCAAATTCAGATTTAAGAGACTTTAATTTTGCTTGTCTGATTTCTTTAGCTTTCTGATAAAGCAGAACGCGTAAATTCCTGCGGTAATTCCAGTGCAGCTGTTTGAAATGCACATCGCCATTCCGATTCCTGCAAGCCCGACTTTCGCGTAAAGTCCCGGAGCGTACAAGAAAAGCAGCAGGAACGGAATTCTAAAGACGAAAAGCCGCGAGATATTGATGACCATGCTCACTTTCGTTTTTCCGAATCCGTACAAAAGTCCCATCACCGAAGTGTTAAGCGCGACAAGAATCGTGTCGAAACGCTCCCAGTTGTAGATTTGCGAGATTTCCGCCGCAAAATTCGTGTCTCCTTTTGCGAAAGTTCCGATTATCTGGCTTTTGAAAATTCCCGTGATTAAGAAAAATGTGATTGTGTAGCTCATCGTGAGAATCAGCGTGCGGTAAAAAAAGCTGACTGCCCGCTCAATCTGCTTTGCGCCGATGTTGTTTGAGACAAGGCTCGATTCCGCTTCCTGAAATCCTGAAATCGGGTTTGTTGAAAGACCGCAGATTCTGTCGCTTACTCCAAGCGCGCCGATTACAGTTGTGCCGAGCGAGGCGCACATTGAATTCACAATCGCTTTTCCAAACGCGAAAATAAATTTCTCAAAGAAAACCGGAACGCTCAAATTTGCGACAGGCTTTAGAAAAAAGCTTTTGAATTCGCAGAGCTTAAAATCAAGCCTGAAAGGATTTTTTTTGCTCGCCATATTGAAGAACGCGATTACAGTTAGCGTGAAATGCGCGAGAATTGTTGCAACCGGCAAGAAATAGATTCCCGCGTCGGCTGAAATTATGTTCATCTTGATGAGATTCATTGTGAGAATGTTCAGCGAAGTCTTGATTGCAAGAACAAGCAGATTTCCGAACATTATGATTTTTGTGGTTCCTTTTGCCTTTTGAATCGCAAAGAAAATCGTGTTGATGAACTGAAAAAGGCAGCTTCCAATCAAAAGCGAAGAATAAACCGTTCCCTGAAGCAAAAGCTCGTCTGGCATTTTTAAAAGCTTCAAGATTGTGTGCATTCCTGGAATCGTAAGAATCAAGATTGCAAGGCCTGCGAAAATTCCGAGGAAGAAAAGCGTGTTCACTTCGCGGCGGAATTTTTGCATATCTCCAGAGCCGAAAGTCCGCCCGATTAAGACTCCGCCTCCAACAGAAATAGCTGTGGCGATTGCGACAATCATTTTTTCAAGCTGCGCCACAAAACTTACGGTTGAAACTGTGTTCGCGCTCATGTTCGCGGCGATAATCGTGTCAATCAGCTGGAAAATCTGCCCGATGCAGGCGTAAAAGACAAGCGGAAGCGAAATAAAAATCATCGCCTTAATCTGGCTGCCAGAAATCATCAATAACCGGCGGCTGGATTCTTTTTTGTTTAGCTCGATTGAATTTTGTTCAGATGAATTTGTTTTAATTGATTCCATACGATTAATTTAATCTATTTTGATGATAAAACCTGTTCAGAATTTGTCGTTTTTTACAGAATTTGTGCAGATTTTGATGTAGAATCATTTTATGGACGATTTCAGGTTCACTTCGGAAAGCCTTGGGTTTACTCTCGTTGAAAAATCAAAAGCGAAAACGAATCCCCGCAGGCATTTTCATCCGTGGTGGGAAGTTTTGTACATTGTTTCAGGCGAGCGCACGTTTTTTTACGGAAACAAGACGATTCAGGCGAAGGCAGGCGCGTTCATCGTTGTGGCTCCGGGCGTTCTTCACCGCGCGATAAACGCTCAAGGCGAAATTTGCTCGCTTTTCAATATTTTTTTTGACGATGAAAGCCATTTGCCGTTCTCAAAAAAATCTCATTCAAGCGAGGTCGGAAATATCCTGAAAAATATGAATGTTCTGATTCAGTTTGACGAGAAAAACCAGAAAATCATGAATTCGATGTTTTCGCGGCTTGAAGAAGAGCTTTCCGGGCAGAAAAAAAATTATCAGGCTCTTTCGTGGAGCATTTTGACTGAAATTTTGGTTTTTGCAAGCCGTCACAGCGTTGAAAATAAATCTGATTCGCTTCCGGCTTTCATAATGAACGAGCGTTTTTCTGAAATTATCGAGTGGGTGAACACGCA
This sequence comes from Treponema sp. UBA4692, assembly GCA_002404895.1. Lineage (GTDB taxonomy): Bacteria > Spirochaetota > Spirochaetia > Treponematales > Treponemataceae > Treponema_D. The sequence goes on along the minus strand of DHKO01000030.1, from coordinate 9,025 downwards.
TTTTTCAGAAAACTTAAATCTTTCACAAACCGCCTCAAGATTCAATATGACGGCAAGCCATTTGAGCCGCAGCTTCAAGCAGTTCACGGACTTCACTTTTGTTGAATACGTGAATTCGCTCAGAGTCGCAAAATCGTGCGCGCTTCTTGAAAAAAGCGGCGGCTCGGTTATGGAAGTGGCTTTGCAGTGCGGATTCGGCTCAATCACGCAGTTTGACCGCTGGTTCAAAAAACTCACCGGAAAAAGTCCGCACAAATATAAATCGCAAAAAATCATTTAAGGATTTTTTCGCCCCGGTCCATCGAGCAAAGTCCGGTCTTGCAAAGCTCCAGAATTCCGTAAGGCTCGAGCAGGCGGATAAGGCTCTTGATTTTGTCCTCGCTTCCTGTTGACTCAACAATAACAGAATTCTGCGCCACATCGACAATATGCGCGCGGAAAATCTCGCAGGTCTCAATGATTACGGCACGGTCAGTTCCCGAAGCCTTTACTTTTATCAACGTCATTTCGCGCTGCGTTGTCTCGGAAGGCAGGCTGTGCGAAACCGAAATCACTTCAACGAGCTTTGAAAGCTGCTTTATAATCTGCTCTAGGATATGCTCGTCGCCGACCACAACAATTGTCATGCGCGACTGCCCCGGATTGTGCGTCTCGCAAACTGTGAGCGAGTCAATGTTGAATCCTCTTCGGCTGAAAAGTCCTGAAACGCGGCTCAAAACTCCTGCGTGGTCCTCAACTAAAACTGAAAGTACATAACGTTCCATAAAAATCCCCTTTTAAAAATCTGCCGGCAAAGGCAAAATATTTTCTTTTTCAATAAAAATTCGGGCGTTCCAGCCTTTTGCAAGAAGCAGGGCAGGAAAGAAAGGCTGTCGGGTGTTTCACGGTTCCGCGCTAGCCGCGCTCCATTGCCGCCAAAGAAGCAAGCAAGAAAGTCCGGCAACGCTGCCGTTACACCCCCTAACGCATTCGCTTTTGCTTTGCAGCTTACTCAGCGTAAACTCCCAAAAGTCTGATGTCTTCAGCGGCCGTCTTTAGCTTTTCCGTAAAATCTTCTACATATTTTACAGGATTTTTTGCTTCCTGTGGAATTACAACATCGCTGTAAAACCAGTATTTCCACGGTTTTCCTGCAATCGGACGCGATTCAAGGCGGTTCATGCTCAAATTCGCCTCCTTGAAAATTCCCAAGGCATCAAAAAGCGCGCCGGCCTCGTTTTTTGTTGTGAACAAAATGCTTGCGCGGTTCGGCTTTTTTTCTCCGAGCTGCTTTATTTTCTTTTCCATTCCTTTTACGTGGTTCGCCGCGATTATCACAAATCTTGTGTAGTTTGTCGGATTGTTTTCAATTCCCTGCGCGAGAACTTGAAGCCCGTAGATTTTCGCGTTTCTTGCGTTCGCAATCGCCGCGCATGAAATGTCATTTTTTTCTGCCACAAGCTCAGCTCCAGTCGCTGTTGAAACCGTGTCAACGCAATGAAGCTTGTGCTTTTTTATGAAACTCGAGCATTGGGCAAGCCCCTGCGGATGCGAGTAAACATTTTTCACGCTTTCAATAGTCGCGCCTTTCGGGGCAAGGAGACTGTGCTCAATTCTGATTGTTACAGCACCCGCAATCGAAATGTCCTCGTAGCGTGTGAGATTGTCGTAATTGTTGTAGATTGAGCCTGCCGTCGAGTTTTCAATCGGAATCATTCCAAAGTCAACTTTGCCGTCAACAACTTCCTGAAAAATCTCATCGAATGAATTTGTCTCGACCGCTTCCGCTGTGTCGTCAAAATAATTGAAAATCGCCTGCTCAGCGTAAGCGCCTTTTTTTCCTGAGAAAGCGCATTTGAGCTTTTGAGGCTTTGCGCTTTCTGATTTTAGATTTTCTGAAGTTTGCTCGTCTTGCGCCTCGTGATTTTCCGCCGCTCTTATATGGGCAACTTCCTTTCCAATCACTGGGGCGAGAGCCTCAATGTCGCGCATGATTTTGTCAAACTGCGCCGGATAAAGTGCCTGCGCCGCATCGCTCAAAGCCTGCTCAGGGTGGCAATGAACTTCAACAATGATTCCGTCTGCGCCTGCCGCAATCGCTGCAAGTGCCATCGGAGGAATTTTGTCGCGCACGCCAAGAGCGTGGCTCGGGTCAACGATAATCGGAAGGTGTGTCAGGCTTCTTAAAACTGGAACTGAGCTTAAATCAAGAGTGTTTCGGGTTGCGGTCTCATATGTTCTGATTCCTCTTTCGCACAGGATGACTTTTTCAGTTCCGCTAGAAAGAAGATATTCCGCGCTCATCAGCCATTCCTGAATTGTCGCGCAAAGTCCGCGTTTTAGAATAACTGGCTTTCCGAGTTTTCCCAAACGCTTTAAAAGCTCGAAATTCTGCATATTCCGCGCGCCAACCTGATAAACGTCAACGCCGTTGTTTTCCATTACCGGAATATATTCCGCCGCTACAATTTCCGTGACAACCGGAAGACCGTACTTGTCGCCAGCTTCCTTTAAATATTTAAGGCCTTCTTCGCCAAGACCCTGAAATGAATATGGAGATGTTCTCGGCTTGTACGCGCCGCCTCTAAGCATTGTCGCGCCAGCCTGCGCAACTGCCTGGGCCGCTTCAAGCATTTGCTCCCGGCTTTCCACAGCGCAAGGCCCGCCGATTGAGACAAGGCGGCTTCCTCCAACGCGGATAATCTGCCCCCGGTTGTTCGGAACTTCAACAATTGTGTTTTCAGGCTTGAATTCGCGGCTCGCCATTTTGTAAGGCTTTGAAATCGGAACGACTTTTTCGACTCCCGGCAGAACTTCAACTTCGCGCGTGTCCATCGCAAGTTTTCCAACCGCCGCAAGAATCGTGGATTCCTCGCCCTTTACTTCGTTAATCTTGAAGCTTTTCGACTTTAAAAGCGATTTTATATTCTTTTTTTCTGATTCAGAAGCGTCATTTTTGAGAACAATAACCATGGCTTTATTTTACAGCAAAGCAAGGTTTTTAGGAAATAGAGGATTTTTTCGACTTTGCCGGTTGCCGCTTTTGCTTTATTCGTCACCCTGAACTCGATTCATGGTCTGTTTTTATAGATTCCGAAACGAAGCGAGCGGAAAACTGCCCGGGTTCGCAATGACGGGCTTTGCACATCTTCATTCAAAACAAAAAAAGCCGGCGCAAAATTAAATCGCGCCGGCTTTTTCAATTATCTTATTTGCTCGGGTTGAAGCTTACTGTGCGGAGAATGTCTCCGAAAACGCCTGCCGCTGTAACTCCAGCACCGGCTCCGTAGCCGCGCACTGTAAGCGGAATCGGCGTGTAGCGCGCAGTCTCAAAGACAAACGCGTTTTCGCCGCCCTTCACGCCGTAAAGCGGATTGTCGCTTCCGACTTCGAGCATTCCAACGGAAACTTTTCCGTCTCTGATTGAGGCTCCCATCCTAAGAACTTTTCCTTCTTTTTTAAGCTGCGCCATTTTCTCGTCAAAATAAGCGTCAACTTTCGGAAGATTCGCCATAAATTCATCGACAGTTCCCTCAATCGAAAAATCCGCAGGGAAAATCGAATTCATCTTGATGTCTGAAAGCTCAATCGACATTCCTGATTCACGCGCGATAATCAGAGCCTTTCTCGCAACGTCAGTTCCTTTAAGGTCGTCTCTCGGGTCTGGCTCTGTGAATTTAAGCTCTTTCGCCTCTTTCACAGCCTCGCTGAACTTCTTGCCCTCGTCGAGCTTTCCGAAAATATAAGAAAGCGAGCCGGACATAATTCCGTTGAAGCCCACGAGCGAGTCTCCGGACTTGAAGAGATTCTGCAAAGTGTCGATGATTGGAAGCCCCGCGCCGACGTTTGTCTCGTAAAGAAAACGCACGTGATTCTTGTTCGCGGTCTGGCGCAGTTTTTTATAAAAGTCCATTCCCATTGAATTTGCCCGCTTGTTCGGTGTCGCAATGTTCATTCCCGCATTCAAGATGTCAAGATAACGCTCCGGCAAAGCGTAGCTTGCAGTGCAGTCAACAAAAACAGGATTCAGAGGCTTGGCTTCCTTTACAAAATCCAAAATCTCGTCAACGTTGGATTTGTCTGTCGCCTTTCTTGAAAGGTCGCGCCAGCAGCTCAAGTCGATTCCGTTTCCGTCAAGAACCATTCCGTCCGCAGTCGAGATGCAAAGAACTTTGATGTCAACATTCTGCTTAAGAAGCTTTTCATGCTGGTCGCGAATCTGGTCGATAAGCGCGCCGCCGATTGTTCCCGCTCCAAACGCGAAAACTTCGATTGGCTGGGCAGTGTTGAAAAAGAAAAGATGAGTCGCCTTTACAGCCGTGTCTCCGAATTCTCCGTCGATAACAACCGAGATTGAGCGTTCGCTTGAGCCTTGCGCAATCGCAAGAATATTGATTCCGCGCGCAGAAAGGGCGTTGAGGAACTTTGCCGCGACTCCGCAGTTTTTCTTCATGTTGTCGCCCACAATCGAGACAATCGCCGTGTAGTCCTGAACTTTAATCTTGTTGATTTCGCCGTCCCTGATTTCAAGCGAGAATTCCTGAGAGAGAACTTCCTTTACAATCAATGACTCCGACTGCCTTACGCAGAAAGAAATCGTGTATTCAGATGAAGACTGAGTAATCAGGAGAACCGAGACTCCTGCGCGTGTTACAGTCGCGAAAATTCTCGAGGCCATTCCAGCCTTGCCTTTCATACCGCTTCCAGAAACTGAAATCAGCGAGATGTTTTTAAGGCAGGAAACTCCGCGCACAGGCCCCATTCCTTTTTCAGACTCAAACGGGCCTTTTCCGATTCTAGTTCCTCTTGCAGACGGATTGTGCGAATTCAAGCTCCATGCCTCAATTCCTTTTGCCGCAAGCGGCGCAAGCGTTTTCGGGTGAAGAACTTTCGAGCCGAAGAACGAAAGCTCCATCGCCTCTTCATAAGTCATGTCCTCAACCAGAATCGCGTCTGAGACAATCCGAGGGTCGGCTGTATAGATTCCGTCAACATCAGTCCAGAATTCAACTTTTGACGAGCCTAAGCCCGCTCCGATAATCGCCGCAGAAAAATCCGAGCCGTTGCGTCCCAAAAGCCCCATTTTCGGTTCGGCGTCTGCATGGCTAATCCACGAGCATACAAATCCTGGAAAAAGCAGAATCCGCGCCTGCTCAGGCTCAGCTCCGTCGCGGTAGCGTGCAAGGGCAGTGGAGCTTCTCGCATAGTCTGGGTCGCCTTCTTTCTGGCTTCCAGTTGTAAAAATAAATCTTCTTGAATCGAGAAGAAGCACATTCTGATTTTTCGCCTGCAAAACCGCATTCACGATTGGAACGCAGCAAAGCTCGCCCATTCCCATTATTCTGCAGTGAATCGACTCCGGACACTCGCCGAACGACGCGACTCCGTTCAAAAGCTTTTCAAGCTCCTCAAAATTAAGCTCGATTTTTTTCAGGACTTCCTTTGCGTCAAAACCCTTTATTGAAGAAGCAATTTCCGCGCAAATGTCAGAATGGGTTTTTCTTATGCTTTCAACGTAAGAACTTGGATTTCCGCCGGTAACGCAGCCGTCAATCGCGGCCTGAAGAGCGTTTGAAACTCCAGCCACAGCTGAAACAATAACAGAAATACGGTCTTGCTGGGCGCGTCCAATCATAATGTTCACAGAATCCAAAATCCTGCGCGCGCTTCCCATTGATGTTCCGCCAAATTTCAAAGTAAGCATAAGATTCCTCTTTTTTTTAAAATAATGCGGTCATTATAATGAAAAGAAAACGCTGATTCAACGCGAAGAGAAAAGGGCGGGGAGGAAGATGTTTTTGAAAAATTAGACAGAATGATTTTGAGGTCTGTCCGCACGCGATTTTTTGAAATGTTACGATGACGTTCCTTGTCCGCACGTGTTTTTTCAAAGCGTTACCGTAACGTTTCTTAAGCTGGCTCGCTTTCTCCAGTCGTTATTTTGATTTTCTTTGAATTTGTCTGCTTTCTTCTTGCGTCAAAATAACGTTTTCTGTCCGCAGGCGATTTCATTCGGCGTTATTTTATTCCCTTCGCTCCGCTTTCCGTAGTCCTCTTTCCTCAAACTGCGCATCTCAAATCAAAAAATCTCTTATCGCCTGCGCGCAGCCGCCTGAGTCGTTGTCGCTTACAATCACATCGGCAAGACTTTTCACGTTTTTGTTCGCATTTCCCATCGCCACGGCAAGTCCTGCTGTCTTTAAGATTTCAAGGTCATTGTCCGCGTCTCCCACGGCGATTGTTTTTTCAATCGGAATCCTAAGCTGCCCGCAAAGAGATTTCAGTCCGCTTCCTTTCGACACGTTTTTTGCCGTGCATTCAAGGCTTGCAATCTCGGAAAAAGCCAAGGTCAGCTCCAAGTCAGAAAGAAGATTCAAAAGTTCTGAACGCTCCTCGGCGGATTTTGAATAGAGATTTATCTTGTAGAGCGGAATTTTCGTTTTTCGCCAGTGGTCAGCCGCGTCTTCAACCAGAGTCGCGGTTTTCTTGAACGCTCCGCTGTAATTTCCCATCTTGTAGAGTTCCATTTTTGCGATTTTGCTTTTTTCCACGACAGAATCATCAGAAAGTAGATGAATCATCAGGTCGCGTCCTTTTATTCTTTCAAAAATCTTTTCCGCCGCCTCGCTTGGAACTGCTTTTTTTTCGAGCGCGCATTTTTTTTGGTTGTCGTAAACCAGCGCGCCGCTTATGCAGATGAAATATTTCACGTCTGAAAGCTCTTTTTCGTATGGCAGAAGCTCAGGCAGACACCGTCCTGTTGAAAGACAGACGATTTTTCCATGCTCAGCGGCTTTTTTTATCATTTCAAGGCTGTCGTCGCGGATTTTCTTGCTTGAATCGAGAAGCGTTCCGTCCATGTCGAACGCGATAAGGTCGTATTTGCTCATAAAATGAAAATTACCACAAAATCGCGGCGCTCCCGTTTTTACTCGGAAATCGCCGCTCATTTTCTTAAAAATCTAAAATTCCATGTCCAGCTCGACCGGGCAGTGGTCGCTTCCAAAAATCTCCGTGTGGATTTTCGCGCCGGTCATCTTGTCTTTTATGCTGTCCGAGACAAGGAAATAGTCGATTCGCCAGCCTGTGTTCTTTTCGCGGGCGTGGAATCTGTATGACCACCAGCTGTAGGCTTCGGCGGTGTCTGGATAGAAGTGGCGGAAGCTGTCCGTGAATCCTGATGAAAGCAGTTCTGTCATTTTGCCGCGCTCCTCGTCGGTGAATCCGGCGTTGCGGCGGTTTGTCTTCGGATTCTTGATGTCGATTTCCTCGTGCGCCACGTTCATGTCTCCGCAGACAATCACGCCTTTTTTTTGCGCGAGCGTTTTTAGATATGCGCGGAAGTCGTCTTCCCATTTCATTCTGTATTCAAGGCGTTTTAGCTCGTCCTGCGAATTTGGCGTGTAGACCGTAACAAGAAAGAATTTCTCGTATTCAAGAGTGATTACGCGGCCTTCCGTGTCGTGCTCCGCGATTCCGATTCCACAGCTTGCACAAATCGGCTCGTGCTTTGTGAAAATCGCGGTTCCGGAATATCCTTTTTTTTCGGCGTAGTTCCAGAACTGGTGATAGCCTGAGAGCTCCATCTGAATCTGCCCTGCCTGGAGCTTTGTCTCCTGCAGGCAGAAAAAGTCCGCGTCGAGCGAGGCGAACGCTTCCATAAAGTTTTTTCCCATAACGGCTCGAAGTCCGTTCACGTTCCACGAAATGAATTTCATATTTTGTTTCCCTTTTTGGTTTATTAGATTTGATTTTTGAGTTTCCACAATACTACATCATTTTTTCTTGGCGATAAATCGGATTTTGTTGGAAGTTTCTTAGGAAAAATGAAAATAAATCAGAAAATTTTGTAAAACCTCTTGACTTTTTCCGGGGGGGGACACTTGTCTAGTCAATTTTTAGTTGGCGATTTCTAATTTTATGAGGAGTGAACTTATTATGAAAAAGTTTGCTAAAATTTCGGCTGTTTTGGCTGCGCTGTTTTTCGCGTTTTCGTTTTCAGGATGCAGCGATGACGGAAGTTCAAGCGATGATGTGACTGTTGACGGCTCTTCTTCTTCTGGAAGCAGCTCATCAGATGGCAGCTCAAGCGGCGGCTCATCTTCTGGAAAGGGCGATTCTTCGGGCAGCGGTTCTAGCTCATCTTCTGGAACTGAGACTGGAGGCTCGTCTGGCGGCAGTTCCTCATCTGGAAGCGGTTCAGGAAGTTCATCTGGCTCTGGCTCAGGTTCGTCTTCATCGGGCAGCTCGTCAGGCTCAGAAAGTGGTTCTGGCTCGAGTTCGTCATCGTCAGGTGATTCAGGAAACAGCGGGTCAACTGGAACAGGCGGAACTTCTAGTTCAGGCAGCGGAAGCGGCTCAGAATCTGAAAATGTAAGCCTCAAAGGAACTTATTGGACACGTGTTAAAGACAATAAAGAAGGCGGAGAGTACCTCTACTTTACAGGCGATACAACAGCAGATTCTTATGAATATTTTGATGAAGGTGATGTAAGTGATGGAGAATCTGATAAAACAGGATACGCTCTTTGTGGAAAATGGACTTTCAGTGTAAAAGGAAATGTTCTAACAGGTCTGACATATTGTGAGCGCTATTATAAAAAAGGAAAATGGCAGGAGAAGACAATTACCCTTGGAACAGGCTATACAGCAGCCATGACAGTTTCCTCTTCCACTGCGGTTTTGATATTGACAAGTTCTGATAATGGCACAGAGGCAATGAACTTTAGGAAAGTTGCTTCAGCTCCTACTGGTGAAACTAGAAAGTAAATAAAGTTTAGACAGTCTTTCCATTTTTTAGCCCCCTCCGCAGAAATGCCTGCGGAGTTTTTTTTGTCTTTAGGGCGCGATTCAAAAAAAACTTAGTCATGCTGAACTCGAAATCTTTTGTCGCTTAGTTTCAGCATCTGTGAAAAATTACGCAGATTCAGAAATCGAGCAGATTACTGCTCGCCTTGAATTCGGAATGACGGCAAAAATCAAGATTCGTGTTCAATACGATTCAAGAAAATTGAAAAAACAGGCTTCGTACTCAGTACGATTTACA
>DHKO01000046.1 GCA_002404895.1 Treponema sp. UBA4692 | reverse complement strand
ACTATATTTTAAAATAAAGTAACTAAATTTGAAAATATAGTTACTTTATTCGGGTAACTTAGTTATTTATTTTCTTCATTGTTTGTTCACCACACATTAAAATAGAAAAAACGAATTTGTTTAAAATAATTTCCAAAAAAACGCTGATGGAAATTATGAATAAGCCCTATAAGATAAATTCTTGCTTTTCAGAATTCACTCAGAACGTGAAAATTGATTCGTTTGATGCTCTTTGATACTTTCTTCCAGCCTATTAGACAGAAGCCCCGATATATTGTAAACTGTTTTTGTTTCTTTATTTTCGGGGCGGCGCGGTTTTGCGGAGATTTTCCGCGTGCCAGAAAGTTTGCTTGCCTGCGCAAGAAAAATTTTTTACAGGAAAACACTGATGGCAGAAGTTAAGGATACTGACCTTTTTGATTTGGAAGACGAGGATTTTGACACGATTCTCGCTTCGGACATTTCTTTTCATGGAAATATAAAATTCGCGAAGCCGTTTATGATTCGCGGAAACGTTACAGGCTCTATCGAGGCGACAAGCGACTTGGTTGTTGACACCAACGCTGTTGTTAAGGCTGGAGTTTCAGCGACGCGTGTTCTTGTGCGCGGAAAGGTCGAGGGAAACATCACTGCGAAGAATCTTGTTTTTGTTACGTCTTCTGGCTCTGTTTCAGGCGATATTTCCTCAAAGCAGGTTGTCCTAGAGCCTGGCTCTTATTTTTCTGGCCGCTGCACAATGACGACCGCATAGTTTTATTCAGTTTTATCTTTTATCTTAAAAATTGAAGTTCTAAAATTGAAATTTTCAGGTGGAATATGAGATTTTCGAAAACTTTTTTGACGATATTTTTTCTTTCTTTTGCTGCGGTCTCTTTTGCGCAGAAGCCTGACGCGCTTGTTCTTTACAGAAACGAGCAGTATGCGGAGGCAATCAAGGTTTGCGAGCAGGAAATCGCTTTGAATCCGAACAATGTTGACTCTTACTGTGTTCTTTGCTGGAGCTTGGTGAGAAACCGACAGTACGCCGAGGGCGAGGAGAGGGCGACAGCTGCAAGAAAACTTGCTCCGGGAGATGTTCGCCTTATGGAGATTCTTGCTGAGGCAAAATATTATCTTGGAAAAAATACAGGCGCAATGGAGATGTTCCAGCTTTATATTGCAAGCGCGCCTTCAAACGCGGCGAGGATCGGAAACGCTTATTATTACATGGGCGAGATTTATATCCGGCAGGGAAAATACCAGCATGCCGATATGTCTATGACAGCGGCGGTCTACACTGAGCCGCAGGTTGCTCTGTGGTGGAGCCGCTGCGGCTATGCGCGCGAGATGGCCGGAAACTATGCCGGGGCGCTTGAAGCGTACAACAAGGCTCTTTCTCTCGATTCAAATCAGGGTGACGCTGTCCGCGGAAGAGACAGAGTTTCCGCACGTCTTAGATAGTTTTATAGAAATGCAAAAAAGAAAAATCCATTTTGAGACGCTCGGCTGCAAGCTGAATCAGGTTGAAAGCGAGGGGGCGGCGCGTTTTTTCTCCGATTCGGGCTTTGATGTTACAATGTCGCCTTTGACTGCTTCCGCCGCTTGTGATGATGAGGTCGCGCTGTGCGTCGTGAACACCTGCACTGTTACCGCAAAAGCCGAGCAGAAAGCGCGGCGGATTATCCGGATGCTTTTGAAAGTCTGCCCGAAAAGCGCGGTTGCCGTTACCGGCTGCTACGCGCAGTTAAATCAGAAAGACATTCTTGAAATTGACGGGCGTGTCTGCGTTTTGGGCGGTCAGCATAAAGGCGCGATGGCTGATGTTCCAAAAATCCTGAAAGATATTCTTGGAAAAAATCCTGACGCGGACGGAAAAGAAATCTCCTGTGAAATCCAGAAATTCTTTGACGGCGAGAACAGCTCTCCGCTCAAAAATGTAATCACCGAGCCTTTCAGGCTTTCAACTGACACATTCATAAATCATTCGCGCTCATCATTGAAGATTCAGGACGGCTGCAACAGCGTCTGCACTTACTGCCGGATTCGCCTTGCGCGCGGAAAATCGGTCTCGCTTGACGCTTTCTCGTGCGTGGAGCGCGTGCGCTCGCTTGAAAAAAGCGGCCAGAGCGAGGTTGTAATCACAACCGTGAACATCGCTCAGTATTTCGGTCTTTTTGACGGAAATAAATTTGCGGAAAACAGTCTGAAGATTCCTGAAAATCTCAATCTCTTTGAAAAAGATGGAAAAAAATATGTGAAGTTCGCTTCGATCTTGCGCCTGATTCTTGAAAACACAGAGAAAATCGCCGTCAGAATCTCGAGCCTTTATCCTGAAATCGTTGACGAGGAGCTTTGCAAGGCGATAAAAAATCCGCGTCTCCGCCCTCATTTCCATATTTCCGTGCAGAGCGGAAGCGACGCTGTTCTTGAAAAAATGAAGCGGCCTTATAGAATAGAGGCGGTTTACAGGGCGTGCGAACTTTTGAAAAAGGCTAAGGAGAATCCGTTTCTTGCGTGCGACATAATCGCTGGATTCCCTGGAGAAACGGGCGAGGACTTTGAAGAGACTCTCAAAATGCTTGAGAAATGCGGCTTTGCGTTTGTGCATGCGTTTCCGTTCAGTCCGCGGCCGGGAACTGAGGCATTCAAAATGCGCCCGATGGTTCCGAACTACATAACCGATGAGAGAATAAAGCGGCTTGAAGATTTCAACAGAAAATCAAAGACCGAATACATAAAGTCGTTTGAGGGGAAAATCCTGAGCGCCGTCTGCGAGACTGTCCACCGCGTGCGCCTTGTGAAAGACCGCATTGTAGTCCACGCCGTAACGGAAAATTTTCTGCACTGCCAGCTTGTCTTTTCTCCCGGCGCAAAAAAACTCCCGGAGGCAGGCAGCGTGATTTTTGTAAAGATTCTCCGCCCGCTTGAAGAGAACGAGCGCACCGGCGAAAGCGAGTGTCTGGCTGCGGTTGAATATTAGAAAAAGCGTTTTGCCGGCGTTCGTCAAAATAACGAATCAAGAAAAAGCGTTTTGCCGGCGTTTGTCATGATGACAATCCGTGAAAAAGCGTTTTTCCGGCGTTCGTCACGATGACGATTCGTGAAAAAGCGTTTTGACGGCTTTCGTCATGATGACGATTCAAGAAAAACTGTTTTGTCGGCGTTCGTCACGATGACGTTTCAAGAAAAAGTGATTTGCCGATATTCGTCAAAACTATTTCTTTTCTTTTTCCTTTTTCTATTCCGAAATTCTTAATTTGTAATCACAGTTTCTGATTGCGTTCTAAGAATTGCTTTTCTAATCTCCCTTAAATTCGATATAATGCTTCTATGAACAAAAACAACGAGACACACGGAACTATGACCGACAACAATCACGCGGCTTTGTGGCACGGACGCTTCAAGGAAGGTCCTGACGCTGCGGCGGTTGAGTTTGAAACTTCGATTTATGTTGACGAGCGCATGGCTCTTGACGATATTCACGGCTCGAAAGCCCACGCTGCAATGCTCGCGAGCCAGAAAATAATTTCAGATGACGAGAACAAACAGATTCAGCAAGGGCTTGACTCTATTGAAAGCGACTTGAAGACTGGAAAGCTCACAATCGACTATTCTGCGGAGGACATTCACTCGTTTGTAGAGGCGACTTTGACGGACAGAATCGGCGACGCAGGAAAAAAGCTCCACACGGGAAGAAGCCGGAACGACCAGATTGCGCTTGACGAGCGGCTTTATCTCCGCCGTGTGATTCCTGACTTGCAGAAGGCTGTCGCTTCTCTTATCAGAACGCTTGCTGACATCGCCTCAAATCATAAAGATTCGCTTTTAACCGGCTACACCCATATGCAGCACGCGCAGCCTGGAACTTTGGCACAGCACTTGTGCGCATGGGCTTTCATGCTTAAGCGCGATGTTGAGCGTCTTTCTGACTCCCTCAAGCGCGTCTCTCTTTCGCCTCTCGGCTCGGGAGCTTTGATGGGGTCGGGGCTTCCTTTGAACCGCGAGATGGTCGCGGAAACTCTCGGTTTTGACGGCGTTACTGAAAATTCCCTTGACTCGGTTTCCGACCGCGACTACTGCATTGAATTCACTTCGGACTTTGCGCTTTTGCAGAGCCATTTGAGCAGAATGTGCGAGGAGATTGTTCTTTGGTCAACAACTGAATTCGGATTTGTGAACCTTAGCGAGAAATGGTCAACAGGTTCTTCGATTATGCCCCAGAAAAAGAATCCTGACTTTGCCGAGCTTATCCGCGGACGCACTGGAAAAGTCTACGGAGACCTGATAAATCTTCTTGTCATGATGAAAGGGCTTCCGCTCGCTTACGACCGCGATATGCAGGAGGACAAGGCTCCGCTTTTCGAGGCTCTGGACACTGTTCAGGGAAACGTGATTGTCTTTGAGGCGATGGTTTCGAGCGCGGAGTGGAATCTTCCGAAGATGAAGGCTTCCTGCTTCGGCGGCTTTGCTAACGCCACAGATGTTGCGGACTATCTCGTGAGAAAAGGCTTGCCGTTCCGCGTTGCCCACGGAGTGAGCGCGCAGTGCGTGCGCCTTGCGATTGACAAAGGCTTTGGCGCGATTGAGGACTTGAAGATAGACGACTTGAAGAAAATCTCGCCTCTTTTTGAGGAGGACATTTTTGCGAAAATAACGCCTGAAGCCTGCATGGAGGCAAGAAAGACAACCGGCGGGCCGTCGCCTGAAATGACAGAAAAGCAGATTTCAATTTTGAAGTCTTTCGCGGAAAAATATCTGTAGACGGTAAAAGCCGCGTCATGCTGAACTCGAACGCGTTGTCGTTCGCTTTGATTCAGTGTCTGCGGCTGTCATGCTGAACTTGTTTCAGCATCTGACGTTTACAGATTCCGAATCAAAGCGAGAACAAAAGTTCTCGAGTTCGGAATGACATAAGCCGCTTTGTCATGCTAAAAACTTATTTGAAAACATTTTAATAGGAGAAAAATATGAAAATCACAAAAATCGTTGCCGGTCTTGCCGTTGCGGCAAGCCTTTTCGCTTTTGCATCATGCGGCGGAAAAAAATCATCAAATGAATTCGTTCTAGGCCTTGACGACTCTTTCCCTCCGATGGGATTCAGGGACGACAAGAACGAGATTGTCGGATATGACATCGACCTTGCGCGCGAGGTGTGCTCAAGAATCGGAATGACTTTGCGCGTTCAGCCGATTGACTGGTCAGCAAAGGAGCAGGAGCTTAACACAGGAAAAATCTCATGCATCTGGAACGGGCTTACAATCACGGCGGAGCGTCTTGATGCTCTCACTTTCTCTGACCCTTATCTTAACAACGCTCAGATTGTCGTTGTAAAGGCGGACTCTGGAATAAAGACTTTGGCTGACCTGGCCGGAAAAAAGCTTGGAGTTCAGGCAGGCTCGAGCGCGTCTGACGCGATTGACGGAGCCGGCGGCTTCAAGAAGTCTCTTAAGGAAATCGTGGAGTTCAAGGACAACATCACAGCGCTGAACGACCTTGAGATTGGCGGAGTTGACGGAGTGGCGATGGACGAGATTGTGGCGGCCTACTCAATCAAGACGACTGGAAAGCCGTTTGTGATTCTTGAGGAGGGGCTTGCGCCTGAGCAGTACGGAATCGCTTTCAAGAAAGGCAACACAGAGCTTCGCGACAAGGTGCAGAACGCGTTGAACGAGATGGCGGCCGACGGAACTGTGGCTAAAATAAGCGAGAAATGGTTCGGACGCGACATCAGCGTTATCGGAAAATAAAATAGTCTTTTGCCTGCAGCGGCCTTTTATGGAGAAGCGTCAATGACAAGTATGATAATTTCAATGCTCGAAGCGACTTTAACGACTCTTGAAGTTTTTGCGTTGACGCTTCTTTTTTCAATTCCTCTCGGATTTCCTCTTGCGGCTCTAAGAATGTCTAAATTCAAGCCTGTCTCGTGGATTACAAACGCGTTCTTGCTTGTAATCCGCGGAACTCCGCTTATGCTTCAGCTGATTGTCGTCTATTTCGGGCCTTACTACGTCTTTTCGTTCTCGTTCGACCGCTTCACGGCGAGCATTGTCGCGCTTTCAGTGAACTACGCGTGCTATTTCGCGGAAATTTACCGCGGCGGAATCCAGTCGATTCCAAAAGGACAGCACGAGGCTGCGAAAGTTCTAGGCTACACGAGACTCCAGACATTTTTCAGGATAATTCTTCCGCAGGTGATAAAAAACGTGATTCCGTCTATGGGAAACGAGGTTATTACGCTTGTAAAGGACACGGCTCTCGTTTCTGTAATCGGCGTTGTGGAGCTTTTGCGCACGGCGCAGACGGCTTCAAGCAGAATCTTCTCAACGACTCCGATTTTTATCGCCGGAATTTTCTATTTCCTTATGAACTGGATTGTTTCTTCTGTCTTCATTTTGATTGAAAAGAAACTTGACTACTACAAATAAAAACGCGGGCGGAAAATCAGGATGAGCATAATTTCAGTAAAAAACATTCAGAAAACTTTTTCGGACAATGTTCAGGTTTTAAGGGGAATCTCCTTCGATGTTGACGAGGGCGAGGTCCTGGGCATAATCGGCCCGAGCGGAAGCGGAAAATCCACGATGCTCCGCTGCCTTGCCCAGCTTGAAAAAGTCGATTCAGGCTCTATCTCAATCTGCGGTCTTGACATTGTAAAAGACGGAAAATATTCAGACAAGAAACTTCTTCGCGAGGCTTCGCTAAAGTCGGGCTTTGTTTTCCAGAATTTCAATCTCTTTCCGCATATGACGGTTCTGCAGAATATAATGGACGCGCAGATTCACGTCCTTAAAATCCCTTATGCTGAGGCGCTGGAGACGGCGCGGCTTCTTCTTGCGAAAGTGAATCTTCTTGGAAAGGAGAAATCCTATCCGTGCGAGCTTTCAGGCGGTCAGCAGCAGCGAGTGTCGATTGCGCGCTCCCTTGCGCTGAAGCCGAAAGTGATTTACTTTGACGAGCCTACCAGCGCGCTTGACCCGGAGCTTACCGGCGAAATCTTGAGCGTTATAAGAAAACTCGCGGAAGAGAAGATGACGATGATTGTAGTGACGCACGAGATGGCGTTTGCCCGCGACCTGAGCGACAAGCTGATTTTTATGGCGGACGGCGTGATTGCGGAGCAGGGAAGCCCGAAAGAGATAATCGCTAACCCGAAAACCGAGCGGCTGCAAAATTTTCTGAAGCGATTTAAAAGCTAAGGCTTTTTATCTTAGATTTTGCCAGCAATTCCTATTCGTCTTTACTCTGTCTTGCTATGCTGAAAATAATTCTCCTTGATATTTTTCCTTATCAAAAGCAGCTTTCCTTTTGATAAGCTGACTTCTGGTCTGCATTTTTACTATCTTTTCGGGGTTATAATATTCTTTAACCCAGTCAAAAATCTTTCCGTACCAGCAGATGTTTCCTGGCTCAATAATTTTTATAGCCTGGCAGAATCCTTTTCTGAACACTTCGCTGTTTTTTATTGCTTGTGATGAAACAGCGACAATGCTCCCTTTTTCAATGTTTCCAAATGCATAGTCAAAAGTTTTCTCATTTCCCCAAATCAAAGTAAGGATTACAAGCAGTCCGAATTCATTTTGCAGTCTGTATGCATTGATTCTTGATTTTAGAATATTGCTTAAATTAAAAACTTCGTAAGACTTTGAAGAATCAACGCTTAAATCAGAACTCGCAACTGCATAGACTTTTTGAAACAGATTTATAGGCGGTGTTTCTTTTATTACAAAATTGTTTTGCTTTGTGTCCTTTACAAACTGATGAAGAATAACCTCATCGCTTATGTTATTGGAAAGGCTGAGCAATCCTAAGTCATCAACTGGAACAAAAAGCTTGTTTTTTATATCGATATACTGTTTTCGGAAAACAGGAGATTCTTCCTTGCCGTTATAGTATCTGTCAAAATCAAGAACATCATTTCCTGTAATTCTGTGCTGTTTCATGAAACACGACCCTCTTTTACCAGTTTCTTCTCTTCTGGTCGTCTGCAAATGCTGGAATTGGAACTGCATACCGCGGAACTCTATTGTAATCGCATATATATTCCGCAATTGTGCGTCCGTCATTCTTTAGCTTGAAATTAAAGGCTAAATCGCAGAGATTTTCAAAATGTTCTTTTTTTGCAGTCTCGTACCATTTACGGTTGTTGATATAAAAGTCTTTGTCCATAAAATATATGTCCCAGCCGCCGTCTTCACCCCATGCAATTTCATACCAAATTCCATTATGACAAAAGTCTGTTTCTTCTACGCATGATTCGTAAAATGCATCCAGCGTTCCAAGATTCACATCAAAGTTTTCTGTTGTTTTCATTTCATTTTACCTCCGTTCAAAACGTATTCTTTAAGATTGTGCTTTTTATAGAAAGCCAAAATCTTTTTTACTCTATTATCCTCTTTTTTTGTTAATGCCCGTGCTTCAAGACCTTTAACCCGCAGGCTTGTCTTTGGATTACATTCATGCACATGGGGAGATAGTCCATGATGTGCTTTGTCAATGTCTATTTCCTTGAATTTCTTTCGGCTTCCGTTGTAAAAGGTGATAGTTTTTACAATTCCGTTGTTGTTGATGCCAACATACACCGCCCACGGAGAATTGCTCATCTCTGTAAGCTTAAAATTTTCATTTGCATTATTCTGCACAACGAACCTTACATTGTTATATCTTGCGATTGTATGATAGCGGTATTCTGTAAAGCCGCCGGATTTTAAAGCTTGTCCTCTTGAGCCCATAAATTATATATCCTGTTTAGATTTTTTAGAAAGAGAACTGCCTAAAAAGCATTGCCGTGCCTGCTTTGTTTAATAAACAGAGTTTGAAACGGCATTATTTTTTTACTTGTTAGGCAGCCCATGTTCGCTCTGCGCGCTATTGGATAAAAAGCGGGTCAGAAACAGTTGTAACTATTTCCTTTCGTTCTTTTCTCAGGTTAGAAGGCGATTTTGTCTTCAGCACAATGCGGTACGTTCCTTTTTCAAGGGACTTAGGCAAAGGAAAAAGCAAAGTTCCGGGCTTGTTCACAGAAAGTTTTGCTGTTACCGAAATCCAGTCAGAGCTGCTCTCGTCAATCAAAGACTGCTCGCCGATTGCAGGCGCGAACCAAATTCCGCTGCCTTCGCCTCCTATCAAGAGTTTCTTTCCTGAAATCTGCACCGAGCCGTTCAAAGAAAGTTTTCCGTCAGAATTGCCTGTGTCAACGTCCACAATTTTGATGATTGTGGCGGCTGGTTCTGAGTAAGCCTCGTGTTCAACCGTAATATTTGCGATTGCCGATTTTGTAGTCTCTGACGGAATGAACTTTACAGTAATATTAGGAATAGAAGAGTTTCCGTCTGTGGAGCCTTTGCAGGCGATATAAAAAACACCGAGATTCAGGCAGTTTACAGAATTTCCATTCCTTAATGATTCTGCTACAACTTTTTCCAAAGCGTCGCATACCGAATAGACTGTTCCAATATCCAGCTGGGGGACTTTGTTTGCCACAAGCTGCAGGACGTTTCCAACAGTGTGGGTATTTCTGACGGCTCTTCCAACATACTTGTCGGAAAAGTCTTTTGAGAATTGATTGCGCTGTAGTTTCACAGACACACGGCCGTTCGGATTCGAGATTGAATCCATGAGATTAGAAGTGCTTGCCACGGGGCATTGCCTCCATAGTAAAAAGGTTATTGCAAAGTCTCGCTATTGAATACGGCCGGCCAATAATGATATTATCAAATTGCCACATTTGGTATCGTTATTGATGCCGTCAAGTCTGGGAGCTTTGTCTGTTACATAACATGCAACTGTTTTCAGACTTTTTTTATTTCAGAGCCTGCGTCCGGGCTAAAATCCTTCCGCAAGCCATCTGTTCCGTTCCTCCTGCATTTCTTCATCACGGCAATAGTATGAGCTTTCGTATTTCTCAGGCGCAATTTTATTTATGAACGCCCTGAATTTTTCCAGTATTATATCGTCAAAAGACATTTCTTCTGCTGTCAGAAAAATTCTCTTGCTCAATGTTTCAATTCTTTTTTTTGCGGCATTGCAAGAAACTCCAAAATTCCTCATTAAAAAACTTGAATCAATTTTATATCCTCTCCGCTGAATTTCTTTTAGCACTTGTAAAGGCATTAGCATTTGTGCTGTGAAGAAATTCGTTTCAACTTCCTGAACTCCGTAAAGCGGATTGTCTGCCGTCAAGTTTGTCTTGTGCGCAAGCAAAAAATGACCTGTTTCATGAAGCTTGTTAAAAGAATCCCTCATGTTGCACTCGTCCTGATTATAAAAGACTATATTCTTTCCGTTTAGTTTTGAAAGAATTGCAGAGCCGCTTCCTAAATCATTGCATATCAAGCCAAATTTCTCAAAAGCCCTTTTAAAGGAGTAAAATTTCAAGTCTGTCTGCTCCTTTACAAATTCAGCCGCATCAAAAGGAAACTGTCTAATACAGCGGGCAGCTACAAGCATGTCATTTGCAAGAATATATGCTTTTTTAAAGTCAGGATTTTGCTTCATTAACTATTCCTCATCATCGTCAAAAATATCATCAAAAGCGGCCGCAAGAATTTTAAGCGCCTTTTTATGCTGTTCCTCGTTCATGTCCTTTAGTCCTCTTTGAATTATCTGAACTTCCTTGCTTTCTTCAGGCTCTTTGCCATCCTGCCCGGAACTTAAAAGAAAGTCCGTGGAAACTCCAAAGAATTCCGCAACTTTCACAAGCATATCCCTGCGCGGAATTACTCCGCCGTTCTCCCACATATTCACCCGGCTTTTTGAAATGCCGAGCCTGCCTGCAAGCTGCTCCATGCTCAATCCTGCGTCTGTCCTCAAATTCTGAACTCTCCTTCCAAAAGTTACCTCGCCCATAACCACTACCTCTTGCTACAGCTTTTTGCATTGTGCAATATAATTGCACTTGTGTAGAAATAAAAAATTGCAACTCCTCCTGCCAGCTAAAATAAATATATTGCAACAGAAAATAAAAGTCAAGAAAATTTTATTGATAAATAATATTGCACGGTAAAAATAAATTTTAATATATATGCACTGTATATAGTGTGTTTTTGAAGCTGCCAAGCAGTTGCTGGGCTAACAATATGATTGTTGCTGCGCTGGCAATTGTATTTCCACCGCACTGACAATGGTGTTTCCAGTGCACTGACAAGGGGCTTTCCACCGCATTGGCAATGGTGTTTCCAGTGCACTGGAAATGGCATTGCTAGCGCACTGGAAACAGGGCTGCTAATGCAGTGGAAAACACGTTGACAGAACTCTAAAGGAATCAATAGAAAAAATAAGATTTTATGTTATAATTGCTTTCTGGTAATTATTTTCTTATGAACACAGAGCAATTAAAATCAAAGATACTAGACCTGCTTGTAAAAGGCAGACTCACTGCAAAATGGCGTGAGAGCCACAAGGACATAGAAAGCGCGGAAGCGTTGCTTGAAAAAATCAGAAGCGAGAAAGAGAAACGGCTTAACGGTGAGCTTGTTGCAAAGGGAGAGAAGCCCGGCTCAAAAGTTGTGGTAAAGGAAGTTTCAGACAATGACAAGCCGTTTGAGATTCCAAAAAGCTGGAAGTGGGTTCATATTGAAGATATTACTGTCTCTGTTGGAAATAAGTCGAATCAGATACAAACAAAAGAAATTCTTTTGCGAGGTGAAATTCCTGTAATAAGTCAGGGGCAAGGTTTTATAGATGGATATTCGAATGAAGCTGATAAAGCAATTACTGAAATTCCGTTAATCATGTTTGGCGACCATACTCGCAATGTAAAATATATCGATTTTCCTTTTATAGTCGGGGCTGACGGCACAAAACTTATGAAGCCGATATTATGCTGCGAAAAATTTATATATTATTTAGTTTTGTATGCGGCGAAAAATCTAAGAAGCAGAGGCTATGCTAGACATTATACATTGTTAAGAAATGAATTGTTCCCACTTCCTCCGCTCGAAGAGCAAAAAGAAATTTCCCGAATCGCGGAAATCTTGCTGAGAAAAATAGATTCGCTTTCAGAGACAGAAAACTCACCAGTTGGAGAAGCAGAATAATGGAAAATATGCAAGCTAAAGAGAAAAAGCCTGAGGAAAAGGCGCGCATTGAAATAGACAATATGCTTGCTGAAAGCTGGTGGGCGGTTGTGAACCGCGATGAAAGAAGCGATTTTTACACTTCGTACGCGGTGCGCGAATTTATCGTGAACGGAAGCAAACGCCCTGACTATCTGCTTTTTCTGAACGGAAAGGCGGTGGGCGTTGTGGAGGCGAAGCGCGAGGAAAACGGCCTGAAAGAAGATGTGGAGGCGCAGGCGGCCTTATACACAAGGCTTTTGCCTGAATGGGTGGCAAGCTACAAGATGTTTGAAAATCTGCCGGTGTCGTACATAACAAACGGAAAGACAATCAAGTTCAAGGATTTAAGAAATCCAGAAAGCAAATATGTGGAAGTTAAGAATTTCCACACTCCAAAAGAACTGTCCGACATTCTTGGAATTTCTAAGCGTTATTCCGGGCTTCCTACTCTTGCGGATTCTGCGCTTATGGAAAATCTTCATAAGAACGGAATCAAGGATTTCTGGTTTAGCAATACTCTTTATCCTCATCAGATAAAGTCAATCTACAATATTGACTACGCTTTTCTGCACGGTAAAAAACGCGCGCTGCTTTATCTTGCGACAGGCTCGGGAAAAACTTTTACGGCGTGCAGCCTTTGCTATAGGTATCTCTCGTTTACAAACGTCAGGCGGATTCTTTTTCTTGCGGACAGAAACAATCTTTGCAAGCAGGCGAACGACGAGTTCAGCAAATTTGAGATTCCAAGAACTAAAGAGCCTTTTGTGAACGTCTACACAGTGGACCGGCTAAAAAGCAATGCTCCGCTTGGCACGGCAAATGTAGAGATTTCAACGATACAAAGGCTTTTCTCGTATCTGAGCGGAAAGAAAATTGATGACGGCAACAGCGGCAAGGAAGACTTGGAGCGGGACGAAAAACTTGAAAAAGGCGAGACTGGAAATAAAATTATTCTTCCTGAAAATCCTAAGCTTCCAAAAGACTTTTTTGACCTGATTATCGTTGACGAGTGCCACCGTTCTATTTACAGCGACTGGGGAGCGGTTCTTGACTATTTTGAGAACGCGAACATTATCGGGCTTACTGCAACACCTACGGAAACAACCGTGGATTATTTTGGCGGAGCTCCGGCTTATACTTTCACATACAACGACTCCATAAGGGAAAACATAAACTGCTATCCGAAAATCTACA
Organism: Treponema sp. UBA4692; assembly: GCA_002404895.1. GTDB lineage: Bacteria > Spirochaetota > Spirochaetia > Treponematales > Treponemataceae > Treponema_D. The sequence goes on along the minus strand of DHKO01000046.1, from coordinate 91,707 downwards.
GGATAAGGACCGACGCGACAGAAAACGGCGGCACAATAAAAGCGGGCGAGAAGTTTGACGAAATCAACAAAAAAACAGGGCAGAAGACAAAGCGGAAATTCTTTGCGGACGACAAGGAATACAAAAGCAGCCAGCTTGATGTTAACGTTGTGAACAGGAAACAGATTGAGCTTGTGCTTGCAACTTATATGAATACGCTTTACAAGGCGACTTTTTCTGAGCGCAAGCCGTCTTATCTTTATATTCCAAAGACGCTTATTTTTGCAAAGAACGAGGCACACGCAAAAAACATTGTGGAAATCGCGAAGATTGTGTTCAGGGAGAAAGTGAAAGAAGAGCTTCCTGAAAACGAGAGCCTTGATGAGTACATGGAAAAATATGTTCAGCGGATTACTTACTCCTGCGAGAACACGGAAGGGCTTATAAACGAATTCAGAACGTCAAAGAAGTTCAGAATCGCCGTTACGGTGACTCTGGTTGCGACAGGAACAGATATTCGGCCTTTGGAGACTGTATTCTTTATGCGCGACGTGCGCTCGGAAGTTTTATATGAGCAGATGAAAGGGCGCGGATGCAGAAAAATCAAGACAGAAGAGCTCTTGAAAGTTACGCCAAACGCTAAGGGCAAAGATTATTTTTATATGATTGACGCTGTTGGAGTGAGCGAGCATGAAAAGACAATGCCTAAGGGAAGCGGCGGCGGAACTGGAGGCGGAGCGGGCATCACGTTAAAAGAGCTTTTCGAGCATCTTTCAAGCGGAGATGTGAGCGACGAGATTCTTGAGGACTTTGCAATAAAGCTGGGGCGAATTTCAAAGAAGCTTGACGATGAGCAAAAAGACGACTTGCTTGCTGGGTTTAATTTTGACATTCAGGCGGCGAGCGACAAGATTGACGAGGCTGTAAAAAGCGAGGCACTGCCGGATTTTGCTGGTTCAGGCGAGGAAAATGCGGAAAGAAAAGCGCTGGTGAGCGTTTTTACAACTCAGCCTGAGCTTGTGAGAAAACTTCTTGATATTGCTCCGGGATTTGAAATCCGTCTTAAGCCCGGAGATGACCATGTTGTTTATCAGGGACACGCCTTGAAAGACGCGCAGGAGACAATCGACAAGTTTGAGGAATTTTTGAACAGGAAGATGGATGTTATCCGCGCGGTTAAGATGATAAACGAGGGCAATCTTTCTTTGCTTAACCATGACGACTTAAAAGACCTTGTTAAAAAGCTTGCAAGCGAGAACGCGTATTTTAAGCCCGAGCTTCTTTGGAGCTATTACGAATGGACTAAAAACGGAGAGTCGCCGGAAAATCTTGCGGAATTCAAGAAAGAGCGTCTGGTGATTCCTCTTGAAGAGAAAAACGATATTGATGACGTTGCAAAAATAAAGGCTGTAACAAATGTGATTCAGCTTGTGAGGTTTGCGTTGAAGAAAACTGACAGGCTGCAGTCCTGCTGTGTTGGCTACAACAGGCGTTTCAATCTGTGGCTTGGGCACGAGCAGCAAAAAGAATACAGTTTTACGGAAGAGCAGAAGCAGTTTTTGCGTGCTTTGTCAAAACGAATCTGCTTGAACGGCGCGGTTGATGTTGACTGGCTTAGGGAGCAGGAAGATTTTGATGCTGTTAGAAACTTGAAAATCATCTACGGTGATTTTGAGTCTGCCGACAGTGAAATTGGAGTTTTGAACAAGTTTATTTTGGAAGCCGCATAGGAAAATAATTTATCAGGAAAAGAAAATGGCAAAAGAAAAAAAGGAAAATAAAACAAAAACTGTAACAGTTGACTCATTGCATAAGGAAATTGACAAAGTTAAGGATGTGCTTGCCTCGGCTGGCGTTGATTCATCTTCTTATATTGCCCAGCTTTCTTATCTTTTGTTCTTGAAAATGGACAAGGAAAGAGTTGACGAGTACTGCTTTAAAAGCGCGCTGCCTGAATCCTGCACATGGGATGTTCTTGTCTCTAAAAAAGGCGACGGCATTGTTGAGGAATACAACAGAATCTTGAAGGAGCTTTCAGAGCAGAATGACGGAATTGTAAAGACAATTTTCAGCAAGGCTGTAAATTCAATTCATACTCCTGACCATTTAAATAGAATAATTGATCTGATTGGCAAAAGAAGCTGGCTTAACACAGACAGGGATTTTAATGGCGACCTTTACGAGAAAATACTTGAGGAAAACGGAACTGACACAAAGTCTAGCGGCGGCGTTTACTTTACTCCGCGCCCTTTAATAAATGCGATTGTGGACTGCGTGCAGCCGAAAATAACAGAGGCTGTTCACGACCCGGCCTGCGGTACTGGCGGATTTTTGCTTCAGGCTTATAGGTATATGAAAAACCAGTCCAGCCTTACGGAACTGCAGGAGAGCTTGCAGAAAAACATAAGCGGCAACGACAACGCTCCAATGATTGTTACTTTGGCTTCAATGAATATGTATTTGCATGGGATTGGAAAAGGAAGAAGTCCTATTTCCAATTCCGACTCTCTGACTAACCCTAATCACGGCTATTATGATGTTGTTCTTGCCAACCCGCCTTTCGGGGCGCGTCCGCAAGGCTCTTTAGGAATTAACAGACAGGACTTTTCAGCCAAGACAAGCAACAATGAGTATAATTTTTTGCAGCATATTATGTCTTGCTTAAAGACGGCAGGGCGCGCGGCGGTTGTTTTTCCTGACTCGATTATGTCCGGCAGCGGAAACGCAGAAACAGCGATAAGAAACAAGCTGCTTGAAGACTTTAATTTGCATACAGTTTTAAGGCTTCCAAGGGGCTTGTTCTATGCTTCAATCCAGACAAACGTGCTGTTTTTTGACGCTGGAGCTAAAACAGAAAAAATCTGGTTCTATGACTACAGAACCGGCGTAAAGCACACGCTTGCGACAAATCCGCTTAAACGCTCCGACCTTGACGACTTTGTGAAATGCTACTGCGCGGAAAATAGGGAGAAGCGTGTTCAGACGTACAACGCGGAAACTAATCCGAACGGAAGATGGAGATGTTTTGATATAGAAGAAATCAGGAAAAGCGACAAGGCTCTGGACCAAAGCTGGATTGTGCTTGATGACGACATTTCAAAAATCAGGCTTGAAGACATTCTTTTCAGCATGAACGAAGAATCCCGAAAAATCAGCAAGACATTGAAAGACATTCAAAACTTTATCGGTGAATTGATGTAAAGGCTGGAGAGAGATGAAAAATATTTGAGAATTTGCGGTTGTATTAAACGCCTCATTTTCCTTTTTACCTCTTCATTTTCTCCGCTATTTCCTTGAATCTTGCGGTGATTTTGTCGTAGTTTTCTTTTTTGTGCGGAAAATCACAGTTTTTGCAGGATTTTATTCCTTTTTCGGTAAAGAAAAAGTTTCCGCCGCATTTTTCGCCGAGACAGTAAAGCGGGCAGAAGCAGAAAAGGCAGTTGAAATTCTCTTTTTCTGGCGATTTGTGGCACGGAAAGTTCTCGCATTTTAAGTTCTGCACGAATTTGTAGTTTTTTGCCGTTTTTTCGTCGTCCTTGTTTCCGTTTCCTTTGCAGATTTTTTCTTCCAGCTCATTCTTTTCTGGAATGTGAGATTTCTTTTTGATATTTTTCACAATCGCGACCGTCATATAAGGCGAGCTTTCATCGAATTCCTCAAGCGATTTTGCGGTTTTCTCGTTTTTAAGGCTGCAGTTTGAGACTGCGTAGAATTCAAAGTCGTATTCAGACCGTTTTTTTTCAAGATATCTTTTCAGCTCTGAAAGATTTTTCCCGGATTTCATAAAAATCAAGGTCTCGTTCTCCGCGTTTTTTGTGAAGATTTCAGTCTCTTCGATTTTTCCTTTTGAATTCGGAATTATTCTTATCTGCCGGTCTTTTTCACAAAGCGGGATTCCAAGCCGCGCTGCAGCCGCGCAGAATGACGTGATTCCGTTCACTGTTTCGGCCTCGAATCCTTTTTTCACAACGAGACTTTTTATATAGAAGAAAGTTGAGTAAACCGTCGGGTCGCCGATTGTGAGAAATGCCGCGTTTTTGCCTTCTGAAAGTTTCTCCGCGATGATTTCCGCCGCTTTTTTGTGCGATTTTTCAAGCTCTTTTTCATTTTTTGTCATCGGAAAATCGAGGAAAATCATTTCCTTTTCATCAGAATCTTTCAGAAAATTTTGAATCGTCTTGAAAGAAAGGCATTTTGATTTTTCTTTGTTCGGAAAAATGAGAATTTCGCATTTTTTTATTGTTTCTACTGCGTTTTTTGTCAGAAACTCATCGTTTCCGGGACCTGTTCCAATTCCAAAAAGTTTTCCTTTTATGTTTTCCATATTGATTTTTGTTTCCAGACGATTTTTTTTCAAGAATTTTTCGATTTACGGATAAATTTTAGTTTTTTTTTGATTTTTTTGCAATTTTCTTGCCCGTTTTTGATTTTTATTTCGTATATATAGGCATGAAAGTTTTTTCTTCTGTTCCAGATTTTACAAGCAAAGTTTTTCGCGTCATATTTTGCCTTGTTTTCGTTCTGAAATATTTTCTTTCTGTTTTATCAGGCGGAGAGAAATGTGTTTCGTGCGGAAAGAAAGTTTTTGTTGTTCCTTTTTGCTCTTCATGCATAAAGCGGCTTTTAAAGCGCGCAAATCCGCTTCTTAAAAACTGCAAAATTTGCGGGAAGCCGCTTGTGAGCGAGATTGGACTTTGTTCTGCCTGCAGAGAAAGCCCGGTCTTAAAAAATACTGACGGCGTTTACCCTTTGCTTACTTACAGAATGTGGAAAAAGAAGCTTCTTTTTTCTTGGAAAATGCAGGAGAAAAGAAGCCTTTCATCGTTTTTCGCAATGCTGATAAAAGAAAAAATCGTGGAGCTGGAGTATGAAAACTGCTGTTCGTTGCCTGTCGTTCCTGTTCCGCCACGGCCAGAAAAAATACGCGAGAAAGGCTGGGACCAGATTGACGAGATTTGCACTTTCTTAGATAAAGGCTGGAAGATAGAAATCCTGAAAATCCTAAAAAGAAACTCTAAGACCCAGCAGAAAAAACTTGACCGAGTTCAGCGTCTTGAAGGAATCGGAACAGCTTATTCTCTTGCGGCAGAGAGAAAACTCTCAAAAATGAAAATTCCGAAAAAAGTTATTTTGATTGACGATGTCTTGACAACCGGCTCCACAGTCGAGAACTGCGCCGCTTTGTTAAAGAAGGTCGGAGTTGAGAAAGTTTTTGTAATCACGCTTTTTATAGTTGATTGAAAAATGTAAAATCTGGAATTATGAATCGATTGTTTGCATTTTGGCAGATGGTTTGTTATACTAAACTAATATAGAATAAATAAAATAGAGGTTACTAATCAACTATGGAAGAAGACGAGAAAGGATATACAATGTCAGAAGTTATCGCGGAGGCTCGCCGCTGCCTTAACTGTCCAAAGCCGATGTGCAGAACTGGCTGCCCGATTGAAAATGACATTCCGGCATTTAATCATGCGGTTTCGCTTGGAAATTTCGGCGAGGCGATGTCAATCATAAATTTGAGAAGCAATCTGCCTGCAATCTGCGGCCGCGTTTGTCCGCATGAGAATCAGTGCGAGGGGCATTGTGTCCTTTCAAGAGCTGGAAAAGCAATTCATATCGGAAAAATCGAGCGTTTCATTGCGGATTTCGATGCTGAGATGAACTTGAACCGCGAGAAGAAAATCGAGAAGATTTCTGGAAAGGTCGCTGTAATCGGTTCAGGCCCTGCAGGTCTTACTGTCGCAGGCGACTTGGCTAGAAAAGGCTATGATGTTGTTGTTTACGAAAGCGAGAGCGAGCCGGGCGGAGTTCTTCTCTATGGAATTCCTGAATTCCGTCTTCCGAAAGATGTCGTGCGCAGAACTACAAAGAAAATCGCTGACCTCGGAGTTCAGTTTGTGACTGACACAATGGTTGGAAAAGATATCACAATCGATGATATGTTCGAGAACGGCTTTGATGCTGTGTTTATCGGAACTGGAACTGCCTTGGCAAAATCTCTTGATATTCCTGGAATCGAGTCGGCTGGCGTTATTCAGGCGAACTACCTTTTGAGAATGGTACGGCTTTATCAGGACGGAAATGTTGAGAGAAGCGAAGTTCCTGTTGATGAAGGCGACTCGGTTGTTGTTATTGGAGCCGGAAACGTTGCGATGGATGCCTGCCGTACAGCTGTAAGAATGAAGGCTTCAAAAGTTACTGTCGCGTACAGAAAAACTGTTGAATTTATGAAAGCCGCGAAAGCGGAGTATGACGGCGCGATTTCCGACGGCGTTGAATTCAAGTGGGAGCACGCTCCGCTTGAGGTTGTCGCAGAAAATGGAAAAGTTTCCGGGCTTAAATGCTCGACTCCAAACGGCGATGTTGTTATTCCTGCTACAAAAGTTATTCTGGCAATCGGCTCGCGTCCAGCTGCCCGTGTAATCAGCACAACTCAGGGAATTGACGCTGACGAGTCAGGCTTTGTAATCACAAAGCAGAAGCCTTACGGAATGACTACAAAGCGCGGTGTCTTTGCCGGCGGTGATATTGTCCACAAGCCTGCGACTGTTGTTCTTGCAATGCGCGAGGCTAAAAAGGTCGCTGTCGGAATTTCAGAATTTATCGAAGCGAAAAAACTTCTCGGAGAATAAGCGTTTTTCACTGATAGCATAAAAATGCAAAATGCGGAGGATATATGGCAGAAAATACATCAATTCAGCTAGTAACATTTCAGCTTGGCGAAGAGCTTTATGGCGTTGATATTATGGATGTCAAGGAAATCGTAAAGGTCAGAAAGGTCAGACCGATTCCTAATGCTCCGTATTATGTTGAAGGAATTTTCAACTTGCGAAGCGAGATTATTCCTGTAATCAACTTGCACAAGCGCTTTCAGATTAAAAAACTTGCTGTTGATGACGGCGATGAAGGGCTTGAGGGCGGATTTATCATCTTGAATATTGATGATAATAAGATTGGAATCATTATCGATAAGATTGCGCGCGTTGTCACAATCAACACGGAAGATATAAAAGCTCCGCCGCAGATGATTAGCGGAATCGGAACTGAATATATCCGCGGTGTAATCCGCCAGGACGACAAATATCTGATTATGCTCGACATCAGAAGGCTCTTTAATGCTAAAGAACTTCAGAAAATTATTTCACCTGAAGATGAAGGCGAAGCTAGCTGATGATTTCGACATTTAGTTCTACAATCCGCCGAAAGGAGATGGACGCGGTCTTGACTTGCATGGTCGATGAGAAACTTGGACCGGGCGAGCTTAACGCAAAGCTCGTGCAGTCGGTGAAAGAAAATCTCGGCTGTGACGGGGCGGTTGCGTTCAGAAGTCCTGCGATTGCTCTTTTCTATGCTTTGAAGGCAATCGGCTTGGAAAACGGCAGCGCAGTCATGGTTTCGGCTCTCGCTCCTTCATGGCATTATGTGATATTGAATCAGCTTGGATTTAAGCCTCTTGTTGTCGATGTTGATGAAGAAAACGGTCTTATGTCGTTTGAGTCGATTGAGCAGGGCGTAAAAAACGGCGGAAGAGCGGTTCTTTTTCATGAGACGATGGGAATTCTTCCAGATTTTGAAAAACTGCTTTCGCTTAATATTCCTGTAATCGAGGATATTTCACATTCGTTTGGCGCGTCTGTGCCTGCTTCATCTTCAAATGCAGAGGAAGCGGAGGTTTCGGAAAATGGAAGCGAAAAGAAAAATGACGGAAAAAAAGCCGGGACTTTCGGTGTTTACTCGATAATCGGAATGGAAGACCACGACACGATTACTTCCGGCGGCGGCGCGGTTCTAGTCGCTCCGAGCAGGCGGGAGTGGATCGTCTTGAAAAAACTTGCCGAGGAAGCGCCTGAAACTGACATTCTTACCGATATGAACAGCGCGCTTGGCTTTATTCAGATTAAGGAATTTGCCAGAAATGAGGCTGCGAGAAAGACTATTTTCGAAATTTTCCAGAAGTCGCTTATGAGCGGAAAAAACAGGACTTTTGCGCGCTCTTCAAGCGAGAATTCTACAGTTTGGTCTTTTCCTGTTGTCTTGGAAAGCAGCTTCAAGGATGTGAAGCAGTATTCCTCAAAGAAAGAAATCGAAGTGCGTCTTGCCTATGAAAAATCCGTGATTTCGCTTTTTGAGGATGAGGAGCGTTCTTCGTATATTCATGCGAAATCCTTGTTTCTGCGGACTGCGCTTTTTCCTCTTTATCCTCGGCTTGGCTCTGAGGCAGTCTCAAAAATCGCAAAGGTTTTGGGAACTTTACCGTAAAATATGACTGAAAAATTGAAATTTAAAAAATGTATCATCATTGTGAACACATATAAAGATGAGTCGAAATGTCTCGGCGATGAAGTCCAGCGTTACCTTGGAACTTTGGGAATCAAGGCTGATATTTATATGTTCAACGGTTTTTCAGAGCAGTATCCTTTTCACGGCTATGATTTTGTGATTACGATGGGCGGCGATGGAACGGTTCTTTTTGCCGCACGCGGCTGCGCGCCGCTTGAAATTCCGATTTTTCCCGTGAATTTCGGCTCGTTCGGCTTTATCGCAAGCGTCCAGAAAAATGAATGGAAAAAAGATTTGGACGATTTTCTCGCCGGAAAGGCCGCAATTGTTGAGCGGAGCATGATAAGAGCCGATTTGGAGCGCGGCGGAATGAGACGGCTCACGGCGACAGGTCTTAACGACATTATAATCTGCGGAAAAACGGCGGCTCACACCGTCTCTTTCAATGTCTCTTACGACGATGTTCCTCTCGGGGAAATGAAAGCGGACGGCGTTATAATATCGACTGCGACCGGCTCTACAGCTTATTCAGCGAGTGCTGGCGGCCCGATAATCGACCCGGGGCTTGACGCTTTGACTTTGACTTTGGTGAACGCTTTTTCACTTTCGAGCCGACCGCTTGTTCTTAGCCCGAAAGGCGAAATCCGCGTTGAAATTTTGCCTTCGAGAATCTCCGATGTTGTGATTTCTGTTGACGGCCAGATTCCTGTTGACTTGCACGTCGGCGACGTAATAAAAATCCGTCAGGACGAATTCAGGGCGAAACTGATTGGCTGCACAAAAGAAAAATTTTATAATGCCTTGCGCTCAAAACTTAACTGGTCGGGAGGACCGCAATAATGCTTGAGGAGCTTTCAATCAAGGACTTTGCCCTTATCGACAATGCGAATGTTGAGTTCAGCAGAGGCTTTACGGTGCTTTCTGGAGAAACCGGAGCTGGAAAATCTCTTTTGATTGGCGCGCTGACTTTTCTGCTTGGCGGAAAGGCTGGTGTTGACCAGATTCGCTCGGGGGCGAACGAGTCTGTTGTCTCGGGAAGTTTTTATATCGGAAAAAATCCTCTTCCTTCTGATTTTTCGCCTGCCGATGATTACGAGCCTGAAAACGCTTGGGAATGGCTTTTTGTCCATGGAATCGAAGTCGAGAATGACAGGGTTCTTTTGAGAAGATATGTCCGGCAGAACGGAAAGACTGGCGCGTGGATTGACGGAACTGCTGTTACGCGCGCTGACTTGGCGCAGTTCAGCTCGTTTTTGATAGACATTCACGGCCAGCACGAGCACCAGTCGCTTATGAAAGTCGGCGAACACAGAAAATATCTCGATTCTTATGCAGGACTGACAGAGCGCGTGAAATCTTTCACTTCGCTTTTTAACAATCTCGTTGAAAAAAGAAAAACTCTTTCGGAGCTGAATTCGAACGACAAGAACCGCGAGCAGACGATAGAGCTGCTTAATTTTTCGATTAAGGAAGTTTCGGACGCAAAACTGAAAGCGGGCGAGGACGCGGAGCTTGACGACGAGGAAAAGCGTCTAAGCTCGTTTGAGAAGCTTTATTCTGACATCGAGGCTGTGAACGGAGCTTTTGACGGCGGAAACGGCGAGGCCGGAATCATCTCTGTGCTGAAAAAAGTCCGCGCGGAGATTGGACACGCTGTCTCTTTGGACAAGTCGCTTGAAAAGCTTGAGCAGCGTCTTGAAAACGCATTTTATGAGCTTAACGACATTTCCGACGAATTCAAAAAATACTCATCGAATCTTGTTTTTGATCCGGAGAGGCTTGCGCAGGTACAGGAGCGGCAGACTTTAATCTATAATCTGAAGAAGAAATACGCTTCATCTGTGAATGCTCCAGTTGCGGAAGTCATTGAGTATGCGGAAAAAGCGCAGAAAAAGCTTGAGCAGCTTGACACTGCCGGCGAGTCGAAGGACGCTCTGATTTCTGAGATAAAATCTCTTGAAAAGCAGGTTTATGTTGAGGCGAAAGCTATTTCTTCTGAGCGGAAAAAGGCCGCTGAAAAAATGTCTGAGGGCGTTCTTTCTGTTTTGTCGAACCTCGGAATGAGCGGAACTCGTTTTGCGGTCAGCATAGCTGAAAAGGCTGAGAGCTCTTCTGAAAGCGGCGTTTTGCAGATGTGCGGACCTTATGGAATGGACAATGTTGAATTTCTGATAAGCGCGAATCCAGGCCAGCCGCTTGCTCCTCTTGCGAAAATCGCTTCAGGCGGCGAGCTTAGCCGCGTTATGCTTTCCTTGAAGACAATTCTTGCGCAGTCGGATTCTGTCGGAACGATGATTTTTGACGAGATTGACACTGGAATCGGCGGCGAGATTGCGGTTTCAATCGGAAGCCATCTTAAAAAGCTCGCAAAAGACAGGCAGGTTTTGTGCATTACTCACCTTGCGAGCATTGCTGTTTATGCCGATAATCAGTTGAAGATAGAAAAAAGTGTCAGCAATGGCTCCACTCACACTCAGGTTTATCCTGTTGACGGAGAGGCGAGAGTCTCCGAGATTGCGCGGATGCTTTCAGGAGATGCCGCTAGCAGCGAGTCTCTGGAACACGCGCGCTCATTGCTTGCCAAGTATTCTGCTTAGTTTCAAAGCTCAAGAGGGGAGACTAGAATGGCAGTTGTTATGACAGAAAAACGTGAGACGCTGGAAGCAAAATGCGCTCCTTACAAGAAGATGATTGACAGCGCGCTCGCAAACGAAAAGAAAATTCTCGCGGCTATGGAAAGGGACAACGCAGGTCTTGCCTATAAGCGTCTGATTCTTGCCGAGGAGATGATTGGCGTTGCAACTTATTATATTACAATCAACAATCTTTCTGTCGAAATCTTAAAGACAAAGAACAATGACGCGCTTAACGACGCGAGAAAAAGCCTTTACAAGGCGATAATCTATCTTGAGGACATCGTCACTGGAATTGTCGATGTCCCGTTTTCCGAGATTGAGGACAAAGTCGCTGAAATTTCAAATATTCCTGTCGAAAAGCGGTATTACCTTGTGAGAAAGCTGGGGCTTGCAATCAGCCTTCTGATAAACGCTTTCGGCGATAACACAAAATGGAAATGGTCTTTTGTCGAGCTTCAGGGTCGCTTTGCGACAGTCGCGAAAAATCTTATTGATATGAAAAAAGCCGCGAAAGACTATTTCGACCCGAATTCTTCGGATTATGAGAACACGGTTCTTTATATCAGGCTTGTGAAAAAGCTTCTTTTCCAGTCTGCGACAGGCTACCGCGACCGCTACGAGCTTTCGACGCACAGAATTGACGATATGCGCCTTGCAATCGGCTATCTTTCGGCTCAGCGGAGAGTTGAGCTTGTCATGGGAAATGCCGAGGAGGGCGAGGAAATCAAGAAAAAGGCTGTTGTCTGGCACGACAAGCTTCTCGGAGACCAGAAATCGGGTCTCGCAAAATAAAATCAAAATAGCATGGTAAATTCGCAGTTCATACTAAAGATTTTTGAAGGATTTTCTATTCAGCGGTGGAACGACTTGGTGCGGCCGTTTGAGATTGTCGAGATGGACAAGGCTGCCGAGAAAATGATTGCCGCGTACATAATCGGAAAATTCGAGGAGAATGAGGGGCGAAAGCTCAACTGGGAATGGATGATTTATTCTTCCCTTTTTTATCTCCTGAAAAAAATCTCCTTGTGCGACATAAAGTCTCCTGTTCAGCAGATGATTCGCCAGCGTTATCCTGACGAGTACCGAAAAATAAACGGCTGGATTTTCAGTCAGTATAAGGATATAATCGGCGACGAGGAGCTTTTGTCGATGTTTTCCGACTATTGCGGCGGAACGCAGAGTCTAAAAGACGACGAGACGATTCTTGCCGAGCGCGTCCTGCAGGCGGCTCACCGTTTTTCTTCGCTCCGCGAGCTTCAGCTGATTGAGCCTGTGAACGAAAAGGAAAGAATCATAAAAATCAAGGAAGAGTTTTTGGGCGAGGTTGAAAAATACACCGACCTTGCCGGAATGAGATGCCTCTTGGACAGAAACAGCCGCGCTTTTCTTTTCATCATGAAGATTGAGCAGCTCCGTTTTCAGACAAGATGGAATCAGACACCGCGCGTTCCGAAGACGAGCGTTCTCGGGCACTGTTTTTTTGTGGCTGTTCTCTCGCTGCTGCTTCTGCGCGATTCGGGCGTGAAATTCTGCAAGAAGCGGCTTTTCAACGATTTTTTCTCCGCTCTTTTCCACGATTTGCCAGAGTCCGTCACGCGGGACATAATTTCTCCAGTGAAGCAGGCGACAACGGAGCTTCCTGGAATTGTGAAGCAGATTGAGGACGATATTGTTCACGCCGAGCTTGTTCCTCTGATGGAATCTTTCTATGTTGACGAGATTCTTTATTTTACGAGCAACGAATTTCAGAACAGAATTCTGATTTCGGAGCTTGACGGCGGAAAAACTTCGCAGAACGTGAGCTTTGAGGAGCTTCAGGAAAACTACAACTCAGACGCTTATTCTCCTGTTGACGGAAAAATTGTGCGGCTCGCCGACCATTTGAGCGCGCTGATAGAGGCCGCAAGCTCAATAAAATACGGAATCACGAGCCGCCAGCTGACTTCCGGGCGGGACAACATCCTGAAAATGTATCTTGCAGGAACAAAAATCAACGGAATCGACGCGATGAGGCTTTTCTGGTCGCTTATGGAACTGTGAGTCTTTCAGGTTTTTATCAAAAAATCTTGCTGAAAATCTAAATCAAGAAAACTCGCTGAAGCGAATCTGGGATTTTGCGGTTTCAAATTTTTCTGTCAACGAATTTTCCAGTTCTGAACCGACAAATTCTAAATCTAAAATCTTTTTCTGCCGAAAATACAGGAGATATGAAACGCAGTTTTAAAAAATCATGTTCAGCTCTAGTTGTGATTTCTTGCTTCTCGCTTGCCGGCGCGGAAAAAATCCACGAGGTTCAGAAAGGGGAGACTCTTTACTCAATCAGCCGGAGCTACGGAGTTACTGTTGATTCTGTTAAAAAACTGAACGGCTTTTCAGAAAACGACATAAAAATCGGTCAGAAAATAAAAATTCCAGAGGACTCAAAAACGGCTCAGGCGGCTTCGTCAGCTTCTCCATCGAATTCAAAATCGGCTGAAACAGACAAAAAATCTTCTTCTGCGTCTTCGGACGGAATCTACGTTGTTCAAAAAGGCGAAACTTGGTTCGGCATTTCAAGAAAATACGGAATTTCGGTGGCGGAGCTTCAAAAAATGAACGGAGCGGATTCCTCATCTGCTTTAAAAATCGGACAGAAGCTGAAAGTTCCCGGAAAAACAGATAAAAATTCTGAGGCTGCATCTTCATCTTCAAAAAATGTTGTTGCCGCCTCGTCGAAAACAGAGAAAAACGGAAGCGCGGATGTTCCGAAAATTGACGATCCTCATAAATATTCAGATAAGAAGGGCGATTCGTCGCTTGTCTGGCCTGTAAAGACATCAGATGTAACTTATATAAAAGGAAAAGTCGGCGGAGTCTGCCTTTCCGCGAAAAAGGACGAGGGAGTATCTTCAATCCGCGCGGGAACTGTAATGTTTTCAGGCTCTTACAGAGGATTCGGAAACGTCGTTTTTATTCAGAGCAAAACCGGGCATATCTACGCGTACACAGGTCTTGGCTCGGTGGAGGTTTCAAAAGGCGAATATGTGAATTACGGCTCCCAGATTGGAACTGCCGGAGTTGATTCCTACACGGAAAAATCTCAGGTGAACCTGATGGTTTTCCAGAACGGACAGCCGATTGATCCTGCGAAAGCTCCAAGAGGATAATGATAAAAGACAAGGAGACAGAAACAACGCGAAAAAAACAAAAAAAAATTGTAAAAAAAGTGAAAAATTACGAATCACCTTATTGACACGTTACGGGGAAGTTTGATAATATCTTAGACATCAGCTGGGGTGTTAGCGAAGCTGGTTATCGCGCTGGCCTGTCACGCCGGAGATCGCGGGTTCGAGCCCCGCACATCCCGTAAAGCCTGCTCAAAAGCGAGTGGGCTTTTATTTTCAATTATATTCGGGCAATAGCGCAGCTGGTAGCGCGCTACGTTCGGGACGTAGAGGTCCCCGGTTCGAATCCGGGCTGCCCGATTTTTTTTTTATTTAGCGGTTTCTGCTTTGAAGCCGCTTTTTTTTATCTTTTTTCACTTTTCCCTTTTTGAATTTCTGCAAAATCCGTCTTTTATCTGAAATCGATATTTTTTCTTCGTGCTGTTTATGCGCGCTTTGAGTGCGTTTTCTTTGTTTCTTCTGAAATTTTCCGATAATCATTTTATGAAGAAATTTTTCCTTGTCTGCGCAGTTTTTCTTTGCGTTTTTCCTGTTTTTTGCGATTATTACAAGACGAATGTTGTCGCTTCCTATTACGCTGAAGATTTTCATGGAAAAAAGACTTCAAACGGCGAAATTTTCAATATGTATGCTCTTACATGCGCTCATAAAATCCTTCCGTTCGGAACGGTTGTGAAAGTGACGAATCTAAAAAATGGAAAGTCTGTCCAGGTTCGCGTGAACGACCGCGGTCCTTTTGTAAAGACGAGGGAGATGGACTTGTCGAAGGCGGCAGCTGTGAAGCTCGGGATGATAAAATCCGGGACTGCTAGAGTCAACCTTGAAATCGTCTCGCTTGGAAAATCGACTAAGGCGAGCGTTCAGACAGCGGTTAAAGCCTGCAAAATCGCCGGAATTCCTTACAGCTCGAATTTTTCAAATTCTATAAAGTCTTTAAAATCAGACTCTGCGCAAGTTTCATCGCCAAAAAACGGCTCGTCCGCAAATTCAAAATCAAGTTCAGCTGCTAAGTCCGAAACGGCTTCAAAATCAGAAAATATGAAAACGTCGGAAATGTCAAACGCTTCCGTTTCTTCATTAAAATTTGGAAAAGCTTCGGCAGGCGAAAATTCGCTTTGGGATATTCAGGTCGGGGCTTTTTCATCAAAGACGAACGCGAACAATCTTGCGCAAAAACTTTTGAAAGACGGTTTCAAAGATGTCGTTTTTCAAAGCCAGAAAGGAGGCGGCTCTTTAATCCGTGTTGTAATCAGAAAAGTTTCAGCTGAAAATCTTGATTCTGTCGAGAAATCTCTTGCCGAAAAAGGATATTCGGGCTATGTCGTGAAAAAACGCGGTTCAAAAACGTAAAAATCTTGCGGTTGCGGCGCGAAAACAAGACGGAAAATACGGGAATAAAAGCGCAAAAAAAATTATGAAGCTGAATCTTCTGAAAAATATCTGTGAAAACGAAAAAAAATCAAAATCTTCAATTATTTTCTTTCGTTTTAAAACATTTTTTTGATTCTGCCTGTTGACGATGATTCTCTAATTTGCTAATATCATTTTACATTTAGAATATTTATTATTTAAATGGATCTGCGAAAGCGGGTCCATTTTTATTTTAGGGTGAAAATGGATTTTATATCTTTGGATTCTTATCCTCATTACGCTGAATGTGAAAAAATCGTAAGCGGGCTTGGATTTCATCTCGTTGACTTGAAAATTTCTCCTCAGAACGGAGTGACGAAAATTGAGGCGACAATCACAAGCGCTGATTCTTCAAAAAACATCGGCGTGAATGACTGCTCGAAAGTCCACAGAGTGCTTCTTGAGGCTCTCGAGGAAATTCTTGGAACAGACAACACTTATATGGAGCTGTCGTCGCCGGGAATGGAGCGGAGCATCAGAAATGCGGCGGAATTCGCTTTCTTCATCGGTCGGAAAATCCGTGTTTACGACAAGAACGCGACGGACTGGCTCGGCGGAAAGCTCGTTTCTGCTGATGAAAAATCGCTTGTGCTGGAAACTGCTCGGGATGACGGCTCTTTGGAGAAAAAGAACGTTCTCTTTGACGATATTGCTAAAGCAAAATTTGTACATCTTTAAAAATTTTTAGGAGGCTCCAAATGTCAGAAATGGCGGAGGCAATCCAGGAACTGGTTCATGAGAAAGGTGTTTCTTTGGAATCAGTCAAACAGACAATTGACAGCACTTTGAAGGCTGCTTACAAAAAAACTTTCGGAAATGCGGACAACTGCATCGTGAAATTTGTCTCGGCGTCTGGAGATGAGGTTTCCGGAGGCGAAGATATTGCCGATGTGCGCGTTTATTCAAGAAAAACTGTTGTTGACGGAGTTTACGATCCTGTATCTGAAATTGAATTTGAGGATGCGAAAAAGCTGACCGACGAGGTTGAAATCGGCGACGAGATTGACATTGTTGTTGACCCGCATGATTTCGGACGCTCGGCTGTTTCAATCGGAAAGCAGGAGACGCACAAAGGCTTGAACGAGTCTTTCAAGGACAATCTTTATAATGAGTATAAGGACAAGGTCGGCGAAATCATAATCGGATATTTCCAGCGCGAATACAAAGGAAATATTTACGTTGACTTGGGAAAGGTCGAGGGCTATCTTCCTGTAAAAAATCAGTCTCCGCGCGAGCATTACGAGAAGAATGACAGAATCAAGGCGTTTATTTCGGACATCAAGAAGATTTCGTCTGGAATCCAGCTTGTCTTGAGCCGTGCAGAGCCGCGCTTCGTGCAGTCGCTTCTTGAGCTTGAAGTTCCAGAACTTCAGGACAAGACTGTTGAAATCAAGAAAGTTGTGCGCGATGCAGGATATAGAACAAAGCTTGCGGTCGTTTCAAACCGCGACGATGTTGACCCTGTTGGAGCGTGCGTCGGCTTGAAGGGAATCCGTATCCAGAATGTAATCCACGAGCTTGAAGGCGAGAAAATTGACGTTCTGAGATGGGACAGCGACCCTCGCGTGTTTATCAAGAACGCGCTTTCTCCGGCGGAAGTCTTGAATGTCTATATCATCGATGAGGAGAAAAAGCAGGCTCTTGCGATTGTTGAAGAGTCTCAGCTTTCTCTCGCGATTGGAAAGTCAGGACAGAATGTCCGTCTTGCAAACCGTCTTTGCGACTGGAGCATTGATGTCAAGACTGAGGAGCAGGCTGCTGACATTGACTTTACGGAGCTTGCTTCGCGGGCTGCAAATGCCTTGTTTGGAAACAGCGCGGAAAAGGAAATCAATTACGACGACATTACGACTGTCGGACAGCTTCCTGGAGTCAAGCCTGAAGTTGCGGCGGCTCTCAAAGAAGCCGGATTTGATGATATTGAAAAATTTGCTACAGCGTACGAAAATGGCGAGCTGAAGAATATCGAGAATGTTACAGATGATGATTTGAAGGCTGTAAATGATATTATCAGCAATACATTTGAATTCGTTGAAGAAGAAGCACCTGCTGGCTCAGAATCTGGAGATGCTGCAGAAGGAAATGCCGAGGAAGAATATTTCTGTCCTGAATGCGGTGCAAAAATCACACTTGATATGACAAAATGTCCGAATTGTGGTGTTGAGTTTGAATTTGAAGAGGACGAGGAATAATAGGAAAGTATGGCGGAAGAAGCTGAGAAAAAGACAGAATTCGTTTTAAGAAAAAAGAAGCCGGAGCAGAAAACTGAAAACGCTGAGCCAAAAAAAACTGAGACTCAGCCTGTCGGCGGCGTGAAAAAACGCATTGTGGTGGTTAAGAAAAAGAATGTTGGCCAAGAGAATTCAAAGGCAGATGGAGCTGAGACAAAGCTTCATCCTGTCGTAAAACGTCCAGCGCAAAATTCTTCCGCTGCAACTGAAAATAAGCAGGAGCGCAGAGAGCAGCCGAAAGAAGCTGAAAAAGTTTCTTCCGCTTCGTCTTCAAGCTCTGCTGCGGTTTCATCTCCGTCTCCAAGAGAACAGAGAGAACCAAGAGAAAACAGGGCTGGATTCGGCTCGTCTCCTCGGAATTTTGATTCCAGAAATCAAGATTTCAGAAATTCAGATTCACGGAATCAGGAGCAGCGTCCTCGTCCTGCGAACAGACCGTTCGAGCTTAATTCAGCTCGCCCGAATGTAAAGGCTGGAAATCTTTCCGGCGGTCGCGGCGGATTTAGAAACGGCGGTTATTCAAACCGAGGCTCTTACAACAACGGCCAGCGTTCAGGCGGCTTCACAGGCGCGCAGGCCCGTGAAGGCTATCAGAACCGTGAACGCGGCGGAAACGGTCAGGGCAGCGGATTCAACCGCAATGGTCAAGGCGGATTCAACCGTGGCGGACAGGGCGGTTTCAATAGAAACGGTCAAGGCGGCGGATTCAACCGCAATGGTCAGGGGGGATTCAACCGTGGCGGACAGGGCGGTTTCAACCGCAATGGCCAAGGCGGAACACGTCCGGGATTCGGCGGCGGAAGACCTGGCTTTGGAGGCGGATTCGGCGGAGCTGCAATTCCGTCTGCGCCTGCAAAAAAGCAGTTCAAGGGCAAAAAACAGGACTACAGCAAGCGCAAGGATAAAGAAGAGCTTTTTTCAGAAGAGGAGCTTTACAAGAAGAAGCAGCAGACTCCTGCAAGCGTTGTTCCAAAATCAATCGATATTATGGAGACGATTTCGGTTTCTGACCTTGCAAAGAAGATGAATCTCAAAGCGAACGACATAATCGCAAAGCTCATGGGCATGGGAATGATGGTTACAATCAACCAGTCTATTGACAGCGACACTGCTACGCTTTTGGCATCTGAGTACGGCTGTGAAGTCCATCTTGTCTCTCTTTATGATGAGACTGTTATCGAAAGCGACAAGGGAACTGCCGACGATGTGCAGCCGCGCTCTCCGATTGTTACTGTAATGGGACACGTTGACCACGGTAAGACAAAGACTCTTGACGCAATCAGAAACACAAATGTTGCGGCTGGAGAGGCCGGCGGAATCACGCAGAAAATCGGCGCTTATCAGGTTGCGACTCCAAAGGGAAAAATCACGTTCCTTGATACTCCGGGACACGAGGCGTTCACAATGATGCGCGCTCGCGGCGCACAGATTACTGACATCGTTGTTCTTGTTGTTGCGGCTGACGACGGCGTTATGCCTCAGACTTTGGAAGCTTTGAGCCATGCAAGAGACGCAAAAGTTCCGATTATTGTCGCAGTGAATAAAATCGACAAGCCTGCCGCATCTCCTGAAAAAGTTATGACCCAGCTTTCTGAGCGCGGCCTTACTCCAGAGGAATGGGGCGGCGAGACTCAGTATGTGAAGATTTCGGCTCTCAAAGGAATTGGAATCGATGAGCTTCTTGACGCGATTCTTCTTCAGGCTGAAATGCTCGAGCTTAAAGCTCCTGTTCATACACGCGCGGAAGGAAAAATCATCGAGTCGAGAATCGATCAGGGACGCGGTGTTGTTGCAGACATCGTTGTCCAGCGCGGAACTTTGAAGATTGGAGACCCTTTTGTCGCCGGAATTTATTCAGGCCGTGTCCGCGCTATGTTCAATGACCGCGGAGACAAAGTTCTTGAAGCCGGTCCTTCAATGCCGGTTGAGGTTCTTGGTCTTGACGATATGCCTAACGCAGGCGATCCGTTCCAGGTTACTGAGAGCGAGAGAGAAGCGCGCAGCATCTCTTCAAAGAGACAGGAGCTTAAACGCTTTGAGGACGCTAAGGCTGTCAAGAAAGTTACCCTCGACAACCTTTACTCAACAATCGAGGCGAGCGAAATCAAGGAATTCAAGGTTATCATCAAGGCTGACCTGCAAGGTTCTGCCGAGGCTCTCAAGGCTTCGCTTGAAAAACTTTCAACTCCTGAAATCCGCCTGAACGTGATTCATTCTTCAGCTGGAGCTATCAACGAGTCTGATGTTACTCTTGCGGCCGCTGACGAAAACGCGATTATCATCGGTTTCAATGTCCGCCCGACTCCGAAAGCGAAACTTCTTGCCGAGCAGGAAAAAGTTGAAATCAGAAAATATAATGTCATCTACAAATGTGTTGAAGAAATCACAGCCGCAATGGAAGGAATGCTCAAGCCTGACACAAAAGAGGAAGTCATCGGTACTGCCGAGGTCAGAAGCACATTCCGTGTTCCAAAAGTCGGAGTTATCGCAGGATGCTACGTTACAGACGGTGTTGTTAAGCGCACTGCCAGCGTGAACCTTATCCGCGACGGCGTTGTGAAATTCACAGGGAAGATTTCTTCTCTCAAACGTTTCAAGGACGATGCGAAAGAAGTTTCTTACGGATTTGAATGCGGTATCGGTCTTGAAAACTGGCAGGACATTCAGGAGGGAGATACTCTTGAAGTGTTCGAGTATGTTGAGATTGCAAGAAAACTCGGCGACAGCATCGCAAAAGAGAAAGAAGCGGAAGCCGCAGCGAAAAAAGCCGCTGCCGAGGCTGCTTCTGAATCTGCAAGCGCCGAGTAGGGAGCTTCAATGGGCGAGTACAGAATGTTAAAGCTTGGAGAGCAGCTCCGCGAGGAGATTTCCGAGCTTATAATGAAACAGAAAGTAAAGGATCCGCGCGTTTCAACTTTTCTTTCAATAAACAGAGTTGAGATTGCACGCGACCTTGCTTATGCGACAGTTTACGTTTCAAGTTTCTTGAACGAGTCTCAAATTAAGAAAGGCGTTGAGGGCTTGAACAGCGCGGCAGGATTTATCCAGTCGTCAATCGCGAAAAAACTTACAATCCGTCAGTTTCCTAAACTGACTTTCGTTGCGGACAACAGCATTAAGGAGGGCTTTGAGATGGTGAGCAAGCTCAATCGTCTTGAAGCTGAAGAGAATGCTGCTAGAAAAGAACCGGAGAACGAGCCGGAAGATGAGAAATAACAGAAATAACGGCAGCTCTGCGTCTGGAATTGTGCTTCTTGCTAAGCAGAGCGGACGCACAAGTTTCTCTTCTCTTTTTTCAGTCAAGCGTGCCTTGAACACGACGAAAGTCGGTCATACAGGCACTCTTGACTCGTTTGCCGACGGTCTCCTTGTCGTTCTGACAGGAAGACTCACCCGGCTTGTTCCTCACATAACAAATTTTGACAAGACTTACCTTGCTCTGATTGAATTCGGCTCTGAAACCGACACTCTTGACCCTATCGGGAAAATCATCAGGACTGCGCCCGTTCCGACGGAGGAAGATATAAAAAATGCTCTTCCGTCTTTTTTAGGGGAAATTGAGCAGATTCCGCCGATGTACAGCGCGCTTCATGTTGACGGGAAAAGGCTGAGCGACCTTGCGCGCGAGGGAAAATCCGCAGAAATAAAGCCTAGAAAAATCACAATTCATTCAATAAAGCTGCTCGATTTTTATGAAAAATATGCGCTTGTTGAAGTCTCGTGCTCAAAAGGAACTTATATCCGCTCGCTTGCCCGCGATATTGCTAATTCTTGCAAAAGCGCAGGACATTTAAGGGCGCTCAGGCGGACAAAAGTCGGCCCGTTCAGCTTGAAAGACGCGGTCGGAGCAGAAAATCTTGATGATTTTACGATTGAGAAAATCCTTTCAAAGCCTGTTCTTCCGCTTGAAAATGATTCTGAATCACAGAAAAATGAATCTTTTAAATCGGAAAAAATAGAATCTGAAGAAAACAAAAGCGAAGAAAATGGCGAAGAGAAAATTCAGAATGAAATCCGTGAAAATCTGAAAGAATTTGACTTTGACTGCGCGAAATATTGCGGAATGATTCCGGCTGTCTTAAATTACGCTTCTGCAGAAAATTACAGAAACGGCCGCCCTGTCGATTTCCGCTCATTTTATTTTGACTTTGGCAAAAATTCCGTTTTATACGATGAAAAAAAATGCTCTGAAAAAAAAAGTCCTGATATAGAAGAAAATCCGAAAAAGTTAGATGAGTCTGAAATCGCGGTTTTTTATCCTGACTTGAGCTTTGCCGGCTGCATGAAAAAAAACGGCAGGAAATTTAACTTTGGCTTTGTAATTCCAGGCGAAAGCCGAAAGATGAAAATCTACACTTGGGAGCAGATTGAGAACGGAAAATTCGACGAGGAATTTAAGAATCAAGGAATCGCTGGCACAATCGGAAGTTTTGACGGCTCGCACCTTGGGCATCAGGCTTTGTTCGATGCGGTTTTAGCCCAGAAGAATCTTGTTCCCGGCGTCATAACTTTCTCAAAATCCATGCGCGCGATAAAAGATCCTGCTCATTATGTGGGCGATGTCGTGAGCCTTTCACAAAAGCTTGAAAGCCTTGAGTCAAAAGGCTTCAAGTATGTCATCAACATTGACTTTTCTGACAAATTCGCTAAACTTAAAGGACGTGATTTTCTTCATCTTATGATAAAAAAATGCGGTCTGAAATATCTTGCGGAAGGAAAAGATTTCCACTGCGGCTATAAGGGCCAGACTGACATGAATATGATGGCGGAGCTTGCGCTTGCGCTCGGATTCCGCTTGGACACGATTGATTCTGTCATGTACAAAGACGAGAAAGTCAGTTCTTCAAGAATCCGCTCGTATATCATTGAAAAACGCTTTGGGGAAGTGAAAGATATGCTTCAGGGCTTTTTCGCTTATGACTGTTCGGGCTTGGACTGGAAGAAAAAAGAAAAATCTGACGGAAAACTTGAAATTTTTGCCGAGATAAGGCACAAAAGGATAGTTCCTCCTGACGGAAAATATAAAGTTACGGCTGACGTAATATTAAACGGTTCAAAATCTGGTGAAGCAAATGTGCGGGCATTCAATGCTGATTGTACATTAGAAAATGGGGCACTTCACCTCGCATTTTCTGATAATTTAATCAGCGGATTTGTTCGGACTGTATATTTTGGTTACCCAGAGGAAAAATAAATTTTTAAGGAGTAAGTATTATGGCACTTACAAAAGAAACAACAGCTTCTATTGTTAGCAGATTCGGAGCTAACGAGGCAGACACAGGAAACACAAAAGTTCAGGTAGCTCTCTTGACAGAGCGCATCAAACAGTTGACAACACACGTTCAGAATTTCCCGAAAGACACAGGCGCAAAAAGAGCGATGCTTAAAGTAATCGGCTCTCGCCGTGCGCTTTTGAAATATCTTCAGAGAACAAATCTTGAAGAATACCGCGCTCTTATCAAAGAACTTGGTCTCCGCAAATAAACTGGAGAATTAGATGGTAACGAGAGTAACAAAAAAGATTGGAAATGACGAGCTTGTCATTGAATGCGGAAAAATCGGAAAACAGGCTAACGGCTGTGTTTACGCTCAGTACGCTGGAACAGCTGTCATTGCCACTGTCTGCGCTTCTTCTGAAGTAAAAGAAGGGCTGGACTTTGTTCCTGTAACAGTTGAGTACAACGAAAAATATTACGCTGCTGGAAAAATTCCTGGCGGATTCATCAAGAGGGAAGGAAGACCGAAGGACAAGGAGATTTTGGTTTCACGTCTTATCGACCGTCCTATGCGTCCTCTTTTTGAGCCTTCTTTTGGCCGCGAGATTCAGATTGTTCCAACTTGCGTTTCTGCTGACGGCGTAAATCCGCCTGATATTTTGGCGGTAATCGCTTCTTCAGCAGCTGTAACAATTTCTGATATTCCTTTCCATGGACCTGTTGCGGCTGCGCGTGTTGCTTACATCGACGGAAAATATGTAATAAACCCGACATTCAAGCAGCAGGAGAAAGCGGAGCTTGAGATTGTTGTTGCCGGAACAAAAGACGGCTTTACAATGGTTGAGGGCGGAGCAAACGAAGTAAGCGAAGAGGTTATGCTCGGCGCTCTTGACGAGGCGCAGGGCTTCATAACAGCGATGTGCGAGCTTCAGGAAGAGCTTCAGCAGAAATGCGGAAAAGAGAAGCTTCCGCTTGCTCCTCTCAATGTGGAGCTTGCAAACAAGGATGCAATCATTGCAGAGGCGACACCGCTTCTTGAAAAGGCTTGCTTCCAGGACGGAAAAATGAACCGCGGCAAGGCGATTGCGGCTGCAAAGGAAACTGTTGCGGCAAATCACGCTGAGCAGCTTTCAGATGAAATCCAGAAGAAACTCTTCGATGCTTGCTTTGATGATATTCAGTACAACTTGCTTAGAAAAAGCATTCTTGACAGAGGCGTTCGTATCGACGGCCGCAAATGCGATGAAATCCGTCCGATTACTTGCGAAGTGAACGTTCTTCCACGTCCTCACGGCTCGGCTTTGTTCACACGCGGCGAGACTCAGTCTCTTGCTGTAACAACTCTTGGAACTGCGATGGACGCTCAGGTGTTTGACGACATCGACGGAGAAAGAAGCGAGAACTTTATTCTCCATTATAACTTCCCTCCATATTCTGTTGGCGAAGTAGGTCGTTTGACAACTGGAAGACGCGAAATCGGACACGGAAATCTTGCGAGACGCTCGCTTGCTCCGATGATTCCTCCAATGTCAGAATTTCCGTACACAATCCGTGTGGTTTCTGAAATCATGGAGTCTAACGGCTCTTCTTCACAGGCTTCAACTTGCGGCGGATGTCTTTCGCTTCTCGCTGCCGGTGTTCCGATGAAGAAAATGGTCGCTGGAATCGCAATGGGACTTATCACAGAGCCTGACGGCGACAATCCTTATGGAAGATACAAGATTCTCTCTGATATTCTTGGTGAGGAAGACCATCTCGGCGATATGGACTTTAAGGTTGCCGGAACAAAAGACGGAATCACAGGCTTCCAGATGGACATCAAGATTGCCGGCGTTACAACTCAGATTATGAAAGAGGCTCTCGCTCAGGCTAAAGCCGGCAGACTGCACATTCTTTCAATCATGGAGAAATGCATCGACAAGCCTCAGCCAATTAGTCCTTTCGCTCCAAAAATCCTGACGATGAAAATCAGCCCGGATAAGATTGGCGCTTTGATTGGACCTGGCGGAAAAAACATTAAGACTCTTTGCGCTCAGTACGGAGTTACAATCAACACTGAAGATGACGGAACTGTTCAGATTTACGGAAAGACAGGAAAATCAGCTGAGGAAGCTAAGCTTGCTGTCAAGGGAATCTGCGAGGATCCTGAAATCGGCGTGATTTACAACGGAACTGTAAAACGCATCATGGATTTTGGCGCGTTTGTTGAGATTCTTCCTGGAAAAGAAGGTCTCTGCCACATTTCAAAGCTTTCAAGACAGAGAGTTGAGAAAGTGACAGACGTTCTGAAGGAAGGTCAGCAGATTCCTGTAAAGCTGCTTGAGGTTGACAAGATGGGAAGATTGAATCTTTCTTACATTGACGCTGTAGAAGAGCTTGCAAAAAAATAGCTGATACAGGCAAATTTTAAGGCACGTTTCCTGAAAAAGGGCGTGCCTTTTTTTATTTTCTGGCTTTTGAAAAATAAGGCGGTTTTTGCGCTCTATAAAATCTTACGCCGGTATGTAGCGCCGAAGTTGCCGGGTTTTTTGAAAAATTTTATTCAAATAAATGCAAACAGGATTTTCTTTTTTCCGCAGCCTAGCGGAAAGCTTTTTGCCCGGCAATGAGCGTGAGCGAAGCGCGGAACACCGGGCTTGTTTTTAGCGTTTTGCGCCTTTAGAAGAATATTTTCTGCTTTACAAAATCATCGTTCTGAAAAATAAAAATCAAATGCTTTTTTTTGCTGGTTTTTGAAAATTATTCCCTTGAAACAGGTCTCTTGAAATCAGTTTTGAAAATCGCCTTGCCAAAATCGGTTTTATCTTGGAGACGTTTTTGGTATAATATTTTTATGGAAACTTGCGAGATTAAGATTACTACAGAAGACGGCGCGAAAATTCCTGCTTATCAGACTGCGGGGGCGGCCGGCTGCGATATTTGCGCTTTTTTAAATGAAGATTTTGTTTTGAAGGCTGGAGAGCGTGCGCTGATTCCGACAGGAGTGAGAATTGCAATTCCTGAAGGCTTTGAAGTTCAGGTGCGTCCGCGCTCGGGGCTTGCCGCGAAAAACGGCGTTACAGTTTTGAACACGCCCGGCACGATTGACAGCGATTACCGCGGCGAAATAAAAGTTATCCTGATAAATCTTGGAAAAGACGATTTTGTGATAAAAAATGGCGAGCGGATTGCCCAGCTTGTCGTGGCTCCTGTTACTCAGGGGATTTTTGTGAAAGTTGATGCTCTTGACGAGACCGAAAGGGGAGAAAAAGGATTCGGCTCGACTGGAAAATAAGGGCAAGAAGCAATTGAGAAAATTATTGGAAAAAGCCGCTGAGCTGAGAAAATCTCTGAAAGAAAAATATCTGGCTGGGCGGATTCACAAGAATATACGGAAAATTTGCGCGGCTGTAAAACGCTGCTTCCGCATTTTGCGGCGGAGCGGAGTTTTTAAAATCGTTTTTGAGGCTTTAAAATCCGCCTGGAAGAAAATTTCTTCTTTTAATCTTTTGAATTCGGCTTCGCTTTTTCTTTCGCGGATTTTCAGAAGATTGGGATTTCGGCGCGCTGCAGGCCGTCTTGAATTCTCCATGCGGGAGCCTTCTGGAATCAACAGGCACGTTCTTGTCCGCTACTTGATGAAAGAGCTTTTTCTGTATTTTTTTGTGGCGTTCCTGTTTTTTTTCATGGTTTTTTTTGTGAACCAGATTTTGCTTGTCGCTGAGAATATTCTTAAAAAACGTGTTCCTGTGATGGACGTTGCGCGGCTGATTGCTTACTCGCTTCCGATGGTTATTGCGCAGTCTGCGCCTTTCGCGACGCTTGTCGGCTTTTTGATGTGCCTCGGCCGCCTTGCTTCCGACAACGAATTTCTGATTTTGCGCGCGTCGGGGCAGAGCTACAGGCTGATTCTTGTTCCTGTTCTCGTTGTCGGTCTTTTGATTTCAGTTGTCTCGTTTTTTGTGAACGACTATCTTCTTCCGCTCGGGACTCTGAACTACAACAAGCTTTACCGCTCGATTTTGACTTCAAACCCGGCGGTGGAGCTTGAGTCAAATTCAATAAAGAGAACGAACGACAAGACTTTGGTAATCGGGCAGGTTTCGGGAGAGAATGTGAGCGACATGATTTTTTTCGACACTGACACTGACGGAAAGCAGCGGATAATTGTCGCGGACAGCTCAAAAGTGAGAAAGGCTTCAAAGCCGGGCGTTCTGATGAATCTCTTGATGACGGACGCTTCGGTTTTGATTTTCGACCCGAACAAGAAAAATGACTACGACGTTATGATGTCGAAAGATATGGAACTGAATATTTTCGAGTCAACTTTTTTCCATAATAATAAAGGCGTTTCTCCGCGCGAGATGACTTCTTACGACCTTGCCAAGCAGATTGGAATCTTGAAGCAAAGCGACGGCACGACCAAGAAAACGATGAACCGCTACCGTCTTGAAATGGCGAAGAAATTTTCTGTTCCGTTCGGCTCGATTTTCTTCGCGCTTCTGGCTCTTCCGCTCGCGCTGATTTTCGGAAAGCACAACGGGCAGACAATCGGCTTGATAATCGGGCTTTTTATCTCCGTTTTTTACTGGGCGATGAGCATCGTGGGGCAGATTTTCAGCTCGCGCAGCGGAATGTACGGCATTTCAATAATGTGGGCGCCGAATCTTCTGATTGGATTTTCCGGGCTTGTTTTTTACTGGAGACTAATCCGAAAATGAAAATGGTCGAGTATCTTTTTAGAAAAGTGATTCCGCTTTTTGTCGGCGCGATTGTTTTTTTCTCGCTTGTTCTCGTCATGGTCGATTTGATGATGAATCTTTGGAATTTCATATCGAACGGAGTTTCAGGCGCGAAAGTTTTCAGGATAATGGCTTTGTACGTTCCCAAGACAATCTGGTACGCGACTCCGATTGCGATTCTCTTCGCTGTCTCCTACACTTTGAGCGACTTGTACGCGAACAACGAGCTCATCGCGATTTTTGCCTCGGGAATTTCGCTTTTCAAGTTCACTTGCCCGCTTTTGTTTTTCGCTTTTTTCCTGAGCTTTGCGATGTTTTTTTTTGACGACAAAGTCGTTGTTCCGACCTACGCGAAAAAAACTGCAGAGCAGGAGGAGGTTCTCCAGAAAGAAAAATCTCTTAACAATGACAAAATCGTTGTTTTGAGCGAGAACGGAAATCTCGTCTATAAGGCGGAATTTTACAATGATGAGGAAAAGCGGCTGACAGGCGTTTACATTGTGCTTAGAAATAGCGACAAAAGCCTTTCTTCGGTAATCCGGGCGGATTCGGCAAGATGGGACGGCGAAAAATGGAATCTGTTGAATGCGATTCAATATAAAGCCGATGATGACGGCGAGACGATAAAGGCAGGGCGCGTTGATTCAGAAATCTCCTCGCGTCTTACGGAAGCTCCCGAAACATTTCAGAACAATGTTGTGAGCGTTGAGACTGTTGACTCAAAAACCGCGAAAATCTATATCGAGCATCTTTTGAAGGCTGGGCTTCCAGCGTCTGAGCAGCTTTCGCTTTACTATAAGAAATTCTCGTTTCCTTTTATCGTTTTTATTGTTGTTTTTTTGTCGATTGGACTTAGCGGAAAAACGCGCAAGAATGTAATGCTGATAAGCCTTGCCT
This sequence comes from Treponema sp. UBA4692, assembly GCA_002404895.1. Lineage (GTDB taxonomy): Bacteria > Spirochaetota > Spirochaetia > Treponematales > Treponemataceae > Treponema_D. The sequence continues at coordinate 63,170 of DHKO01000046.1, read as the reverse complement.
CGTGCATTTCGGCTTCGGTTCTCTTTTATGTAACGCAAATGATTACAATGCTTCTTGCAAAGTTCGAGTATATTTCGCCTTTCGCCGGTGCCTGGTTTCCAGTTTTTATGTTCATAATAATCGCGGCGGTCGTTATGCGCTACGCGAGAACTTGAAAAACTTGGCAAGAGACTTTAATTGAAAAAATCTTGTAAAATGAGAAAATTAAGATAAAAAATCTCGCAGATGAGAAAATTAAGATAAAAAATCTCGCAGATGAGAAAATCAAAAAAATAAATTGGAGAAAATTATGGAAAATATTTTTGATATAAAGCACGAGTCCTCTGACGGAAAAGCGCGGACCGGAGTTCTTCATCTTCCGCACGGAGATGTGCAGACGCCTGTTTTTATGCCGGTCGGAACAAACGCGACTGTAAAGGCGGTTTCAAAAGATGACTTGGAGGAAATCGGCTTTGAGATTATCCTTGCGAACACTTACCATCTTTATCTGCGGCCGGGAAGCGACATTATCGAGCAGGCTGGCGGGCTTCACGGATTTTCGGACTGGAAACGCAATTTTCTTACGGATTCCGGCGGATTTCAGGTCTGGAGCCTTTCAAAGCTTAGAAAAATCACGGACGAGGGAGCAAGATTTCAGTCAAACATCGACGGAAGCTACCATATGTTCACGCCGGAGAAAGTCGTTGATATTCAATCTCAGTTCAATTCCGACATTCAGATGCAGCTTGATGTCTGCACTGGCTGGGGAGTTGAAAAAAGCGAGGCTCTCCATGCGCTGAAGACCACTGAGAACTGGGCTAGACGCGCGAAAGAGGAATGGCTTAAAAAACGCGAGGGCGGCTACAAAGGAATTCTTCTTCCGATTGTCCAGGGAAACTTTTTTGAGGATCTGAGAAAGCGAAGCGCGGACTTTGTCACTGAGCTTGACCTTCCGGCTCTTGCAATCGGGGGCTTGAGCGTGGGCGAGCCGCCTGAAATTTTTGCCTCGATGATGGATTTTACCGTGAATCATCTTCCAAAGGAAAAAGCGAAATACGTTATGGGAATCGGAACGCCGGACTACATTCTCGACGCTGTTCATTCTGGAATCGATATGTTCGACTGCGTTCTTCCGACGAGAAACGCGCGCAACGGAAGCTATTTCACGCACGACGGAAATCTTCCGATAAAGCAGGAGCGTTTTGCCCGCGACTTTTCGCCTGTTGACCCTGAATGTAACTGCAAAGTCTGCCGGAACTACACGCGCGCTTATCTCCGTCATCTTTTCAAGAGCCAGGAAATTTTGGGAAGCATGCTTGCAAGCTACCACAATCTTTATTTTCTCCACAATATGATGAAGAAAATCCGGGCGGCAATAAATGAAAACCGCTTCGAGGAATACAGGACAAATTTTCTGAAACGCTATCATTCCGGGCGATGGAATTTGGGCAATAATGCCGGAAAAAATTCCGGAAACTAAAAACTTGAAACTGAATGTTAATGAAAAACTGGGCACTTCCCGCTTCGCGGACCGGCTGTTCCGCCCTTCGCTGTCCGCTCATTCTTCCGCTAAGCTTGGCTTCGCCCGCGCCTCGCTACAGAACAGCCTTCGGCTGGGGCTACATAGCCTAGCGCAGAAAAGCAGTCGAAAAGCGGAAACACGTTCTATAAAACTGAAAAAACGGCTAAAATACGGACTGAAAAAACAAAACGGAGTTTAAACGAAATTGAAAAGAAAAATCATATTTCTTGCTTTTCCTCTTTTTTTTGCTTTTAACGCTTTTTCTCAGGAAAATCAAAAATCAGAATCTGCCGGCTTGAATTCTCAAGATTCAAAAGTTTCAGATTCGATTTTGAATTATCAGAATTCGGAATCGTTAGATTCAAAATCACTAGATTCAAAATCGAAAGATTTAAAATCTTTCGATTCGGAATCGCTAGATTCTGAAAGCGAAAGCAGTTTTGACGAGGTTGTGATTCCGGCGGCAAAACGGCCGAAATCACCTGATTCCAAGAAAGTTAAAGATTTGGACAACACGGACGGCGAGGCCCGCGAGAAAAATCCTAACATTCTGAAATTCGGCCTTGAAGAGGACATCTCCGAGCTTTTGGACAAAATGACTCGCGACAAGGACGTGCGTTTTTCAGATGATGTTTATGATTTGTTTCAGGAGACGAAATCTAACGTTCTCCGTGAAAAAATCCTGCGTTATTTCAGCGCGATTCAAGATCCTTGCCTTGAAGATTTCGCGGTTGAGATTCTTGACGACCCTTACGATGAAAAAAAATCTGTTGTTGACGCGTGTTTTTCCTATGTTCAAAGCGTAAAGACAAAAGAGGCGATTCCGGCGGCGAAAAAGCTGCTTGAAAGCGACGACGAAAGCTATTTTCAGAACGCGATTGAAACGCTCGGAAAAGTCGGCGGGTCGGGCGAGGCTGTTTATCTTTCAAAATATATTGACAACGAGGATTTGTCTCTTGCCCAGCGTCAAAGCCTTGTGCGCGCCTTGGGAAGCCTGCACGCAGCGGAAACTTATGACAAGCTTGTGGAGCTTGCGGAGGACGAGGACGAAAATTCATTTGTCCGCCAGTACAGCGCGGAGGCAATCGGCGAGATGGGAAAAGACGATGCTGTTCCTGTTCTCGTGAATCTTTTTGAAAGCGAAGACCCGAATCTTCGCGCGTCTGCAATAAAGGCTCTTTCAAATTTCAGCGATTCGGAATCAAAAAAGACGATAGTCCAGGGCGTGAAAGACAGCCACTTGAAAGTAAGAAATGCCGCGATTGACGCTGTGAAAAAGCTGAAAATCGCTTCTGCGGACGAATATCTGATTTACCGCGCAAAAAACGACAGGGAGCCGTCTGTCAAAAAATCCTGCTATTCAGCTCTCGCTTCTCTTGGAACTGGAAAAGGCGACGAATATCTTTTTAGCGAGCTTGAAAACAAAAAGACAGGCGACAACACAAAACTTGAAATTGCGACTGCGTTGCTCAATGAGAACCAAAAAGGTGCAAAGCAGATTGCGTCTCTTGCCGCCGAGACTGTAAAAGACGATAGAAGAAAGCAGCTTCGATACGCGCTTGGAAAGCTCATGGCAAAATACGACAATTCCGCTTTTTCAGACGTGTGCCTGCTTTACATTCAAAATAAGGACGTTTCGACAATCGGAACAGGGCTTGACATTTACGCGAAAGGAAGATATTCAAATTGCGACTCTGCCGTGAGAGAACTTGCGGAAAAAGCCGATTTGAATGCTAAATCCAAGAATCAGATGGCGATAAAAGCCGCGAAAATTCTTGGAATGGACGTTGAAAAAATGACTGAAAAAAAAGACGCGGAGCGCGAAGCCGAGGAAAATGCAAAAAAAGCGTTGGATTCGGCAAAGAAAAACGGAGCTTCAAAATCAGCGTCTTCAAATTCAGCTGAAAATAAGGATGCAAAATAATGGGCGTGTTTGCAATTTTTATGATTTGCTGGTGCAGCGGGCTTGTCTTTTTTCCTGCCGCAACTCTTGCTTCCGTAAAGATTAAGAATTCAGAAAAAGAGATTTCAGAAATCAGGAAAAATTCTGTTTTTGGAACAAGGACGATTTTTCTGAACGATTTCAACCGCAAGGAGCTTTTCGCTCTTGACGGAGATTTTTCAGACCGGCAGATTATCGAGCATGAAAATGTTACTTATCTTGTCTATTTTGATAAAATCGAGAGAAATCAGATTTACATGTGCGCTGAAGAAGTGAATCCTAAACTGGGCGAGCCGGAAAATTCAAAATAATTTAAATTTTCCGGCTCAGTTTTTCAAATTGCGATTTTTGCCGAAATTCAGTTCTATTCTTGCTGTCGCTTAGTCGTAAAGTCCGTTTAAAAGCCTGTAAACAGCGTTAAGCCGCTCTTTTCCGTCTACATTCAGCGATGAGCTTTCATCTGCGAGCGACTCAAGGCTTGAAAGGCTTTCATTGAGCGCAGTTGAAAATCCTCTGCTCGCCTTGAACCAGTAAGCGCCTCTTCCGTCGGTGAACAATGCGAGGAACGCGAAATCCTTTGATTTTTTCGATTTTATGATTCTGAGCGTGCATCCAATCGAAGAAATCAGCTCGTCAAATCCGCCTTCCTTGCTGGTGTCGAAATTTTTTTTCGGCCATGATTTTTCTGGAAGCGGCTCAAGATTCAGCTTTTTTACAACCTTGCAGACAAGCTCAAGTTTTTCGCCTGCGAGAAGTCCTGTTCCTTTCAGGAGAATTTTCGAGCGGATTCCAGCGAAAGTCGCCATCTTGTTCTCGTCATGCTCGTTTTTAAGCGCGTTTCTGAATTTTTCAAGCGGAAGAATAAGAATTTTCTTTCCTTTTTGCTTTTCAATGTTGAACAGTTCTCCGCCGATTTCAAGCTGGTCTTCATTCTTGTCCTTTGATTTTTTTCCGCCGAAATGCCCGTCGTCCCTTCCGTAGAGTTTTCCCTTGTCGTCGTCGAATTTCTTTCCCTTGAATTCGAGATTTCCAGTGAGCGAGCGGCCTTTTTTTCCGCGCAGCGAGTAAAGTTTTTCCTCAAGGTTCGGAGAAATTTTTTCAAGAAGCGCTTTTGTAAGCGGCGAGACACTCATCGCGAAAGTCCGTGAGGTTCTGACGATTTCGCCTGCCACGATAAAAAGCGGGTCTGTCTTGAACATATTCGAGCCAGGATGGATTGAAATATGCTCCGCAGTTAGCGAGCGATAATTTTCACGGCCCTCACGGATGCACACAAACTGAATCATTCCTGTTGCGATGCAGCAAAGATAGTCGTCCATGCTTCCGCCGTTTTCAATCGGAATTCCAAGCTCTGAAACTTCCTCTTCAAGCTGCGTCTTTATGTTCGCAATCTCAGCCATTACTTTTTCGTCAAGATAATTGTTCTGGCAGAATCTCGTCTGGTTCTTCATAGACTGGTAAGTTCTGAAAAGCTTCACGTAAGTCACAAAATCGCCCTGGACATCTCTGAACGCGTGATGTGCTTTTCTTGCATCTGTCTCTTCTCCCGGCGGCAGAATGAAAGGCGAGTGCGTGCTCATAAAAGCGGCGCAGATTATCGCCTCTTCAAGAACCGAAGGATATTTCATTATGCTTTCAACGATGATTCTTGAAATTCTAGGCTCAAGCGGAAACTCGACCATCATTTTTCCGATAGAAGAAAGCGTTCTGTCCGCGTTTAGCGCGCCGAGCATATTGAGAGTCTCAACTGCTCCCTGAATGTCCTCTTTTTGCGGCGCGGAGATAAAATCGAAATTCTCAAAGTCCGTGATTCCAAGCTCGCTCATGCGCAAGACAACTTCCGACAAGTCCGTCCTGTAGATTTCTTCCGTTGTGTATTCCGGGCGCGAGTCAAAATCTTTTCGGCTGAAAAGCCTGTAGCAGATTCCCGGCTGCGTTCTTCCGGCTCTTCCGCGTCTCTGGTTGGAGCTTGCCTTGCTTACAGGCGTCTCGTTTAGGCTTGATGTGAATGTTTTCGGATTGTAGAAATTGAGTTTTGCAAGCCCGGAGTCGATTACGGTTGTGATTCCGTTGATTGTCACAGAAGTCTCGGCGATGTTTGTCGAGACCACAACTTTTTTGCGTCCGAAAGGCGCGTTGTCAAAAACTTTTTCCTGCTCTTCCTTTGAAAGCCTTCCGTAAAGCGGCACAAGATGAATCTTCGAGCGGAAACTTGCGTAGGAAAGACGCTTTATGCAGTCCTTGATGATTTTTTCTCCTGGAAGAAAAATCAGAATGTCGCCTTTGTCATCGTTGTCGAGAGCTCTTTCCACAACTTTCTCGATTTTTGCAAGAAGATATTCAGAGCCTGCGGATGTCGCCGTTGTTGTTTTTCCAATCGGCGGATCGTAAACCATCGCGACAGGAAAAGTCACAGTGTCAATCGAGACAATCGGGCAGTTGTTGAAATATTTTGAGAAAGCCTCTGCGTTCATAGTCGCGGAAGAGACAATCACTTTAAAGTCCGGACGGGCGGCAAGAACGCGCTTTAAAAGCCCGAGAACAAAGTCTATGTTGAGCGAACGCTCATGCGCCTCGTCAACCATCACGACTGAGTATTTTGTCATCCACGGGTCAAGCTTCATCTCCTGAAGCAGAATTCCGTCGGTCATAATCTTAATTTTTGTTGTCGTGTCAGTTTTGTCCTCGAACCGCATTTTGTAGCCGACAAGTCCCGGATAGCTTGTGTGAAGCTGCTTTGCGATAAACTCGGAGACGCTCAGCGCGGCGATTCTTCTTGGCTGCGTCACAGCGATTGCGCCGGTCTGTGAATATCCTGCCTCGTGCAGAATCACAGGAATCTGCGTGGTTTTTCCGGAACCCGTCGGGCTTTGCACAACAATCACCTGATTTGTTTTCAGGCAGTCAAGAATTTTTTCCTTTTGCTCGTAAACTGGGAGCTTTTTGTAGTCAATCATATTTATTTTCCTGTTTTGTAATTTTCGTTTTGATTTCCAGAAAATCCGATTTCCAAAAATTCTGGCTTTTTCAAAATCCTGATTTCTTAAATTTCTGTCCAAAATTCTTTTAATGATTTTTTTGAAATCGTGCTTTTTGAATTCTGAAACCGAAAAAACTCTTCTGGGTTATTCCGCCAGTGATTTTTCCTTGTTTTCCTCGTTCAAGTCGATTTTGGATTCTCTTGAAATCTGCTCAAGTATTTCTTTTCTATTTTGAAGATAATTCGCCCACTTTTCAAGGTCGCTTCGGTCAAGCGAGCGAATCAGGTCTTCATCAAGCGATTTTACCACAAACTGCCACGAAGGATTTATGTAAGTCGTAATAAAATGCGGCTCAATCTCCTCAAAGCTCAGTTTTCCGCCGCTTTTTCTAATCTTGATTTTGATTAAAACGCCTTCTCCTGTGTCGTCGCGCTCTGTCGGAGATTTCGAGAACGACGGAGAAGTGCGCTGCCCCGAAATCGTGTTGCCGTTCGCATACATTATGAAAGCCTTTTTCAGTCCGTTCGGCTTTTCTTCCGCCAAGTCAACCGTCTCCCAGATTTTCACGAGATGAGGATGGTTCGCCCAGATGATGTCCGCACCGCACTCGCTTATAAGCTCGCGGAAAAAAATCTTGTGGCTTTCGGTAACTTTTCTGACATATTCAGGCTCGTCCGTGTGGACTGACACCACGAGCAAGTCGGCATTGTTTTTAGCGCGGAGATTTTTCAGATTCACTTTAAGCTCGTTCCGCTTTTTCTCGCTTGACGGATAATAGTCGATGTAGGAAGCGTAATCCGGCCGGTTCAAAATCTCTGTAACTGCGACAAAAAGCACTTTCCAGCCGTCTTTTTCGATTATGCTGTATGTCATATCTCCAAAAGACTTTTCTCTTAAGCCTGCCGACCAGATTCCTTTTCTTGAAGAAAAATAATTTCTCGTCGCCTTGATTCCTTCAAGATATTGGTCGTTAGTGTGGTTGTTCGAAAGCGAGAAAACGTTGAATCCAGCCTTTATGGCCGCCTCAACGTAGCTTGAATGCATATTGAAAGCCGGATAAGTGCTCCATTCAAGATTGTCAGCGACCGGAGCCTCGATGTTCGCGAAATTCAGGTCGCTTCCGGAAAGAAGCGGCTCAACGTCCCGCCAGATTTTGCCGAATTTTCCCATTTTATAGTTCACGCTGTGCGCCATTATGTCGCCTGCGAAAGTCATCGTGAGCGTTTTCTTTTCGGTTTTTACGGCAGAAAGTTCAAGATTCTCTTCGGATTTTTCGATTTCGTTCTGATGATAATTAGAATTTTCTGCGAGATTTGAACTTGTCGCGCAGGAAATGAAGGCAAGCAGCAAAAAAAGCTGGCAGGAAAAAGAAAACAGGGCAATTTTCGGGAGAAAAACAGCGCGGAAATCTTGAGAATTTTTAGAGAACTTTATTTCAGGAGATTTTCCAAGAAACGCGCCGGGAATCTGTTTCCGCATAAGAAAATTATAAATGAAAAAAAATAAAAAAGAAAGTTGGGCTTCTGCGGTTTGAAGACTGGCTGAAATGTAAAAAATAAAAATTGTGTTTTCGAAATGTTTCTTCTTGCATAAATTTCTGCTTCTGGACATCTTCCCCTTTCCGCAAATAGAAAAAAATCCGTGCAAGTGCTACAATCTTGAAAATAAAAATATGATTCAGCAGCTTGGAAACCGTGTAATTTCTTATTTCTCTTCGCTTCCTTATATTTTCGGATATATCGGGCGGATTTTTTACGCGTCGCTTTCGTTCATAAAGAGGCAGAAGGCGGCGAAGAAAATCCTGATTATGCAGCTTCTCTTCACTTTTATTGAGGCTCTGCCGATTGTGGTTGTTTTTTCGGCGGCTCTCGGCTCTGTTCTCTATATTTTCGGATATTCGTTTCTGCTTTCAATCGGGCAGGGGAATCTTATTTATGACCTGCTCACGCTTGTGATTATGAGGGAGCTTGGCCCGATTCTTGTGGCTTTTATTGTTACCGCGCGTTCTGCCACGGCGATTGCGACGGAGCTTGGCGGAATGGTTACTTCCCATCAGATTGAGAATCTCGTCTCGATTGGCGTTGACCCGGTTGACTATCTTGCAGTTCCGCGCTTCCTGGGCGTTACGCTTTCTGTCTTTTTTTTGAATCTTTACTTTTCTTTCTGCGGTCTTCTGGGACCTTACCTGATTTCGCAGTTTGTAAGCTCGGTGGCGTCTTACGGCTATCTTCCGAATCTTTTGAAGAGCGTTTCGGTCTTTACGGTGATAACTTCCGTGATAAAAAGCCTGATTTTCGGAATGGTGATTTCAATCACGGCGACTTACTACGGCTTCAATGTGGAGCGCGCGTCAACGGAAGTTCCTGTTGCGGGAATTCAGGCGGTGTCGAAGTCGTTTGTGGGAATTATCATTGCCGATGTCGTGATAATAATTCTCGGGGCTTTCCGCTAGAAAGTCAAAATGATTTCTGCATGACAATTTTTAAGGAAGAAAAAATGCTTTTTGAAGCTCAGAATGTTGAATTTCGCTCGCGCACAACTCAGATTATAAAAGGAATTTCGCTTTCAGTCGAAAAAGGAACGGTCGCTGGCTTTACAGGGCGTTCAGGAAGCGGAAAATCCACGCTTTTGAAGCTGATTGCGGGCATTTACGTTCCCACTGGCGGAAAAGTCCTTTATGACGGAACTGACATTCAGTCGATGACCAACGCGCAGAATCTTGATTTCAGAAGAAAATGCTCGTTTGTCTTTCAGGACTCGGCTCTGCTTGCTAATCAGGACATCATGCAGAATTTGAGTCTTCCGCTCACGACGCATTTTCCGAAAATGAGGCAGAGCGAGCGGCTCGAGCGGATTAAAGAAGTCTGCTCGCTTGTGAATTTTGACCGTCCGCTGAATTTAAGGCCGGTTGACCTTTCGATGGGCGAGCAGAAAAAAATCGCGTTCGCGCGCGCGTTAATCAACAAGCCGGAATGTCTTTTTCTTGACGAGTGCACGGAGTCTCTTGACAGGCGCGGCGGCAGCGTGATTATGGGAATTTTGAAGGAATTCATAAAAAACGGAAACACAGTGATTTACGTGAGCCACAGCTCTTCTTTTATCTCTGAGATTGGCGGAAATCTTTTTGCAGTTGAAGAAGGCAGGCTAAGCGAATAGAATACAGAAAAATGAAATTCAAGATTCGTTACGCAGACCAGATTGTCGGAATTTTTTCTCTTGCGGCGATTGCAGCCCTGATAGTTTTTATTTTTGCGATTGGCGCGGCTCAAAACTGGTTCGTCAAAAAAAACAATTACTACACGATTTTCGACTCCGGCTCGGGATTTTCCGCCGGAATGGATTTGACATACAAAGGATTTTCAATCGGAAAAGTCAAGTCAATCACGCTGAAAAACGGAATGGTCCGCGTGGATTATTACGTTCTTGACGACTACGCTTCCTACGTTCACGAGAATTCGCTTGTGGAGCTTATCACAAGTCCAATCGGCCTTGGCTCGTCGTTCGTTCTTCATCCGGGAAACAGCAAGAATCTTCTCGCTTCCGACTCTGAGATTTACCGCCTTGATTCTGGATACGGGCGCGAATTAATCGAGAAAAATCTTGTCCACATAGAGTCCCAGTCTGACTCGATCGGCGTTCTGATGAACAAGGTCTCGGCGATTATGGACAATGTGAACCGCCTGCTTTCAGTCTTGAATGACGCGCTGCGCGGAAACGGCGACACTCCGATAAAGGAGATTGTCGGAAATGTTGATTCTGTCACGAAAAATCTCGTGGATTTGAGCAAAAGCATTTCTGGAATCGCTTCCTCAAAGAAAGGGCTTGTTCCGGGGCTCTTAGGAGACGAGCTTTCTGGAAACATCAACGGCCTTATGGAAAATCTTTCGGTTGTAGCAAAAGACTTGCAGGGAATTTCAGGCGGCGTGAGCGGGCTTGTGGGCGAGATTACGCCTGAAGTTGACGCGGCTTTGACAAATCTTAATTCCGCGCTTGTGCAGGTGAACGATGTCCTGACCGGCGTTAAAAACAATCCGTTGATACGCGGCGGAGTTCCTGACAGAAGCCAGGGCGACTCTTCAACGGCGCAGCTCCGCGATGTCGATTTCTAAAGGAAAAAAGATAAAAATGCTGAAAAAAAAGTTTTCTTACATACGTTCTAATTTTATCTGCCTGCTTTTTGCGCTTGCTTTTCTTCCGTTTTTCGGCTGCTCTTCCGCGCCTAAGCGTCCGATGCTTGTAAACGACACTTACACGCTCGCTTATTCAAGGCTTGAAAACGCGAACAACGAGCTTTTGGCTGGAAAGCTTTCTTCCGCGAAAAGAAGCCTTTCTGAAAGCTACTCGCTCGCAGTTTCTGTTGACAGCACGGCTCTCCTCACGAAAATCTGCCTTTCAGGCGTCTCTTATAAAATCCTTGAAAATCAGCTCGGAGACAATTCTGGTTCAGAAAAATCTCCGTCAATGCAAACAGAAAAAAAATCTTTTCTTGACGGAGACTTGGACTCAATTCTAGGCGAGGCGAAATCTTTTGCGCGCCGTTCGGGCGAAAAAGACGCGCTTTTGGACTTGTGCGCGCTTTATGAAGTTCGGGTAAGGCTTGCCAAAGTAAGGCTTTCAAATGAAAAAAATCTTTCCGAGTCAGAAAATAAAAATCTCCTTGAAATCTTGTCGAAAATCGAAAAGTCTGTTTCAAAAGAGCCTTATTACGGCGGATTTTTGAGCCGGACGCGCGGAGATGTCCACATTTCGCTTTCGGATTTTAAGAGCGCGGAAAAATCTTACTTGGAGGCGGCTCAAATCCATACGAAAAACCGCTATCTTTACGAAATCGCGCTTGACTGGTACGGTGCGGCTCGCGCCTGTTCTCTTGGCGGAGACAAAAACGCTGCTGTGAGCGCGATTGAAAATGCTCTCAAATACGACCGCGACGCTGAAAATTCTCTCGCGCTTTCTTTGGATTATCTTGCGTACTCTAAAATCCTCTTGAAAGGCGAGCCGACTGAATCTGAAATAAAAAAGGCTAAAGAGCTTGAAAATATTTCAGAAAAAATCAGGGAAAATTCAAAGACGCTGAATCAAAGTCTGTAAAGAAAACAAATAAATCAAAAAAATAAATCTGAAAATTCAAAAAACGAAACTGGAGAAAAAATGTCATCAAAAATAAAATCATTCCCGGAAAAAAACTTAAAAATAAAATCGTCATTTATATTCTTTCTTTTCGCTTTTTCTTCGGCGGGCTTTTCCGCAGTTTTCGAGACAAAATCGAACGTAACTTTCGGAATCACGCCTGTGCAGAAAATCACAGATGAAAAAAGCCTTGAGCAGAGCAGCCAGTTCGGCGGCGCGTATTTTCTTGGAGATTTCGCTCTTTCAAATGAAAAAATCACGGCGGCAGGAAAAATTTATTACCGTTTGAAATCCGCTGACTCGCGCGACGAGGAAGCTCAGCAGCTTGACATCAAGCGCGCTTTTATCCGCTACAGGCCTTTCGCCTCAAATCTCCTTGAATTTTCGCTCGGAAAACTTTACTCATATTATCTTCCGGGAAATTATTTTCAGCTTTCAGAAGTTTACACCGGCGCGACACGCTGGGGAGAGACCGGCGCGGGCGCAAAGCTAGAATATAGCGGACTTACTTTCGGGCTTGCTCTTCCTCTAAAGGAGACAAAAACCGCATTCAAAGATTCTTTCGGCTTGAACGCGGCAGCATACTATGATTTTTCTTATTTGAATGATTCTTTTCCGTTGAAAATCGGCGCGGATATAAACTGCACGCGCACTGGAGCTGTTTATTCAAAAACTGACGCGAAAACAAGCGATGTTGACTACGACTTTGAAAAATCTTTCTCGCTTTACTTCACGCCGAAAATCAGCGGGTTTTTCAAGAATCCTGCTTTGACTTTGACATATTCGCACAACGCCGAGCCTTACGTTTCAAGCTCAGTTTTCAAGAATGTCTCAAATTATTCGGATTCCGATATGAAAAAGTCGCAGTTCATCTCGCTTAATTTCAGGGGAAATTTCGGGGCGGTTCAGATGATTGCAGAGGGCGAGGCTGGACACTCGATTTCAGGAGATATGATTCCGTTGTACGCCGGAACTCAGGCTTTAATTCCGCTTTATGAAAAAATCGTCTGGTTCAAGCCGCGCTTTTATTATTATGCGGCGCTTGATTCAGGCGACAGCGAAAAAGACCGTTCAACATTTGAATTTTATCCGCGCGCGTGGATTACGGCTGGAAAAATCACAGTTTCTCTAGGCGCGGACATTCTCCATAAGGAATATGAAAAAGCTTTCTGGAAATGGGAATGGTCGCTTCCGATGTACATTCAGTACAAGGCCGGAAAATAAAGCGCGGAGTCGGGCGTTTCTTGAGCTTTTATCAGAACCGTCAAAAATATCAAAAAGTTGCACGTTCTTAAATCTTCTATTACAATAAAAATAGTGAATACTCAGTATACGATTGTTCTTGAGGACGGCGACATACTTTCAAAGGTCTGCGGAACAAATGACAGCAACTTAAAACTCATCGAGAATTATTTGGGAGTGCCGGTCTTTACGCGCGGAAACGAGATTTCAATCGACAGCGCGGACGAGACTCTCTGGCAGAAATTCAAATTCATAATAGACAGGATAACCGACGAGATTTCAGATTCTGGCGAAAGCTCTTCCGATATGATAAATTCCGTCTTGAACACCGGCTTCTGCTTGGACGATTTTAGCCCGGACTTCAACGCTGGAAAATATGCGGTCGCAATTCCCGGCTCTTCAAGAAAAATCTATCCCAAGACAAAAAATCAGGCGGAGCTTATCAAGGCTTTCAGAAAAAGCGACCTTGTCTTTGCGGAAGGACCTGCCGGAAGCGGAAAAACTTTTCTTGCTGTTGCGGAATCGCTTCGCCTTGTGCTTTCAAAAAAAGTCGGCTCTGTTATCTTGACTCGGCCGGTTGTCGAAGCTGGCGAGAATCTCGGTTTTCTTCCGGGAGACTTGGACGACAAGATAAATCCGTATCTCCGGCCTCTTTACGACTCGATAAACGCCTGCCTTCCCCGCGAAATAGTGCATAAGCTCACTGAAAATGCTATTATCGAGACAGCTCCGCTTGCGTATATGCGAGGGCGCACGCTGAACAACTGCGCGGTGATTCTTGACGAGGCTCAAAACACGACTTTCGAGCAGATGAAAATGTTTTTGACGAGAATGGGCGAGAATTCAAAGGTTTTTGTCACTGGAGACACGAGCCAGGTTGACTTGCCTAAGAAAACACCGTCAGGGCTTTCAAGCGCGCTGAGAATTCTCAAGGATATTGACGGAATCAGCATTGTCCATCTTTCTGGAGACGACGTTGTGCGCTCGCCTCTAGTCAGAAAAATCGTGGCTGCATACGAACGGGAGAAAATATAGAAAAGACAAAAGGCCACCTTTTCAAAAAGGTTTCCTTTTTTCTTTCAAACTTTTTTTCTTCCAAAATTATAAAAAGGATTAAAAATGAAAGACAAAAGTGAAAATTCGGAGAGCTTGTTCAAGTCAATCGGAAAATTTGTCGTGAAGAACTGGGGCGTTATTGCGCTCGCGTTCATGACATTTTTCGCTTCTTCGGCGATTGTTTATTTTGACGCGAACACAACCGAGACAATCGCTTCTTTTGCGGTTGACGAGTACGAAATCGGGCAGATTGCCGACAAGACAATCTACGCGACAAAGTCGCTTCCTGCTGACGATTCTTATCCAATTGAAGTTGAAAAAGGCGAAAAAGTAATCAGAAAAGGCTTTCCAATCACCGAGGAAGAATTCTACAAGCTTAAAAAAATTGCGGAGTCGCCTGTCTACGTTGACTACAGGGCTTTCTGCAACAGCGTGCTTTTCCTTTTGCTGGTTGCGGCGTTCTGGATTATCCTTTTTAATCCTGTTCTGCTCAAAAGAAATGTCGAATTCAAGGAAGTGATTCTTGAGTGCGTGCTTTTTGTGCTTGTGTTTTTTGTGTCGGCGTTCGGCGGAAAATCGGCTCTGTTTCAGACTCCGTTCGCGCTTTCCGCTCTGATTCCGGCTTCTTTCAGCGCGTTTTTGGTCGCAATCCTGTTCGGTCAGACTTCCGCGCTTTTTTTCTCGATGCTTCTTTCTCTTGGAGTTTTGTGCGCCGAGAATTTTCAGCTTGTGCCTGCGATTTTCACGCTTGCGGCCGCAGTTTCCGCGTCGCGCATTGTGCTTAGAATCGAGCGCAGAATCGATATGGTTTTCGCCTCGATAATGCAGGCTGTCCTGAATATTGTCTTCATTATCTTTTTGAAAGTTGTGTTCAACGGAAATTTCGGCGACAGCATTTTTGTGATTCCGGCGGTCGCTTTCAACGGCTTCCTTTCAGGAATCCTTGTTCTCGGTTTTTTGACTCCGCTCGAGACGCTTATGAACACGGCTTCGGTTTTCCGCCTGATGGACTTGAGCGACCAGAACACGCCTGTTCTGCGCAAGCTTCTTCTTACGGCAAGCGGAACTTACCAGCACTCGATGATGGTGGCGCAGCTCGCGGAGAATGCGTGCAAGGCAATCGGCGCGAACGCGCTTTTAGCCCGCGTTGGAGCTTACTACCACGACATCGGAAAAATGGAGCATCCTGAGTATTTCACTGAAAACAACATTGACACGGTGAACAAGCACACAGACTTGAATCCGTCGCTTTCAGTCTCAATCATAAAAAGCCACATAAAAATCGGGCTTGAAAAGGCGCGGCAGCTCCATCTTCCAAAGCCGGTTCTTGACATAATCGCCGAGCATCACGGAAACAGCCTTGTTACGTACTTTTTCAACAAGGCGAAAGAAAAAGACCCGAATGTGAGCCCCGAGGATTATTCTTATCCTGGAAATCCGCCGACAACAAAGGAAAGCGGCGTTGTTATGCTCGCGGACGTTTGCGAGGCTGCGTGCAAGTCTCTTGACAAGCCGACACCGCAGCGTCTTGAGAAATTCATCGGCGAGCTTATAAACGCAAAAATCGAGTCAAACCAGCTTGACAATTCAGCTCTTACTTTCGGCGAGCTTACAAAAATCAAGGACACTTTCGTTCAGATTTTGGCGGCTTATTATCACGGAAGAATCAAGTATCAAAATCAAAAGGAAGACGATTCTAACTCGGTCATTCCTGAAAAACCAGAGGCTGAATCCGAGAGCGAAAAAACAGAGTCCTCTGAAAAAACAAAAAAAGGTGAGTAAATGGCAAACAGAATTTTGATTTCTGTTCAGGAAGATATTGCGGTTCCTGAATGGTTTGATGAAGAAAAAATCAAAAATTACGTTGAGAAAGTTCTTGATGAGCTGAAATTTGACGGCGAGGAGATTTCGATTCTATTTTGCGGCGACGCTGAGATTCAAAATCTTAACAAGGCTTACCGCAATATCGACAGCCCGACCGACATTCTTTCGTTTGAGAACGGTTCAGAGTATGAGGACGAGGAAGGAAAATGGCTTGAGGCGGGTGACATTGCAATCAGCTTTGAGACGCTTGTGAAAAACGCCGAATATTTCAAGGTGAGCGAGAACGAGGAGCTTAAAAGGCTTTTGATTCACGGCTGCCTTCATCTTAACGGCTATGACCACGGCGAGGAGCATATTGAAAGCGGAGTTGAACCGAAAGACGAAATGCTTTGCATTCAGGAGAACGCGCTGAAAAAATTCTCGTCGGTGAATCTGATGTAAGGCGGAATCGGCTGGAAAATGACGCGGAATCTTGTCTTAAAATGATTTCTGAAAAATCGGAAAAATTTGACCGAAAAATTGATAATTGGAAAAAAATGATTCTGAAAAAAGAATCTTAAAAACAAAAAACGGCCTGAAAAATTAAAAATCGGGCTGAAATATAAAAAAAAGGAAACAGAAATGGGATTATTCAAATTCGCAAAGAAAAAAGACGAGGACTATCACTCCAGTAACGCCGCAAAATCAGAAAAAAATTCTGATTTAGACGCGGCGGCGGAAGAAAGTTTTATTGAAGAAAAAAACGACATGATTAAGGGCATTGAGGATTTGTCCGAGACTTCTGTTAAGGAAGTCATGATTCCAAGAATCGATGTTGATTTTATTTCAATCGACACGCCGGAAGACGAGCTTCTTTCAAAAATTGCGGAAAGCGGGCACGCGAGATTTCCGGTTTACAGCGAGTCAATCGACAATGTTGTCGGAATCCTTTACGTGAAAGATATTTTGAAAGCCTTTTCAAACAAAGAAGCAATCGACTTGCAGAAAATCATAAGAAAAGCATATTTTGTTCCTGAAACAAAGAAAATCGACGGACTTTTGCGCGAATTCAAGCGTCGTCATCAGCATATTGCGGTTGCAATCGACGAGTACGGCGGAGTTTCGGGAATTGTCTGCATGGAAGACATAATCGAGGAAATTGTAGGCGACATTCAGGACGAATTTGACAACGAGAGAGAGGACATCGTGTCTCTTGGAACAAACTGCTGGCTTTGCGACGCTCGCGTTGACCTTGACGACTTGAACGAGACTCTTCAGACTTCATTTCCGACAGATGATTTTGACACGCTTGGAGGCTTTGTCCTCGACTTGTTCGGAAGAATTCCTGTCAAATATGAGAAAATCGAATATGAGAATTTTGAATTTATTGTTCAGGACATGGAAGGCCACCGCGTGAATCTGATAAAAGTCATCAAAAAGACTGATTCTTCTTCCGATTCATCTTCAAAAGAAAAAGATAAATAAAAATTTGCCGATATTAGATATATGAAAAAGTTATTGGGCGCGTTTTTTGTTTTCATTTCACTTTCAGCGGCGGTTTTTGCGCAGAATTCAGTTTCGCAAGGCTCAAATCCGCTTCGTTTTTATGAGAGCGGAATCAAAAAACAGGAAAAGGAAGATTTTTACGGTGCTTCCGAGGACTTTCAGCTCGCTTTGCAGCGGAATCCCGCATTTTGCGAGGCGTGGTTTCATCTTGCGGAAGTTACATATTCGGCAGGCGACTTCAATCTCGCGCTCACATATCTTGACTCGGCTGACAAGTTCGCGAAAAACAGGACAGACATTCAGAATCTCCGGGGACTTTGCCTTATAAGTCTTGGCCGCTTTGACGAGGCTGGAAAAGTTTTCAGTTCTGTTTTGAAAAAATCTCCGAACGACATAAACGCGCGTTTCGGGCTTGCCGAGCTTGACTTGTACACAGGAAGCTATCTTGGCGCGCAGAATCAGTATCAGGACGCGCTGAAACGGCAGCTGAACAACAGAAAAGCTCTTCTTTCGCTTGCCCTGATTTCTGCTGAGACTGGAAACAACGAAGCTGCTGAAAAATATATTTCTCAGGCCTTGAAATTTCATTCAGGAGACGGCGAGGTTCATTATCTTGCATCTTATCTTGCGGCAAAGTCTGGAAATTTAAAGGAGGCAGAACGGCAGATTCGCTCTGCAATCCAGATTAACGCTAATTCTGTGAAGTCCTACGAGCTACTTTCTTCTATTTTGTACGCTCAAAAACGCTACGATGAAGTCATCGACATTTCTGACTATCTGATTTCAAAAGACAGAAACAATTCTCAAAGCTGGTACATAAAGGGGCTTTCCCAGTACAGAAAAAATGACATCACTACGGCGCTTGAAACATGGTCTGAAGGTCTTGCCGTGAATCCAAGAGATGAAGTTATGAGAAGCGCGCTTGAGCTTACCGCAATGAAAAATCTTCCGGTGGAGGACGCGAAACGTGCTTCCTGGGCTGAATATCACGTGAAGAAAGGCCGCGAATACGCAAAAACTTTTATGGGCGAGGAGGCACGCTACGAATATCAGCGCGCGTTGAAGCTGAATCCTTACGACACAGCCGCCCGGAGCGAGTATGCGGAGCTTTTGACGCGTACTGGCTTGAACGAAAATTATCTTAATCAGCTGAAATTTATAAAGCAGGCAAAAGAAAATCAGAATTCGGCTGGAGTTTCTTCTTCTGAAAATGAAAACGGAACGAATCAAAATCAAAATGCGGAAAATCTTTCTTCTAATGAAAAAAGTTTGAGAAACACGCGCGTGAACGACACAATCGAGGCTTACGAGGCTATTTTGAAATATTCTTTGAGCGCAAAATGGAATGTTGACCCGTTTTATCTTGACAAGACGAGATGGCGGATTGGAATTTACTTCACGAAG
Source organism: Treponema sp. UBA4692 (assembly GCA_002404895.1). Taxonomy (GTDB): domain Bacteria; phylum Spirochaetota; class Spirochaetia; order Treponematales; family Treponemataceae; genus Treponema_D. The sequence continues at coordinate 44,608 of DHKO01000046.1, read as the reverse complement.
TCTCCTGTGCAGCTTGTTCATTCTGACGCTGAGGAAATTGCGGCTGCAATGGCTGCGGATATTTTCTCAGGGATTTCGTCTGCTTCTGTCGCTGTTGAAAACAAGGCTGTTTCAGGATACGGCGAGGCTTTCAGTCTTGCGCGCGCAAACAAGATGGACTATTTTGTGATGCTTTCTATTAACGAGACCGACCGAGAATTTTCGCTTGACTCGGCCATATATTCTGGACGGACTGGAACCGAGACCGCGAAATTCAGTTCTTTCAGGACTGGAAACGACCGCTTCGCTTCTGTTTTGCGTGCGTTCAGGCGCGATGTTCTCGACATTTTGCCTGTAAAGGGAAAAATCATCGACAAGACTGTTAATGAAATTCTCGTTGACTTGGGGACTGTCGAGGGAATGAAAAAGGACGTTGTTCTTGATGTTGTGAAAGCCGGAAAAGTGCGCACTGCCGACAAGGGAACTGGAATCACTTTCGACAAGAAAGATTATCTTGGAAAAATCACATTGTCGGAAGCAGGCGAGGAGATTTCGCAGGGAACGCTCGAGCAGAACGGATTTTATGACCGTGTTAATGTCGGCGATGAAGTTCTTCTTCTTTCTGTTCCTGACGGAAAAAGCGGCGCGGATATTCAGATTTCCGAAAATTCTCCGGCGGCCGGCGAGAACGGAGAGCGGATTCTTCCGAAAGATGAAAATGAGAGAAAACTCAGCGCAGAAGAGCTTGGACTTGTAAGAACGCCTGTTATAATCGACTTAATCCGCGCAATCAAAAACTAAAATTCTAAAGGGAATCTTCTTTGGTTTTCAGTTTGTTTGTGGCGGAGTTGCGTACTGGTCAAGGCTTGAATCCGCCCAAAGCTTTGAAAGAGACGGAAAAATATCTTCAAGAAAAAGAAAAAGCTGCAATGCGGATTTGTAATTTCTGCAATAATACTGCGATTCCGCAAGATAAAACGATGCCCGCGCCGCTGTGTACGGCTCGCGGCTTACGCTCAAGAATTTTTTCAAGTCGGCGGCGGAATTTTTGTAGTCTTTTTTTATGAAATAATTTTTGAGCGACTGAAAAAGATAATAGTCGTCGCCGTTCGGAGCGCAGACTAAATCCTCCTCAAAGATATAAGGCTCTCGAATTTTGGGCTTTTGCGCGAAAAACTTTCCTGAAAGCTCCTGCGCGCTTTTTTTCGCCTTTTCGCCGAATTCTGTCGGCTTTCTTCCTATGTCTGAAATCAAATTTAGATAGGGAAGCGGCAAGTCCCGCAGAAACGACGGCTGATATTTTTGTTCCGGCTGCTCAGATATCGTATTTTCTGCAATTACGCCTTCTTTTGGATTTTCAAGCTTTACCGCGCTCATTGTCGCGTTTACAGACGGAATCACAATGTCGCAAAGATTTCCATTTTTGTCGCGCGCAATCAGTGCGTAGTAGTATTCGCCGAAAAATTTCAAAGTGTCTGTGTACGAAGTCGATTTTGCTGGAATTTCTGCGGCAGGCTTCATTGAAAGAATCTCGGAGACTTCGGTGATTTGCCTGCTGCTTCTGAAAACTGCGATGCTCGCCGCGCTGAAATTCTCTTGAAGAGACCATGTGAGCTTTATTTTGTTGACTGCTGCTTTTTTTGCTGAGATTGAGCTTACAACAGGCTTTTGCTGAAAAACGGTCTGGGCTTGAAGATTTTGCAAAAAAAATTGCAGCGCGAAAACTGCGGCGAAAGAAAAAATAAACTTTTTCACACGGTTATTTTGGATTAAAAAACGTCATTTGACAATATAAATCGATTCTTTTATTCTTATATAATGTTTGTTTCTGTTGCCTTGGATCCGGGCGGAATTGACAGCGCGAAAGAGATTGCCGCAATTCTTTCCCGATACAGTTTTAAGAAAGTTCAAAGAGCCTTGTGGGAATGTATGTCTTTGAACGAGGCTCAGCTTGGCGCGTTGAAGCGCGAAATCGATTCGGTTACAGATTACTATGACACGCTGAGAATTTATCAGTTTCCTGTAAACAGCAATTTTGCAATCACAGAGCTAAGACATAAGAAATGGCAGAGAGCGGTTTTAGGAACGGCTGAAAAGAATAAATAAAGCAAACGCGTTAAAACGCGTTAGGGATAGCAGCCGCGCCGCAGGCGTTTTGAAGCGGAACGAAGCGGAGCGGAAAAATGAAGCCGAAAGGCGGAACGGCGAATAGCCCGGTGCGGAAAAAACAAAAGCGGATTTTTTTCTTGATGAATTTTGAAAGATGACGGCGTAAGCCGAAAAAAAAAGCGTTTTAGCGAAAAATATTTTTTGTGCCTTTTTTTTCGCAAACGCCCAAAAAATAAAAAAATAAACGGAGCATAAAATGCTGGAAGAACTAAAAGAACCAATCAACACGCTTAAAAAAGATATACACGATGTGTGGGACAAGCTGGACGCGCCTGCAATCGACAAGAAAATTGCCGAGACTGAGGCTTTGACGGCGGCTCCGGGATTTTGGGACGACACTGAAAAAGCCCAGAAGACAATGAACGACATAAAGCTCCTGAAAAATCGTGTTGAGCCTTGGCGTGAGCTTGCGGCGAAAATTGATGACATTGAGACACTTTACGATTTGGCTCTTGAGGGCGGAGATGATTCTCTTGAGGGCGAAATCAAGGAGGAGCTTGCTTCCTGCCAGAAAAAATTTGAGGAGCAGAGCATTTTGAATCTTCTTTCTGGCGAGGCTGACAAAAACGGCGCGTTCTTGACGATTCACGCGGGAGCCGGTGGAACTGAGGCCTGCGACTGGGCGTATATGCTTTCGAGAATGTACATCAGATGGGCTGAGCGGCACGGATTTAAGCTTCAGACAGTTGATTTGCAGGAAGACGAGGGCGGAATCAAGTCAACTACGATTCAGATTGATGGCGATTATGTCTACGGGCATTTGAAAGGCGAGGCTGGCGTTCATCGCCTGGTGAGAATAAGCCCTTTTGACGCGAATGCGAGACGCCACACTTCGTTTTCTTCTGTTTTTGTTTTTCCGATTCTTGACGACACGATTGAAGTGAATATCCGGCCGGAAGATTTGCGCGTTGACACTTACCGCTCTGGCGGAAAAGGCGGCCAGCACGTGAACAAGACGGATTCTGCTGTGCGGTTTACACATATTCCGACTGGAATTGTTGTCCAGTGCGATTCAGAACGCTCCCAGATTATGAACCGGCAGACTTGTATGAATCTTCTCCGCGCGAAACTTTACGCTTATTACGAAGAGAAAAAGAAAAAGGAAAACGAGAAATTCGCGGGCGAGAAAAAAGACATCTCATGGGGAAACCAGATTCGCTCGTATGTTTTCCAGCCTTACACGATGGTCAAGGACAACCGCACAAAGTATTCGGCAGGAGATATTCAGTCTGTAATGGACGGAGATATTGACCAGTTCATCGATTCTTACTTGCAGGCCCAGTGGAAAGGCTTGCCTTTGGACAGCGGAAGCGACGAAGAAGAAGTGTAATTGAGAATTGAAAAAAATCCGGCTTGCTTTTCTGATTTTTATTTTTTTTTCTGTTTCCCTGTTTTGCGCAGGTGCGGCGGCTTCAGCTTCCAGCTCAGCTTCTAGTTCAAGCGGCTGGACACTTGCGGCTGTTGAATTTTCGTTCAGCCAGATTAAAAGCCGCACAGAAAGTTCATCACAAGCGGCAAAAGTTCTTCCGCAGCTGATTCTTGAGCGGATTTCGTCGGGCGCAATAAGGCAAGTTCCAGAATCTGAAATTTTGGACAGGAAATTAAAGACTTTGCAGACTGAGCGGCTTGCGCTTTTTCTTCAGCTTTCAAAAGAAAATCAGGCTCGCGACGCGCTTGTGCTCACAACGTCTGACAGCAAAAAACTTCGGAAGCTGATAAAGGCAGAAGACGAGAAAATCGCGGAAATTGAAAGGCAGATAAAAGAGAATCTTGATAACGCAGAAAAAGAAATATCAGAATCCGAAAAAAATGCTGAAACTGCGAAAAATCTGAAATCTTCGGGAGAAAACGAAAACTCGCCGGACAAAATTCTTTCTGATGAGTCTGAAAATGATTCTGACGGCACTGAAAACTCCGAAACTTCTGAAACCGCTGACGAAAAAAATGAGAAGAAATTTTTCAGCAGGTTTTTGCATCCTTTTGAGCTTCCGTTTTTCAGAAAAAATGAGGACGGAAAAATCGTGCAGGAAAGCGTTGTTTTGTACAAATCTGACGCAAGCGCGCTTTTCAAGCCGTCGGACAAGGCTCTCGAGGCTGGATTTTCAAGCTGGATTTTTGAGTCGGAAGTTTCCGCGCAGAAAATAAACGGCCTTTTAAGCGGAAAAATAACTTCCTACGGCGAATACTGTTCTGTTACAGTGGAGCTTCGGACTTATCCCGGAGCGAAAATCATGGGAACTGTAACGGAAGTCGGAATGTTCAGCGAGCTTGTGCCGCTTGCGAACAGAATCGCTGCCGGAATGTCGGCGAAAATCACTAACACTCTTCCAGTCAGAATTGAATTTGACATTGTTCCAAGAGAAGCCGCGGACGAGGCGGTAATCACGATTGACGGAGTTGTTCAGCAGTTTCTTTCAAAGGAGCGGAGCGGACGCGATTTTGAGAACAGCGTTCTTGTAAATGCCGGAATTCATCGGATTGTGATTGAAAGCAAAAATTACTGGACGATGTCTCTTTCGCGCAGTTTTTCAGACGGAAGCGTTTTCACTGTGAAAGCCGAGCTTGCGCCGAAAGTCGAGAGCAAAATCAATATCAGACTGAAAAAATACAAGGACGGAATTTTCTATGCGAACGGGCTTGATTCCGCTGCGGTCTCAAAAAATAATCCTTACGGAACGCTTTTTGTGAACGGAAAGCCCGCGCTTGCTATGTTCAAGGAGATTTCAGATTCTGCGCCTGCAGTTCTTGACGGAAATCTTGAAGATTCAAATTCTGATTTTGATTCAGCCTCAAAAAATGAAAAAGACGAAAAAGCTGCAAAAAATGAAAAAAAAGAAAGCGGCGTGGCTTTTATCCAGATTCCAGTGAATTCCGCATTTGACGGAGCTTATCTTGTCGCGAACGCGAAGCCTTACGACCGCGAGAAAAATATCGACCATCGCCGCCGCGCAATGTATCTGGCTTACACCGGCTTAATCTGCTCGCTTCCCTGGACTTTTTATAATCTTGGAAATTTTACGGCCGAGAACAACGCTTATTCTCAGGGCGACTCGCGGACTTCTTACAGCAATGTTCAGGACTGGCAGAAAAAAAGCTATATTTCGCTTGGCGTTACGGCGGCTTTCGGTGCGTGGACGGTTTTTGAGCTTGTGCGCTATCTTTATGCGGCTGACAAAGTTCTTCCTGTAAAGGCGAAAATCGACAAGAAATCTCAAAAAATCCTGCGGCAAATCGGGCAAAATGAAAATCTTGAAAATCCGCTTTTGAATCCTGTGATTGAGACGCTCGAGCCTTTTGAATCTGCTGAATCGGCACAGCCAGAATTAGGCGGAAATCAAAATCCTGAAAATCTTGAAGATGAAAATAAAAACGAAAATGATGAAAACAACGCATATAAAAAATAAAAATGGAGAACTCTGATGGCGAAACTTTCTTTTGCGGAAAAACTGAAAAATCTTTTTAAGTCGAGCAAAATCGGCTCTGAATTTTTTGAAAATCTAACTGATATTCTTGTTGAAGGCGACGTCGGGGCAAAAATGGCTTTTGAAATCACCGACGAGCTTGAGGATTATTGCAGAAAAAATAAGGTCTCGTCGGAAGATGAAGTGAAAAATCTTTTGAAAGAGCGGCTTTTGCAGTATGCGAAGGAAATTTCTCTTCCTGTTGAAAAAGGCAAGGTGAATCTTTTTATGCTTTTGGGCGTGAACGGAGTCGGAAAAACAACTACGGCGGCGAAAATCGCGAATCTTTACAAAAATTCAGGCGAAAAAGTTATTCTTGCCGCAAGCGATACTTTTCGGGCGGCGGCCGAGGAGCAGCTTGAAATGCACGGAACTCGTCTTGGAATTCGGGTTGTGGCGCACCAGCATGGAAGCGACCCAAGCTCGGTTGTTTTTGACGCGACTGAGGCATGCAGGGCTGACGGCGGCGGGCTTGTGATTGCCGACACTGCGGGTCGTCTTCATAACAAGGAAAATCTTGTGCGCGAGCTCCAGAAAATCGACAGAATTGCGCGTGAAAAATCAGATGACGGCTGCTACAAAAAAATTCTCGTGATTGACGGAACGACAGGGCAGAATGCGGTTCGGCAGGCGGAAGTTTTCAACGAGGCGGTTGGCGTGGATGCGGTTGTAATCACAAAATACGACTCGACTGCGAAAGGCGGAATGATTTTCACGATTGGAAAAACGCTCGGAATTCCTGTGGCTTATGTCTGCACCGGCGAGCATTACGAAAATATCCAGCCGTTTGACAGCAAAAAATATGTTGACGACTTTGTTGACTGAAAATTGAAAAAAATTGGAAGGAATCCAAAAAGTCCGAAAAACAGCAAAAATTGAAAAAAAAATTTTTCTTTGCCGCATTTTTATTTTTCTCGTTTTTTTGCTTTGCGGAGCAGAATTCTCTTCAAAGTCTTTTTTTTGACGCTGTGAAATTTTCCATAAAAGAAATTCCTGCCGTCTCTGAAAAAAAATCTCTGATAAAAAATCTCGTGAAAGCGAATGAGAAAAATGTGAAATCCTTTTATTCGGGGAAAATCGCTGTTTTTGATAAAAATCATAAGCTCGTTCCGATGTCTCTTGCAGAATTCTTGAACCGCGGGCGGCTTTGCGAAATCGACTGTCTTTTTGATGAGGATGATTCTTTCGCGGTTTTTGAGTCTGAAAATTCTGGAGATGAAAAATCTGGAAATATGAAAAATTTTTCCGGCGACTGGATTGAGCAGGCGATTGCGCTTTCAAAAATGCCTTCAGAGCCGAAAAATCAGAATGAAAAAAATTATGAAAGCAGCGGAAAAAATCTTCTTGAAATGCTTGAGCAAGGCGACAGCCAGGGACGCGGCGGCGATGAAAGCGAAAAACTGGATGAAAGCGAAAAACTGGATGAAAGCGAAAATCCTGATGAGGAAAGCGACGCTGAAAATGAAAAATCCTCTTTTTCTTATGTCCGAAATGACGGAACTTTGCGGAGATTTTTTTATGACGGCGAAGGAATGAACGCGAATGTTTTTGACGGAAATCTTTATATTGCAAGAACTTACGGAAATGAAACGGTTAGAAAATGCTTTGACTCAAAATATCGGCTTTTGCGCGAGGAAAAATTCAGCTTTGACTCGAGTCTTAAAAAAACAAATCTTCTTGCTGTAAAAAATTACAATTATATAGAAGATTCTTCCGTTCCTGATTCGATGACGGAAACTCAATTTGACAAAAACACGGAGATTGAGACTCGATACAACGCGGCAGGTCTTGCTGAAAAAGTTAAAACGAGGCATTGGGAAGAGGTAAGAGAAACTCGGGACAATGGGAACGAAACTTCTCTTAAATCTGAAAATCTGAAATCTGAATCAAAAAATGAAAAAAATGAAATTTCTGGTGAAAGTCAAAAGGAGGCCGAAACTTCTGAAAAATCCGGAAATAAAACGAAAAATGAAAAATTCGGAAAGAAATTTTTTGATGACAAGCTTGAAACTTATCTTTATGACGAAAAAAACAGAATCTCTGAATACGAGCTTACAACTTGGAGCTACAGAAAAAATCTCTTGGGAAGACTTGTTACAGAATCTTTGAAAACAAAATATGAATATTCTTATCACGATTTGCCGGAAGGCGAAGAAGAGAGCCTGATTCCTGCGGACTACAAATATTTTGAGAACGGCGAGCTTCGAATGGAGCGTGTTTATTCCGCGCCGGACGATTATTCTGAAAAACTCGTTTTTTCAGGCGGACTTTACGTTGAAACTTTTTACAAAGACGGTGTAAAAAAGCGTGAAATAATATATGCTAACGGCAAAGAGTCAAGGAGACGCGAGTTTGAGTAAGTTTTTCAGGCTGAAAGATTTTTTCAAGGGCTTTGGCTGGGTTCACTTTGTTTCAAGAAGATTTTCGCGCGTTGACAGAAAAGGCAGCTCGGCGATTACGACGCGGCTCGCCTCGCTTGGAATCTGCTTCGGCGTTATGACTTTAATAACCGTAATCAGCGTGATGAACGGCTTTCAGCGGAGCTTTATCGACGCGATTTTGGAAGTAAGCTCGTATCACATCAGAATCTCAAATCTGAACAATCTTGAAGACGAAAATTTGCCTGAAATCGAAAAAAAATCAGAAAACTGGAAAAATTCGGGAAACGGCAAAAATTCTAAGAATGAAAATCTTTTAAGACTGAATTCATTTCTCGAAAATGAAAAATCAGTTGTGAGTTTTTTTCCTTTTTATGAAGCCGAGTCGCTTGTTCTCGGACGGAACGGAAACGAGACTGCGGCTTTAATCCGCGCGGTTTCTCCTGAAATCTATGAAACTGATTCTGGCTTCAAAAGGGAACTTGAAATTCTGGGCGGAAATTTTGACATTTCTTCTCCTGACACGATTGTTATCGGCTCGGAAATGGCGAGAAAGCTCGGCGCGCGTCTTGGAAGCAAGATAAATCTTTACGCGCTTTCAGGCGGAAATGATGTGGACTTGTTCTCTTCCGACAGAATTTTCACCGTAACAGGAATTTTCCACACTGGATACGCTGAAATAAATGCGGCTTACGCTTTTGTGAGCCTTGAAAGCGGCGAAAAATATTTCGGGAAAAACGCCGCCTTGACCTACGGAATCAAAATCACAAATCCTGACAGCAGCGCGAGAATCGCAGCTAAAATCAGAAAGAATTTTCCGGAGCTTGAAGTCCAGCCGTGGCGCGAGTACAACAGCTCGTTTTTTGGCGCGCTCCGTGTCGAGAAAAATATGCTTATGCTGCTTGTCTTTTTGATTTTTGTCGTTGTTGCAATCAACATTTTCAACGGAATGAGGCGGATGGTCTACGAGAGAAAAGAGGAAATCAGCGTTTTGAACGCTTTTGGCGCGAAGCCTTCAAAAATTCAGTCGATTTTTGTGATGCAGGGATTTTTGACCGGCGTTTACGGAGCTGTTCCCGGCCTTATTCTTGGACTTTTTCTTTCTGTGAACATGAAAAATATTTTCACGGTTTTGTCTAAAATCACTTATTTCTTCAATCTCTTTTTTGCGATGATTTTTTCTCCTGAAACTGCCGATTTTGTGCGCGAGAACACGATGTTCCGCGTCTATTCGAATATTCCTCCAAGAATCTTTTTGGGCGAAGTACTTTTGATAACGGTTTTTGGGATTTTTTCTTCGCTTCTTGCAAGCCTTGCCGCGAGCAGGAGTGTCTTAAAACTTTCTGTTGCGGAGGTTATGCGCGATGAATAGCGAAATCATAACGATTGAGAATCTTGAAAAAACTTACAAGACCGAAAGCGAGACTCTCACAATCCTCAAAAATCTGAATCTTCATGTGAAGCCTGGAACGAAAGTTTCGATTGTCGGGCAGAGCGGAAGCGGAAAAAGCACTTTTTTGAACATTGTCGGCGGCTTGGACTCGGCAACTTCTGGAACTGTGAAATGCGGAAATTATGTTCTTTCAAGTCTTGATGAAAAATCGCTTGCAAGCTACCGCTCATCGTTTTTGGGGCTGATTTTTCAGTTCCATTATCTTTTGAAGGATTTTACGGCTCTTGAAAATGTTTTTTTGCCTGCGTACATGGCTGGAGCAAAAAAAAGCGCGGCAAAGGAAAAGGCTGAGCAGCTTTTGCGCGATGTGGGACTTTCAGAGCGGATGAATCATCTTCCGTCGCAGCTTTCAGGCGGAGAGAGGCAGAGGGTCGCGGTTGCGAGAAGCCTTATAAACGACCCGGAGCTGATTCTTGCGGACGAGCCGACAGGAAATCTTGACCCTTCGAATTCAAAAATGATTGGAGAGCTTTTGTTCTCGATGGTTGACAAATATCACAAGACGCTTCTGCTTGTTACGCACGATATGAAAATTGCGAGAAACGCCGATGTCTGTTATTCGATTCAGGGCGGAAAGCTTGTCGAGACAAGAATCTCTGAAAATGTGGCTGAAAACAATTCAGAGCCAGAGTTGAAAATCTCCGAAAATCAGGTGGAAAAATGAAGCTTGTCTCGTCGTTCTTGTTCGCTTCAAGGCTTTTGTTTCCACGCACAGGAAAAAAATCGAACGCGCGGAAAAGCCTTATCGGCGCGTGTTTGTGCATTGGAATCAGCCTTGTTCCTCTTGTAGTCGTGATGACTGTCTCAAACGGAATGATTCAAGGAATCACTGAGCGGATAATCGGGCTTTCAACTTCCCATATTCAGATTGATTTTTATGACTCAGACGAGCTTATTTCAGACCCGGAGTATTTTTCCGAAATTTCTGAAATCGCTTCCTGCGTTGACGGCGTAAAAAATGTTTATCCTGAAATTCAAGGAATCGGACTTGCATCGTCATTAAAAGGAAGAGCCGGCGCTTCAATCAGGGCGGTAAAAGAAGATTCTTTTGAAAAAAATCTTTCATTCAAAAAATATTTCGATGTTGTTTCAGGCGTTCCAGACTTGTCATCTAAAAATTCTGTCGTCCTGTGCAAGAAACTTGCCTCGGACTTGGGCGTGGACGTTGGAAAGACAATCCGCCTTATCACAACAAAGGAAATTTCCGGCGGAAAGACTGTGCCGAAAATCACGCCGCTAAAAGTCTCGGCGATTGTGTCGAGCGGCTATCAGGAGCTTGACGCGCTCTGGCTTTTTTTATCGCTTGAAACCGGAAGCAAGATAATGTCGGCTTCTTCAAGCCAGGCGATTCTCGGAATTGAGACAGAAAACGCTTTCGGCGCGGAGCTTGAAAAAACTTACAGAAATCTTTCATCGTTCCGCGATTTGGGAAGAATCTACAAATGGAACCAGCTGAACACCTCGCAGTTTGAGAACTACGCTTCAACACAGATTATGCTCGTCTTCATAATGATGCTGATTGTGCTTGTGGCTTCGGTGAATATTTCGAGCGCGCTTGTAATGCTTGTGATTGAGCGGAAAAAGGAGATTGCAATCATAAAAAGTCTCGGCGGAACTTCTGAGGGAATCGCTTTTTCTTTCATTCTGACTGGATTTTTTACAGGCCTTGCTGGCGTTCTTGCCGGAATTCCTGCCGGAATTTTGTGCGCTGTGAATTTCAATCCGCTGATGAGCGCAGTTGAAAAGGCAGTGAATCTTCTTGTCCATTTTTGGAATATGATTTTTTCTGACGGAACTTCTGCTGAAAACGCTGTCCATCTTCTTGACCCGGCGTTTTATCTTCAGAACGTGCCGCTTTCAATTCCGCTTGGTCAGCTTTTTATTGTCGCAAGCGGCACTTTGATATTATCTTTATTCGTGAGCGCGGTTCCTGCCTTGAAAGCCGGAAAAGAAAAGCCAATCGAGACGCTGAAAAAAATCTGAGATTATGATAAAATCTCTTGTAAAATAGGATAAAAAAATGATTTGTGATTTATGCGGAGAACGCGAAGCCATTCTTTTTATTGAACAGGCGAATGAAAATACAAAACGGAAACTTAACTTGTGCTATGAGTGCGCGCGCGCCTACGGTGTTTCGCCGGACTCAAAGACAATCGGACGCTCGCTTGCGGTTCTTTTTGAGTCGCTTCTGAAAAAAAAGAGCTTGAATCCAGACGAGCAGAAACTTTGCCCGGTCTGCGGAACAAGCCTTGCCGAAATAAAGCTTACGCGGCGCGTCGGCTGCCCTGAATGTTACTCAATCTTCAAGGATGAGATTTCAGAAATCTTCAAAAAAATTGGCGTTACAGGGCGTTACACAGGAACAATGCCGAAACGTCTGAAAAATTTCCATTCGGTTCTGAACGACAGAATTGTGCTTAAATCAAAACTGGAAGAGTCAATAAAAAATGAAGACTACGAAAAAGCGGCGATTTACAGGGATTATCTTAAAGCTCTTGAAAAATCTCCTGTCTCGGGAGGCGCAAATGAGTGATTATGCGGACGATGTGAAACCTTCTGACGCAAATGTCGCTTCTGACGCTTGGTATTCTTATTCAGGACCTGAAAATGATGTCGTGCTTTCCACGAGGGTGAGGCTTGCGAGAAACCTTGCGAGCTTTCCTTTTCCGAGAAAATTCAAGGACGATGATGCTGAGAGAATCAGGACTCTTGTTTTTGATGCTTTTTCGCACTGCGAGAATCCGGACCAGTACACTGGAGTCGTCGCTTCGGAGCTTGACAGCCTCGGCTCTGAGATTTTGGATGAGCGCGGAGTTCTTGAAAACACCGCTTCAAAAGGCAAAGGAACTGGAATCATAATCAGGACAGACGGAAAAATCTCCTGCACTGTGAACGATGTTGACCACGTTAGAATCGCGGCTTTTGTTCCCGGTCTTGACGGAACTGGCGCGTTTGAGCTTTGCCGGAAAGTTGATGACGAGCTTCAGAACACTGTGCAGTTTGCGGCGAACTACGATTTGGGATTCCTGAATTCTTCGGTTGCCGACACTGGAAGCGGAATGAAAATAAGCTGCCGCGTTCATCTTCCGTCTCTTTCGTTTTCCCAAAAGTTTAAAGATGCAGTCAGCTTTGCTTCTGAGAAAAACATTTCGGTGCGCGACTGCTTCGGCGTTGGCGGAGTTTCAGGCTCTTCGCTCGGATTTTATTATCAGATTTCCTCGAGAAACTCTGGAAACGGAAACGAGCTTGACCAGCTTGCGAACGTTGTTTCCTATGTGAAATATCTGGCTGAAAATGAAAGGCGCGAACGTGATTGTGTCTTGCGCATGCGCCAGACAGAGCTTCGCGACAGAATCTACCGGGCTTACGCGAAGGTGAAATTCGCTTCGCTTGTAACAATGCGCGAGGCGATTGAGATAATTTCGGACATAAAGTGGGGCAAAAATCTAGGCTTTTTTTCCAATGTTTCTGACACTGATTTGTGCGCTCTTCTTTACAGAGTTCAAAACGGACATCTGCAGTTTGTTTTGAAAAGCAAAAATTTCAATTTTCCGAAGGATATTGCGGACAACGCGGAGCTTAAGGCTGCGAATCTGCGGGCTTTAATTCTTCAGGAAGCGTTTGAAAATTTAAAGGTAAATTAAAGAGGAAAATAAATGAAAGGACTTTCAAGCCGGGCGCAAAGGCTCTTGACGGCTCTCGCACAGGAAGAGGGAAGAAAAAGCGGCTCAACGGAGCTTTTGCCGGAGCATGTTCTTCTCGCTTTGCTAAAAAGCGCGGACGGAGTCGGATATGAAGTCTTGAAAGCTTTGAATATAAATGTTTTGTCGTTCCAGCTTGTGCTCGAGCAGAGCTTAAGCCCGCGCGAGAATCTTTCTTCTGAGTTCAGCGAGCTTCCGCCGTCGCGCAGGCTTCGCACTCTTCTTGATGTTGCAGTTGTCGAGTCGCGCTCTTTGAGAAGCGAGTATGTCGGAACTGAGCATCTCTTGCTTGCGGCAATCAGGGAGGAAAGCAGCGTTGCCTACCGTTTTTTTGAGCGGAGCGGAATTTTGATTGACGATGTTCGCGGAGCTGCGAAAAGTATTCAGGCGCAGATTGAAAAGCAGGCGGAAATCCAGAATTCTAAAGCGCAGCGCGAGCCTGAATATGCGAACCGGAACACTGACGGAGCGCAAAAGACGAAAAAATCGTTTCTTGCTGAATTCAGCCGTGACTTGACCAGCCTTGCAAAGGAGGGCAAACTTGACCCGGTTGTCGGCAGGCAAAAAGAAATTGACCGCGTGATCCAGATTTTAAGCCGACGCACAAAAAACAATCCGATTCTCGTGGGAGAGCCGGGTGTCGGAAAAACTTCGATTGCGGAAGGCTTGGCTGAGCATATCGCAAGCGGTCAGGTGCCGTTCAATCTATTGAAAAAGCGTGTTCTTCTCCTTGACTTGACAGCAATGGTCGCAGGAACAAAATACCGCGGCGACTTTGAAGAGCGCATGAAGCGCATGATAAAGGAAGTTAAGGACTCTAAGGACATAATTCTCTTTATCGATGAGCTTCATATGATAATCGGAGCCGGAAGCCCTGACGGAAACATGGACGCGAGCAACATCTTAAAGCCTGCGCTTAGCCGCGGCGAGATTCAGCTTGTCGGCGCGACAACATTCAAGGAATACAGAAAAATCGAAAAAGACTCGGCTTTGGCAAGAAGATTTCAGCTTGTGAAAGTTGACGAGCCGACTGTTGAAGACGCAATCCAGATTCTAAACGGCTTGAAGCCGAAATACGAGGAATTCCACAATGTTGTCTATGATGACGGCGTTGCGGAAGCGATTGTGAAGCTTAGCAAGCGTTATGTTCCGGAGCGTTTTTTGCCTGACAAGGCGATTGACATTCTTGACGAGGTCGGAAGCGCGAAAAAAATCGCTGCGGAAAACCGTCCTACTGAGCTTGCCGAGCTTGAAAAATCGATTGAAAGCCTCAATGAAGAAAAAGAAAATCTCGTGAGAAATCAGGACTACGAGAATGCGGCGATGATTCGCGACAAAGTCCATGAGCTGAAGCAGCGGCTCGACGAGTTCAACGAATACTGGAAAAACAACGCTGTCTCTGCAAAAAAGCACGTGTCTGTTAAAGATGTCGCGGGAATCATTTCGGAGATGACGGGAATTCCTGCCTCCCAGCTTGACTCAAACGAGTCCGCGCGCCTTTTGGACATGGAAAAGGAAATCCACAAGGGCGTTGTTGGCCAGGACGAGGCTGTGAAGTATTTGAGCAGCGCAATCCGAAGAAGCCGAGCCGGGGTTTCGTCTCCTGACCGGCCTTTAGGCTCGTTCATCTTTCTTGGCCCTACTGGAGTCGGAAAAACGCAGCTCGCAAAAACGATGGCGAAGTTTCTTTTCGGCTCGGAAGAGTCTCTTGTCAGAATCGATATGTCTGACTTTATGGAAAAGCACACTTCAAGCCGTCTTGTCGGCTCTGCCCCGGGCTATGTCGGCTATGAAGAGGGCGGGCTTTTGACGAACAAGATAATCCAGAAGCCTTACTCGGTCGTTCTTTTCGACGAGATTGAAAAAGCGAACAGCGAGGTCTTCAATCTTCTTCTTCAGATTCTCGAGGAGGGCGAGCTTCAGGACAATCTCGGGCACACTGTGAATTTCAGAAACACCGTGATTATAATGACTTCAAACGCGGGCGCAAGGATGATAACTGCGGATAAGAAGCTCGGCTTTGCAAGCCTTGACGACGGTTTTTTGCCACCGGAGGAAATCAAGGCGAACGCGATGGAAGAGCTGAAAAAAATCATGGCTCCCGAGCTTTTGAACAGAATAGACGACATCATAGTGTTCAATCCGCTGAAACGCGAGGAGATTTCAAAGATTCTCGACATTCAGATTGCGGAGCTTGAAAAAAGAATCGCCGAGAAGAATATCCATCTGAAAATCGACGAGAAAGCGCGGGACTATCTTCTTGATCACGGATACGAGCCGAGCATGGGAGCAAGGCCTATGCGCCGTCTGATTCAGAACGAGATTGAGGATAAGCTTGCGAACCTGATTCTTGGCGGAAGAATCGACGAGAGCGGAAACGTGAAAGTGAGCTTTGACGGCGAAAGTCTTACCGTAAAGCCTGCGAGAAGCAGGCGAGCGATGGAAGTTGAGACGGTGAAAGAGACTGTCTGATAAAATCAGGAAATTTTCTGATTGAAAAATATGCAAAAAAGCGTTCGTCGAAGCTGGCGTTTGAAGCACTGTGCCGAAACGGACGCTTTTTTGCTGCGGATGTTTTGCCGTTTTCTCGCAGAAATCGTGGCAGAGAAAGCTTTGGCTCTCTTGGCAGCGCATTTGTGTTCACGTCACTCTAATGACGTGTCGCTCGCCAGCGTTAATAGCGTGAGGCGCATCCTTGTGATAATGTGCATCACGTCAGCATAACGGCGGAAAAATCGCTTAATATTTTCCCTGCATGGTGTCAATTCTGCGGCCAGCCGCATTTTATTCTATTTTTTTCGGCTTCCCTGTAAGCAAAATGCGCAAGTTCAGTTTTATGTAGCTGCAAATTTCGCGGCAGTAAGCGTTCAGAACGAAAATCGGCGGAGTTTTTGCCGCGATTCCGTAAACATCTGAAAATCCGAGCCTTTTTGCAATCCGCTCGGAGCGCGCAAGATGAAAATCGCTTGTGCATATTGCGACAGGAGATGCAAGAACTTCGCTAAGCGGAATCTTCTCGTGTTCTGCAATCAGCCGCGCGCTGAAAACAAGGTTCTGGATTGTGTCTTTTGCCTTGTCCTCTTTTAGAATTCTGTATTCGTCTATTCCGAATGAGGCAAGTTCGGGGCTTAAAACTTCCGCCTCCGCACACGGAATGAATCTTCCTTTTCCGCCTGACACAACCGCAAGCGCGTCTTTGTTTCTTTTCAGATAAAAAGCCGCCGCCTGAACACGGTTTTTGACTGAATCTGTAAGCTCTCCGTTTTTCGTGATTCCGCCGCCTAGAACAATCACGTAGCGTGCCTTTTCATTTCCGTCTGCCTTTCCCTTTCGAGGCGTGCATATAAAAAACAGGCTAAAACCTGAGACAAGGGCGAAAAAGCAAATCAAAGCGACGAGAGTTGTTTTTATTTTTCTTGGTATTCTGTCAAAAATCTTTTTTAGAATCTTCCGCCGCTCAAGAATGAAGAGAAGCGCGAAAAAGACTGAAAGCCAGAACCAGACTGATGAAAAACTGAAAAATGTTCCAAGAAAAGTTCCCGGAGACGCAAGGTGAAGCGCGACAAAATATGCGTTTGACAAAAGCGCGAGAACGATAAAAATCATCGAAATCATTCCTGAATTATAGCCGAAAATCTGAAAAAAGAAATCCATGCAGAAACTCGGGAAACAAAGGCACGGAGAAAACGTAAAATTTGAAAAAATCGTTTTGTTTATGATAAATTGCATAGCGTCTTAAAATCAGATATTATAGAAAGCATGAAAGACGTGATTTATCAGGCTTTTTACAGAAAAATATATAATTTCAAAGATTGAATCAAAATCAAAACTGAAATCTTAATAAAATCAAAAACAAAAATGCAAGGAAAATAAAATGAATAAAGCACTTGAGACATTGAAAGCACGCGGATTTTTTGCGCAGTGCACAGACGAGCAGGGACTTTCCGACATGATGGACAAAGGCCCGGTTACTTTTTACGTTGGCTGCGACCCTACTGGTCCTTCTCTCCACATCGGGCATATGGTTCCATTTTTTGCTCTCCGCCACTTGCGGAATTTCGGGCATCACGGAATCGCGCTGATTGGAGGCGGCACTGCGAGAATCGGCGACCCGTCTGGAAAGACAGAAATGCGCAAGATGATTACTTATGAGCAGATTGACTCGAACGTTGAGCGCATAAAAGCCCAGCTTGACAAATTCATCGGCTTTGACGGAACAACGGCTTTGAGCGACAACAACAAGAACTGGCTTGCGGACTTGAACTATATCGATTTCTTGCGCGACATCGGCTCGTGCTTTTCCGTGAACAAAATGCTTACTTTTGAGGCTTACAAGCAGCGTCTTGAGCGCGGTCTTTCGTTTATCGAGTTCAATTACCAGCTTCTCCAGGCTTATGATTTTTATATGCTCTACAAACGGCACAACTGCATTCTTCAGATTGGAGGAGACGACCAGTGGGGCAACATCACGGCAGGAGTTGACTTGATTAGAAGAAAATGCGGCGGAACAGAGGAACTCAACGCTAAAAATCAGGTTTTCGGGCTTACTTTCCCTCTTATCACGCGTTCTGACGGAAAAAAGATGGGGAAAACAGAAAAAGGCGCAATCTTCCTTGACGAGAGCCTTACAAGCGTTTATGACTTTTTCCAGTATTGGAGAAATGTTGCCGACCCTGATGTAGAGAAATTCTTCAAGCTGTTCACTTTCCTCGAACTGGACGAGATTTCTGAAATCTGCAAGGGCGACATCAACAAGGCGAAAGAGCGACTTGCCTATGAAGTTACTTCGATTATCCACGGAAAAGAAAAGGCGGAAGCGGCTCTTGCAGGAGCTAAAGCGGCATTTTCAGGCGAGGGCGACAAAACCCAAATGCCGACAATTGAAGTTTCAAGGTTTGAGATTGAAAGCGGCGTTGGAATCTTGAATCTTTTTGTTCAGGCGAAACTTTGCGCTTCAAACGGCGAGGCAAGAAAGCTTATTCAAGGAAACGGCGCGTCATTGAACGGAGAGAAAATTTCCGACCCGACAATGAAAGTTACGGCTTCAAACCTTGACAAAGACGGAGAGCTTGTCTTGAAGGCAGGAAAGAAAAAATTCTGCAGAATCGTTCTGAAATAAAAAATTCTGATGATAAAGCAGCTTCATTTTTGAAGCCGCTTTTTTGGTTAAAGCCGCAGGGGCAGCATGACAGATTTTTTTAAGTTTTATAGCGCGTTATTCTGAATTTATTTCTAATCTATATTGTTCAAAAATATATTGGTTTCAAAGTTAAAAACAGCTTGTTCCAAAGTTTGAAACTATGCTGTTTTTTAAACTGAAACTATGCTGTTTCAAAAATCTCCGCCGTTTTTTGCGTCTCTTGTTGAAATCCGAAATCAAAAACATATTCCGCTAGATTTTATCTACGCTCCAGCTGCCTGCGTTTCCGCCTAGAATTTCTGAAAGCATGGGAAGTGTGGCTTCCATTTTTTTGTCCAGCTCGTACGGAAAATTCACGATGAACATTCCGCTTCCGTACATTGAGGAAAGTCCTTCTGTCTCTTCTGGAGACTTCACTTCAAGCTGAACATCAAGAATTTTCGGCTCGCTTGCCGCGCTCTCAACATTTTCCGAAATCGCTTCTTTCATGCTTTTAAGCTCGAATGTTTTTCTTGTCAAAATCGGATACCAAAGCGCGATTATTCCTGCCGGCCATTTTTTATGGACTTCTGAAATTGTTTTTGAGCATTTTAGATAATCGCTCGTGTCTTCAAAACTTGGGTCGATTACGGCAAGCCCGCGCTTGATTTTTGGCGGAGTCAAGGCTTTGAGCATTTCGTATCCGTCGCGCTTGTGAATTTTCGGCTGGACTTTCAGCGTATGCGCTTTTTTTCGGCTGTAAAAACAGAAGTCAAGCTCCTCAAAAGCCGTCGGATGAAGCTCTGAAAGAATCTGCTCGTCGCCTGCTCTTAGCATTTCATTTTCAATCAGTGGCGAGCCAGGATATTTTCCTTCGTCATAATATTTTTCTGCGGTTTCAAGATATTTTTTCCCGGTTTCAAGAAGATTTTTCAGATTTTGATTTTCGACATCATTATCCTTATTTTTTTTGATGAAAGAAATCAGCTTTTCAATTCCGTTTGAAGCCTCGCCTGTCTTTAAAAGGCGCGAGTCGTCAAGGTCATAAATTCCGCTTCCCGAGTGCGTGTCAAAAACCGTAAAAGGCTTTTCTTTTTTGCAAAGAGACTCGAGAATCAGCGTTATTGTGAGATGCTTTAAAATATCCGCATGGTTTCCAGCGTGATACGAATGAATATAGCTCAGCATTAAAGTTCCTCACATTCTTTCAGCCAGATTGCCGCGCTTGCGTCGCTTGGCATTCTCCAGTCGCCGCGCGGGGAAAGGTTTACAGTTCCGACTTTAGCTCCGTCCGGCATGCAGCTTCGTTTGAACTGCTGGGCAAAAAATCTTCTGTAGAACGATTTCAGCCATTTTTTGATTTCGTCTTCCGTGTACATTTTCTGTTTTCCGTCCGATTCTGGCTGGATTATAAAAGCCTGGCGCGCAAGGAAGAAAATCTTTTTCGGGGAGAAGCCGAATCTTAGAACATAATAGATGAAAAAATCGTGGAGCGTGTAAGGACCTACAAGCTCCTCTGTTTTTTGCGCGATGTCTTTTCCGTCTGGTGGCAAAAGCTCAGGGCTTACGGGCGTTGCAAGAATGTCGTTAAGGCAGTCTGAAAGAGGCTTTTCTCCGTTTTTCAAAGCCTCATCCGCAAAATATTGGACTAGATACCGCACTAGAGTTTTTGGAATTGAGCCGTTCACGCCGTACATCGACATATGGTCGCCGTTGTAAGTTGCCCAGCCCAAAGCCTGCTCGCTCAAGTCTCCAGTTCCAATCACGAGTCCGCCGTTCTTGTTCGCAATATCCATCAGAATTTGCGTGCGCTCGCGCGCCTGGCAGTTCTCGTATGTAACATCGTGAACGTTTTCGTCTTGCCCTATGTCCTTGAAGTGCTGGAGAACAGCTTTCGAAATGTTTATCTCGCTTAGGGAAGAGCCTGTTTTTTCGGCAAGAAGGCAGGCGTTTTTGTAGGTTCTGCCAGTTGTTCCGAATCCCGGCATTGTTATTGAAAGAATCTGCTTGCGGCTGATTTTGCACAGGTCAAAAGCGCGGCAGGTTACGAGAAGCGCGAGCGTGGAGTCAAGACCGCCGCTAAGCCCGATTACGGCCGATTTTGCATTAACGTGTCGCAGCCTTTTTGCAAGCCCCTGCGCCTGAAGCTCCACGACTTCCATGCAGCGTTCGCGTCTTGAATTTTCATCTTGTGGAACAAAAGGATAAGGCGAGATTTTCCTTTCAAATTTAAGAGACTCGGAGCCGCTTTTTTGGGAATCTTTTTTGTTTTTATCGAAGTTCTGTCCTGTTTTGTTCTTTATTTGATTTTCTGTCTCGTCTTTCAGGAGATTTATTTTTATGATTCTTGCCGGCTGATTTTTTTGTTTTTGATTTTCAATTGCGCAGCTTGCAAATGTCGTGGTCTTGATTCTTTCGTGTGAAAGCCGTTCAAAGTCGATTTCCGCGTACAGGATTTTGTCCTCAAACGGCTTTTTTTCTGCGAGAATCGTTCCGTTCTCTGCGATAATCGAATGTCCTGAAAAAACAAGGTCTGTTGTGCTTTCGCTGTTTCCAGCATTCGCGTAAATGTAGGCTGAAATATTTTTCGCGCTTTGCGCGCTTACCAAAGTCCGCCTGTAAGATGCTTTTCCGACAATCTCGTTTGACGCGCTCAAATTCGCTGTTATTGTCGCTCCGAGAAGCGCGGTGTTTGTTGAAGGCGCGAGCGGAACCCACAAGTCCTCGCAGATTTCAAATCCGATTTTCAACGACGGATTTTTCTCGTCCTGAATCAAGATGTTTGTTCCGATTTTCGCCTCGTCAAAAATTCCTCCGTTTCCAAAGTCTTCAAAAGCGATTTTATTTTCATTTCCGCTTTCATCGTTCAATGAAGATGAGAATGGCGCAAAATGCCGCCGCTCGTAGAATTCTGCGTAGTTTGGAATGTAAGATTTTGGAACAAGCGCGAGAACTTTTCCCTTAAAAACAGCCGCCGCAACATTGTAAAGGGCTTTTCCGTCAGTCAGAGGCAGTCCGACTGCAATCAGGGATTCTAAATCCGCAGTCTGCTCCGCAATTTTTTTCAGCGATTTCACGCAGGAGCGAAGAAGTGTGTCCTGCAAAAAGAGATCCGAGCAAGTGTAGCCTGTTATGCAAAGTTCCGGGAAAACAATGATTTTAGCTCCGTTTTTTGCCGCTTCTTTTGCGTTCTTGATTATTTCGTCCGCGTTAAAGTCTGCGTCCGCAACGCTCAGGGCAGGGGAGCAAGCCGCCGCTTTTATAAAACCGTAATTCATATTTTGATTATAGTGAATATTTTGATGATTAGGAATTGTGAAAAAGAGAAAGGCAGAATTTGGGACAATGTAAGAGGGACGCAGAATGCGGGAAAAGGTGAAAAAATGTCAGAAACAGTCGTCAGCTGCTAAAAACTAGCCATACTGATTTTTTTCAGCATCTGCATTTTATAGATTTCGAGTCAAAGCGAGAACGAATGTTTTCTAGTTCAGAATGACAAGCATTTTCAGATTATAAAGCGTGCATTTTCAGCTCACTTTATAATCTGAAAACAATGTGTTTTTATTTTTTAGAACGTATATTTTACTGCTATCTGACCGAACATCTTCCTGTGCGATTTTGTGCTGTCGGCTGTGAAATTGTAGAATTCACCGTTCTCGTTGTTGCTGAAAAGATACGCTCCGCTTAAAGTAAGAAAAAGTCCTTCTGACGGATTGTACTCGATTTTCGGCTGAACGCACCATTCTTTGTTTTCGATTCCGTAGATTGCTGTACATTCTGTTGTGAGTTTTTCATGAAGCCATTTGTCGCTCACGTTCACGACAAGCTTGTTGATGCAGTAGTTGTCGTCTGAGTTGTAGTCAACATCGTAAACCGCGTAATCTCCGTCCTTGATTTTGTCGCTGTTCAAGACGAAAGTTCCTGTCTCCTGAATGTTCACGTTCAAGTTGTGAATCGGCAAGTCCATGTCAAAACCGCCCACCCATGCGATGCTGTTGTTTTTTACCCATGGATTGTCGCCCGCGACATCTTCTGTGAGATTGTATGCAAGCTCCGCGCGCGTGTTGAATTTCCAGATGACTGTTGCAAGCTCGAATCCGAATGTTTGCAGTCGGTCGTAGTCAAGAGATGGAAGCTCAACTTTAAAAACTCCTTGTTTTGCCAAATCTGAAGCATATTCTTTAACAATAGCCTGATATGCCAATGTTGCCGCTGTTGAAGCGTCAGAGGTTACGCCAGATGCCAGAATCTCGGTTGTTTTTGCTGTGATTTCAGAGCTGTATTTTTGACTAATGTATGTTTGACCTTCTGTTGAAGCTGCGTAAGTTGAAATAGAATCGATGTATTTTTCAAAATTTGGACTCGGCTGTTTGAAGTGTCCGTAGTAGTAGCTGAAGCCCCAGTCGATTGAGCTAAAAGTTCCTGTGAGCCTTGCGCCGCCCTGTGCATATTTAAGTGATTTGATGTTGTTTTCAAACAAGTCATCTGACGAGAAAGATGAAGCATCTGATATTGCCGAGAAAGCGTCTGATGAAACTGTTACATTTGAACCGTTGACAGTAAGTCCGCCGTCATTAAGCGTATTAAGAGTGTCTGTAATGACTATATTCTGCACTGTGCTTGTAAGCTCTTTCTGCGCGTTCGGCACAAGCGCTCCGCTTGTTGCGAATCTGTCGGCTGTCATCATCGGGGTCGCAACCAGCTCAAGCCGGATATTTGAGGCATTCGGCGCGCTGTATGCGAGCGAGAACATCGGCTCTGCAAGCCTTCTGTCGATGTATTCAGGAAAGATAAAATCTGTGTAGTCGTTCGCGTTGAAGTTGTCGAGAACGTGAAGCTTGTCTCCTTTTCCCCATACAATCTTCATTTTTCCGCCAGAGACAACCCAGTTTCCAAAATATCCGCGCACTGTCGCCTCTTCAAGAATATCTTCCGGATAATCCTTGATTGTGGAAGTGTCTGCCTTTAGCTTTACGTTCACATCGGAAACGTCTCCAGTGTAGTTCACGTCCAAAAGTCCGTACGCGCTTCCTTCCATAAATATATTTTTGATATTATCCTGACTTGAAATGCTTGAGTTCCATTCGTCATCTTCATCATAATGTCCAGCCCATGCCCGGCCTTTCGCTCCAGCCTCGCCGTTTACTGTTACCGCCGGAGACGATGTTGGTTCATAGGCGTAGTCGTCATAATCCTGCGAAAAAGCAGCTGCCGACAGCAATAATGCTGCGATTGTTGTAAATAAAATTTTCTTCATAATTATTCCTTTTTTCTTAGATTATCGGAAAAGTTCCATAAATGCCATTGTTTTATAAGATATTTTTTTTGACATAAATGATAATTTTCAGGAAAACGCGCAAAGCAAAGCCGAAAATGCAAAAAAACAGCCTGAAAAAAGAGAAATCAGCTTTTTTGCCGATTGACGTTTTTCAGGCTGCCTGCGCTAAAAAAAACTGCTGAAAATCCTTTCTTGCTTTGATTTTCAGATTCCTGTTTTTACACTTTGAACAAGTCGATTTCAGAGCCGATTTTGTCGATAGAATCCTTTACTTTGTGCGAGATGTCAGACAAAGCCTCCTCCGCTCCGCTGATTCTTTCCGCTCCGTCGCTCATGCTTGTCATGCTGTCGCTCATCTTTCTTGTGATGTCTTTGAGAGCTTCAATTTCTTTCATGATTTTCTTGTTGCGGTCAGACATTTCCTTTGACGAAGTGCGAACATTATTTGTGCTTTCGTTCATGTCTTTTAGAGAATTTACAATCTGCTCAGAGCCAATCTGCTGCTCGTTCATCGCGCCTTTAATCTGCATTACGAGCTGGTCTGTGTCCTGAATCTTGTTCGAGACAAGCGCGAGCGCGTCGCCTGATTCTGTAGCCGAAGATACAACCGTTGTGATTGAGTCGCGTATTTTGTTGAGCTGGTCTCCGATTGTCTTTGACTGAGAAGAAGATGTTTCGGAAAGCTTTCTGATTTCGTCTGCGACAACAGAGAATCCTTTTCCCGCCTCGCCCGCGTGCGCCGCCTCAATTGCCGCGTTCATCGCGAGAAGGTTTGTCTGCTCTGCGATAGAAGCGATTACAGCGTTCGCCTCCTGAAGCATTTTTGACTGGCCTTCAATTGACTTAATCTGGTCGTTTACATCCTGCTGCTTTGAGAATCCTGCCTGCGCGTTTGCCGAAAGTTCCTCGAAAGAAGCCGCCATCTTGTCAACCGAGCTGTTCACGCTCGCAATGTTTCCGACCATTTCCTCTACTGCCGCAGTCGCGTCGTTGACTCCGTTCGCCTGCATTTCAATCATTGAGTTGAGGCTTGTGATTGAAGTTGAGATTTCAGATACAGAGTCCGCCGTCTGGTGAACGCTTTCTGTCTGGTGAGAAATCTGGCTGCGTATGTCTGAAATGCTCTGGATAATTCCCGAGATTGAGTCGGAAGTCTTGCTTGTGCTTTCTGACATCTCGTGTCCTGCGTTTGAAAGCATATTTTTTGAGCCTTTTATCTCGCTGATGATTTTCTGAAGACGGTCGCAGAAGAAGTCGAACTGAATTACAAGGTCTCCGATTTCGTCTCGGATAAGAAGTTTTACGCGCTTTGTAAGGTCTGCGTCTCCGCTCGCCATGTCCTTTAGCGTGTTTGTAACGTTGTAGATTCGCCACATGAGCCAGCGCACGAAAATTCCGCCTGCGATAATCAGAATCGCGCAGAGAATGATTACGACTGGAATTACAATTGCGACTGTCTGCGTTCTTACAGCCTCGATAGACTCAATGCTTTTTGCAAGGAAGAACATTCCTGTGATTCTGCCGTCGCCGGATGTGATTGGAAAATAATATCCGTAATAAGAAAGTCCGCCGATTGAGACCGGACCTGCGAACGCATTTCCGTCGTGAAGAACTGCCTCCTCAACAACGCTGTCGTCGAGCTTTGTTCCGACAACTGAATTTCCGTTTGCGTCGTGCAGAGTCGAAGCAGTTCTTACATCGTCTTTGAGGACTGTGCATTCAACATTGTAGCTTGCAGCAATATAGTCGATTAAGGAGGTTGTGGAAAGGTCGTAGCCTGTTACAACTGTTCCTGCGACCGAGCCGTTCACCATGATTGGCTCTGAGGCGATAATCGCGTAGTTGAAATTTGCCACGCCCTCGATTCCTGTTGACGAGTCGCCTGCGAGCGCGCTTGCGACTGTTCCGATATATGAGACATCAACTCCGTCTGTAACGTTCACACCGCCGCCTTTGATGACTCTTCCGCGCGCGTCTGTTACAAACATAAAATCGATTTCAGAATTCTGTGTGTAAGATTCAACTGCGTGCTGAACTGCAAATGACGAGTCGTACTCGATTGCGCTTGCAAGGTCAGGATTCTGGGCAATCAGCTTGGAGTAGTGCGAAAGCTCGTTTCCTCTTGATGTGATATAAATTTCAACGCCGTCTGCCGTGTGGTTAAGGTCGTCGATGGTGTTGTCTATCATCTTGCTGTTGAAAATCCCAAGCGAAAGAATGCTCACGCCCACCGAGCTTACAATAACGCTCGCGCCGATTAAAAGCATAAGTTTTGTTGAAATCTTCATATTGCGCTTGGCTTTTGTATCAAACCTGTCAAGCTCTTTTTTAGCCATTTGAAACACCTCTTTTTATTTTAATCAACTTAATTTAATAATAGAGACATAGAGAATCGGGCTGGTCTGATAAATTGAAGCTCAGCCCATTTTTTTTATCTTGCCATTTTTAGGAATCTTTCCATTCCGTTCTGTTTTGCAAATTCGTCCTGAATCGGGAGTGCGATTGCCTTGAAAGCCGTAATATCGATATCCTTGTTTTCAACGATGATTGCGCCTTCCGCCACAGTTTTAGCCTTTGAAGTTGAAGCCTGCTCGAATGTCTTCTGGCGTTCAATCTGTGTTGAGTAAGCCACAGCCTGCTCAATCCACTTTTTCTGCTCCTGTGTGAGCTTGTTGTAGAAGTCTCCGTTCACGAGCATAAGGCGGGTTGTAAAGTCATGCTCCGTCTCGCAGATGTATTTTCCGTTTCTAGCCTTGTGGTGGTCTTTCAAAGACATATTCGTGTAGTCGTTTTCTGCTGAGTCAACTTTTCCTGTGTTCAGAGCGTCGTAAAGCGCTCCCCAGCCGACTGAAGCCGGAATTGCGCCGCAGCTTTTCCAGAACTGCTGCTGAACTGGCGAGCTTCCGATTCGGATTGTCATTCCTTTCAAGTCGCTTGGCTTATGAATCGGCTTTTTCCCGTAGTAGTTTCTGACGCCTGCCGACCAGTAACCCAAAATCTGAATCTTGCTGTTTGTCTTCTGGTTTACGATTCCTGCAAGCTCTGATCCGAAAGGTCCGTCAAGAACTTTTCCCCAGTGCGCAAAATTGTTGAAAAGATAATTCAAAGAGAAAATGTCAACTTCCGCGACTCCGAGGCTTGTAAGGTATCCTGGAGAAATCACGACGATATTCGCCTCTCCGCTCTGGAGCTTTTTAAAAAGCTCGCCTTCATCCTCGCTCATAGTTCCATTGTAAAGCGTCGCTGTTGCGCCTCCGCCCGAAACCTGCTCGAGCTTGTCCTTTAATGCTGTTGCTCCGAAAACATATGGATTGTCTTTCGCCGTCTGGTTGTGCGCAAACGAAACTGTTATTTCAAGCGGGCGCGAAGTCTTTTTTGTCTGCGCAGCCGTCGTTTTTGATTTTGACGAGTCTCTTATGATTACTTTTCCGCTTCTTGCCGCGGAAGCTGAAAATGCAGCTGCAATCATGACTGCAATCGCAAAAATGTTTTTTACTGTTTTCTTCATGTTTTGCCTCTTTTTCTAGTAATTTAAATAATCTTAAAAATAGAACTTTTTTATTAGAAATATTATAAGTCGTAAAATATTTTTCTGTCAAAAATAAAAAAAATTACAGAAAGTCTGAAAAATTCTTATCTGTTTTGACTTTGTGCAGATTTTAAGGATTCGATTCTGTTCCGTTTTGTTGTTTGATGAAAAGTTGCAGTTGCGTTGACTTTCGCGTTTTGGTTTAATGTTCTGCATGAATTCTTCTATAAATTTTGATGAAAAGAATGAAAATGACGACGGAATAAAAGCTGTTATTTTTGATATGGACGGAGTTTTGCTTGACACTGAGAAAGTCTGCAAAAAAACTTGGGATATTGCCGCGTCTGAATTTAAAATCGGAAAAATTGATGAGGCTTTTTATAAATGCGTCGGAACAAACCGGCACGACACTGAAATCATTCTTGAAAAATTTTTTGGAGACAAAATCTCGCCTGAAAAATTCAGGGAAAGAACGAGCGAGCTTTTTTATGTTGTTGAAAAGGAGCAGGGGCTTGAAAAAAAGCCTTTCGTTGCAGAGTGCCTTTCCTCGCTGAAATCAAAAGGATTCAGAATCGCGCTTGCAAGCTCCACGCGCGGAGAAAGCGTTCGCAGGCAGCTAAAAAACGCCGGAATCATTGATTTTTTTGAGACTTTGACGACTGGAGACTTGGTTGAGCACTCAAAGCCCGCGCCGGACATTTACCAAAAAGCGGCTTTGTCCTTGGATCTGAGTCCAAAAGAATGTGTGGCGGTGGAGGACAGCCCGAACGGAGTTAGAGCCGCTGTTGCCGCCGGAATAAAATGCGTTATGGTTCCAGACTTGATTCAGCCGGATGATGAAATGAGGAAAATCGCATGGAAAATTCTGCCTTCTCTGAAAGATTTGGACAAAGAAATTTAAGCTGCGAAAAAACATTTTTTATTCGGAAAGAAAAGCTTCGTGTTTTGAAAAGCGGAATCACGGCTTGAAAATGCAGAAAATTGCATAAATATTCAGAATTTATGCAAAAAAGTGATTCTATATATAGATACGAATCGTCAGAACTGCTATAATTCTCATACTTTCGGATAATAAGCTGGATTGTCATGAGCGCAGACGAGGCTTTGAAAAAACTTTTGGTTTCTTTTGAACATTATTACGACATAAAAACTGACGGAGCTGCGTCTCCTTTTGCGGCAGAGGCGGAATTTCATCAGCATCAGGAGCAGTATATTTTGATTCGCGCTGCCCATGTTTCTGATGTCGATTCCAACGAATACGTTTTTTTCTACACTTGTGAATCTTTGGACTGTGAAAATCTTGAAAAAATAGCGGAAAAAGCGTGGAGCGAAGGGCTTTCGCGCGTGAAAGTCTATCCTGGACACAGAAATTCCGATGTGATTCTCGTTGTTCTCGCGGAAAAAATCGACAGCTCAACATTCAAGAAAATCAAAAAGACAAAATTCTATAAATCTTACGCGTTCAGCTTCCGCGGCTGGAGTCATTTTAAATTGGTTGCAATGGAGACTTCTTCCAAAAAGCTTGCCAGCAACCGGCTTGGCAAGGATTTGAAAAAACTCTTCAAAACAATTTAGAAAATCTGACGGTTTCGGATTTTCATTATCAAAAGTTTTCTCTTAAGGGAGGAGAAAAAATGACAGCATTATTAATAATTATTGCTGCGCTTGTTTTGCTTTTGGCTGGCTACGTTTTTTACGGCTCTTGGCTTGCAAAGCAATGGGGCGTTGACCCTGCGAAAAAAACACCGGCTTTGACAATGGCCGACGGCGTTGACTATGTTGAGGCGAAGCCTGCTGTTTTGATGGGACACCACTTTTCTTCAATCGCGGGTGCAGGCCCGATTAACGGCCCGATTATGGCGGCTGTTTTCGGCTGGGTTCCTGTTTTTCTGTGGTGCATTATCGGCGGAATTTTCTTCGGCGGCTTGCAGGATTTCGGCTCGCTTTTCGCTTCTGTCAGAAACGGCGGAAAATCAATCGGCGAAATTATCAGCACTTCAATGGGAAAAGTTTCAAAGCGACTCTTCATCATTTTCTCTCTGCTCGTTTTGATTCTTGTAATCGCTTCGTTCGTGAACGTTGTCGCCGGAACTTTCTTCACTGCTGAAACTGCCGGACTTGGAATGTTCAAGCTTCACCCGAGCGACAACCAGTCAACAGCTATGATTTCCGTCTTGTTCATTTTCCTTGCTGTAATCTACGGAATCTTCACCAACCGTCTTGGAGTAAAGACTTTGCCTGCGACAATTGTCGGAATTGTTGCGATTGTCGGAATTGTTGTTCTCGGCTTGAATGTCGGACTTGTCGCGAACCGCACGACTTGGATTGTGATTGTCGGACTTTACATTGCGGTGGCTTCTCTTGTTCCTGTCTGGATTATGCTCCAGCCTCGCGACTATCTTTCTTCATTCCTTCTTTACGGAATGATGCTGATTGCGTTTGTCGGAATTATTGTCTCGGCTTTCGTAGGAAAATCTCGCGGCGTTCATTTTGACCTGCCTGCGTTTACAGGCTGGACTCAGGGAATCGGACATATGTTCCCGGCTCTGTTCATCACAGTTGCCTGCGGTGCTTGCTCCGGCTTCCATTCTTTGATTGCCTCTGGAACAACTTCAAAGCAGCTTGACGCTGAGCAGCACGCGAAGCCGATTGCCTACGGCTCAATGCTCATTGAGTCTGCCTTGGGAATCATCTCTTTGATTGCGCTCGGAGTTGTGTCTTCAAAATTCCTTTCTGTTAAAGACGGAATCTGGACTTTCTCAGGCTCTCCTGCGACTGCGTTTGGAAACGGAATCGCGTTCATGTTCGGAGACGAGGGGACTCACGTTTACCGCACAATCAGCGCGCTTTTGACTTTGGCCGTGTCTGTTTTCGCGTTGACATCTCTTGACTCTGCGACAAGACTTAGCCGCTTTATGTTCTCAGAGCTTTTCCTGGCTCCGGACGAGGCGACTTGGAAAGACGCGAAATCTCCTGTGAGAAAATTCCTTGCGAATCCGCTTGTGGGAACTGCATTCATGGTAATCGTCGGCTGCATTTTGGGCGGACTGAAACTTTCCGCAATCTGGTCTCTGTTCGGCTCTGCGAACCAGCTTTTGGCAGGAATCGCTTTGATGGCTGTTGCCGCATGGCTCGGGCACGTCGGAAAAAACAACAAGATGTTCTTCATTCCGACAGTGTTCATGCTTGCCGCGACTTTGACACAGCTTGTCCTTACAATCGTCGCGAAAGTAAAGGCGATGGCTGTTGGAGCTGCGGGCGCGTTCCACTGGGGAAACTGGTTCCAGCTTTGCTTTGCTTCTGCAATGGCAGTTCTTGCGGTTATTCTCGTTGTGGAAGGATTCAAGACTGTAATCCTTAAAAAAGAAGTCAAAGAATAAAAATCCTCAGCCAAAATTAAGAAAATATTAAAAATGGCTGAAAAGAAATGACAAAACGCTGCGGTTCATCTTGATAAAAAATCTTGATGGCCGCGGCGTTTTTTTTGTTCTAATTGAATCATAAAAAAAAACGTGCTAACCTAAAAACAATCTCTTTTAAGGAAAATAATTATGTCTAAGACTTCGATTGCGTGTATCGCTTACAAAGACGGCAAAATTTTGATTGCCCACAGAAATCCGACCGGCCAGATGGGCGGAAAATGGGAATTTCCCGGCGGAAAAGTCGAGAAAGGCGAGAACGATGAGGAGGCGGTTGTCCGCGAGTTCAGCGAGGAATTTGGAGTTTTAGTGGAAGTCGGCGAGAAAATCGGCGAGACTTTTTTTATGCACAACGGAGAGCAGGTCGCGCTTCACGCCTACGAGATTTTTGTTCCGCACGACGGAATGGCTGAAAAATATACGCTCACCGAGCATACCGAATACAAGTGGGCGGCTCCTGCCGAGATTCCTGTCCTTGATTTTGTCGATTCTGATATGCTGATTTATCCTGCCGTAGTAAAGTGGATTGCCGCAAAATGAGAAAATCTTTTTTCTTTTTTGCCGTTTTTTTCCCATTTTTATTTTCTTCGTGTCTTGGAAGAGATGAAAAGATAAGCTTTGAGCCGATGTCCGTTGATGAGCTTTCGCCCCGCGTCGAGTGGGCTTTGATTACCGACCCGTATGTTGCCTGCCGTGAAAGCGCTGGATATGAGAATTCGGCTGTCGCTTCGTTTAGAAAGGGCGAGATTCACGAGGTTTTGGGAAACTGCACTATAAAAGTTGAGATTGACAATAAAAAAGAACGCGCCGAAAAATGGTACGCTCTTGAAAAAGGCTGGATTCCAGGCTCTGCCGTCAGAATCTTTTCAAACAAGCTGAAAGCCCAGAACGCAAAAAAATCTTTGAGATAAAATTCAGGAAAAAAAGGACAGAATTTTTAGGCTTCTGTCCTTAAAATATTTTTAGAAATTTTATCTGCTTTCGAGAATCTTTTTTGCGGCTTCCTTAGCTGTCAAGTCCTGGAATTGTTCTCTTGTTGCAAGATTTTTCAGCGTCAAGATTTTCTTGTCCGCCTCGTTCGAGCCAATCAAAATTCCCCATTTGATTCCCTTTGCGCCTGTTACGGCGTACTGCTGCTTCATATTTTTTGCGTCAGGGAAAACTTCAACGTTCACGCCAAGATTTCTAAGCTCATTTGCGACTTTCTGATAATAAACCGAAAGATTTTTGTCCATGCAGTAGATTTCGGCATCAAGATAGCTTCCTTTTTTTGCTGTGAGACCAAGCTGCTCAAGTCCTGCGATTAGTCGGTCAAGCCCGATTGAGGCTCCGACTCCTGGAAGCTTTGTCTTTGTGTAAAGTCCTGCAAGGTTGTCGTATCTTCCGCCCGAGCATACAGAGCCGATTGACGGAAGCTCGTCCAAGAATGTCTCGTAGACAACTCCAGTGTAATAGTCAAGCCCGCGAGTGATTGAAGGGTCGAAGACGTAAGACGACTCGATTCCAGCCGCTTTCATCATCTCGTGGATATCTCTCATGCGCTTTGTGTCTTCGCCTTCGCCGCCCGCCAGTTCCTCAAGCATTTTTAACGTTGAGTCAAAATCGCCTGCGCCTGAAATATATTTGAGAATTTCATTCGCTTTTTCTTGTGAGCCTGTGAATTCAACAAGCTCTTTTTTGACTTCTTCCTCTCCGACTTTCGCAAGCTTGTCAACAGAGCGCAAAATATCTTCCGATTTTTCTTCCGCGCCGATTTTTTTAAGGAAACGGTTGAAAATTCCGCGGTGGTTCACGTGAATTTTGATTTTATCGACTCCAATCTCGTGAAGAGCCGCCTTCATTATGCTCAAGATTTCAAAGTCAGCGGCTGCCGAGTCCGAGCCTACTGTGTCAATGTCGCACTGGACAAATTCGCGGTAGCGGCCCGCCTGAGGCTTTTCTCCGCGCCAAACTTTTGCGATGTGGTAGCGTTTAAATGGAAAATAAAGCTCGCTTTCATGCTCTGCTGTGAATCGCGCGAAAGGAACTGTAAGGTCGAAGCGGAGCGCGACATCTCGTTTTCCGTTGTCAAGAAAGCGGAAAACCTGTTTTTCTGTCTCTCCGTTTGATTTTCTGAGCAGGATTTCTGAATATTCAAGAACCGGCGTGTCAATCGGCACGAATCCATATGAACGGTATACTTTTGTGATTTTTTCCTGCAAGTCAGAACGCATTATTTCTGCGTCCGGTAAAATATCCCTGAATCCTTTAAGGACTCTCGGTTGAATTAAGTCTGCCATAGCTTTATAATACTTGAAATCTTTTTATTCTACAACGGGACTTGAAAATGCTCCTTGCTATTGATATTGGAAACACAAACGTTGTTGCAGCTGTTTTTGAGGAAGAGCGCAAAATCGAAAAAAATCCGAAAATTTTGCGGCAATGGAGAATCAGCACAGATTCAAGGAGAACTTCCGACGAGTATTACACTTTTCTAGTCTCGCTTTTTCAGATGGACAGGCTCGAGACTTCGGAGATAACTCTTTCCGTTGTAAGCTCTGTTGTTCCGTCTTTGACCGGGCCTTTTATCCGCGTTGTGCAGCATTTGACTGGAAGAAAGCCTGTTGTCCTTGAGAAAAATTCCTATCCTGCCTTGCCTGTGAAAATTCCGCTTGGAACTACGCGCGAGGTTGGAGCTGACTTGATGTGCAATGCGACTGAGGCTTGGTGCCGTTTTAATTCTCCTGCGGTTGTTGTTGACTTTGGAACGGCTCTCACTTTTACAGTAATCGACCAGAACGGAGAGATTGCGGGCGGCTCGATTGCTCCGGGGCTTGGAACTGCGATAAAGTCTCTTGCTTCTGCCACGGCGCAGCTTCCTGAGGTTCCGCTTGTCGCGCCTGCTTCAAGCCTCGGCCAGACGACTGTGGAATGTATTCAGTCCGGGGTTGTTCTCGGATATAAAGGTCTCGTTGAATATATGATTGAGCGCATAAAAAACGACCTTGTGAAGCGGAGCGGCTGCAAAAAAGAAGATATTCACGTTGCGGCGACCGGCGGTCTTAACAGCGTTCTTCAGCCGATTGTTGACTGCTTTGAGCATGTGGACAAGGAATTTACGCTTCAAGGACTTAGAAAAGCCGCGCTTTACATTCTGCGCTCAGGAATTTAGAGAGCTGTCTGATAAATTTCGCGTCTGCAATTTTTTTTGCTTTGAAAGCTAAAAACACTGCAATTTTTTTTCAAACACAGCACCGCGAGTTTTTGCTTTTTTGCTTCGTCAAAATGTCTGCAATCTAAATCATCTTCGGGGCTTTGTTTTTGCGTTCTGGCTTGTTTTCAGGCTCAGCCGCCGCTTAATCCGCCTGATTTTTATCGCTTCATAAAATGTGAAAAAGTTACGCCTTCTCCTGATTTTGCGTTTTTTTCAAGTTTTGCGCCGATTATCTCGTCTAAAAAGTCTGGATGAATTCCTGGTGTCAAAATTTTCTCGGTTCTTAAAACTCCAATGTCGCTATTTTCTACAGTTTCTCCTGCTTTCATATCATGCAGAAAGTGCAGGCTTCGGTTTGTTCGCCCGTAATTTTCTTTTTCGGCCGGGGCAAGTTTTTTTATTCCATCTCCGAGGCATTTTTCAACTCGCCCGCCAAATCCGCCTTCGGTTTTTAGCTGGCTTATAATGTAATTTTCCGCGTCTTTTCCATACTGCCGGAAAACGGCTTCGCACTGGCGAACGCAATGCGTCATAAATGCGAACTGCTCTCCTTCAAGCGCGACCGGGTCGTCAAGGCCGTCTGTCTTTTTGCTCAAAGTTATGTGCTTTTCAATCATTTTTCCGCCGACTGCGCACGAAAGCGACGGAACGAGAACCGGGTCAAGGGAATGGTCTGAAACGCCGGCTTCAACTCCGAAAATTTTTGAAAGATTCGGAATCAGACGAAGA
Organism: Treponema sp. UBA4692; assembly: GCA_002404895.1. Taxonomy (GTDB): domain Bacteria; phylum Spirochaetota; class Spirochaetia; order Treponematales; family Treponemataceae; genus Treponema_D. The sequence continues at coordinate 10,200 of DHKO01000046.1, read as the reverse complement.
TTGTATTCATCTTCAGGCGCAGGATAGAAAGTTATGCAGTGAAGAAGCGTGAGATTTTCCGTTCCCAAGATTTCAAGCGCGCGCTCAATGTCTTTCAGCTTCGAGACTCCAGATGAAATCACCGCAGGAATCATTTTTGACTTTCTGGAGTCAGCGAGAGACTTCAAAAGCGGAATGTGGTTAAGTTCTGGCGAGGCAATTTTCACAGCGTCAGGATTCAGCTCAAGAAGCTCTTCAAGGCTTTTTAGTCCGAACGGCGAGCACATAAATTTCGCGCCTTTTCCATGCGTGTAGTCCAAACAGTCTTTATAGAAAGATTTCGGCATTTCAAGGGCCTTGAACCTGTCGTAAAGCCGCGTTTTTCCGCCTGGAAGATTCACGAATCCTGTTTCCGGGTGGAGAATCTCGTCCGCATAAACCCACTGGAATTTCACAAAGTCGGCTCCGGCCTCAACCGCTGTGTCTATAAGTTTTTTCGCTTTTTCAATGTTTCCGCCGTGGCTCGTTCCGATTTCTGCAACAATTTCCATTTTTTCTTTCCGCTGTTTTTAGATTCAAGAAGATTTTTCAAAAGGATTATTGAAACGATATTTTATCTTAGTTTTTCTTGTGTTACAATTAGAGATATGTTAAGCAAAATTCTAAAACTTTTTAAGGCGCTGAATGCCAATGTGAATCCCGGAGAGATTGCGCACGCGTTTTCATGCGGACTGCTGCTCGGTTTTCTTCCAAAAAACAATCTTCTTTGGTATCTGATTTTTGTGTTTTTCCTTTTTGTCAGAATCAATAAGCCGATGTATCTTCTGATGACGCTTTTAGGCTCTGCCCTTGCGGTCGGCCTTGACCCGCTTTTTGACACGCTCGGCTATCAGATTCTCACAATTGAGTCCTTGAGAGGCTTTTTCGCCTCGCTTCTTGAAATTCCGTTTGTCGCTTTCACAAAATTCAACAATTCCGTTGTGATGGGCGCGCTCGCTTTCGGAATCGTTCTTTACATTCCGTTCTATTTTCTTGGAAGATTCTTTGTGTTCTCGTGGCGAAAATGGCTCACTCCGATTCTAATGAATTCAAGAGTTTTCAAGGCAATTTATAAGCTTCCTCTTATCGAAAAAATCATTTCATTGGCGGGAGGAAACTAATCATGAAAAAGAATGAAATCATAAATACTGAAAAAAAATCTGGAAATTTGGAAAATCAGGAAAAAAAGATAAATCAGGCAAAGCCTGCAAAGGCGAAAAAGGCAAAAAAACAGAAGCCGGCAAAAAAAATCCCTGCAAAAAAACTTCCGTCTCTCTTGAAAAAATCCTACACGGAAAAAGAAATCGAGAAGAAACTTTTGAAAAAGCTCTACGTCGAGTCTGACAAGAATCTCGTGAAGTCGCTTTTTACGGAAAAAGTCCAAAAAGGGAAAAAAGAGAAGCTCAAGGCGAATTTGTCGCTTGAATACACAAAGGCTGAAATCAAGCATTTCAAGGAGATTGCAAAGTCGATAAAGCGCAACAAAGGCAGAATAAAGCTTGTTCCGCTTGCGGCTGTCGCTGGATTTATCGCGCTTCTCGTTGTCGTTGTCGGAGTCTTCAAGAATCCTGTCGCGAAAAAAGTGATTGTTTCTGGCTGCGAGGGCGTTTTCGGCGCGAAAACTTCTGTGAAATCCGTTGACATCAAACTTTTGGGAATTTCAATCGACATAAAAGGTCTTTCAATCGGAAACAGAAATTCTCAAGACGGAATGAAAAATCTTTTTGACGCTGACATCAAGCTGAATGTTGACTTGGCGAGCGCGCTCCGGGGAAAATTCGTCTCGGATGTTGTTTCTGTAACAAATATGGAATTCGGACGCGAGAGAACTTCAAAAGAAGGCTCGTGCCTGCTTCCTGCGAAAGCGAAAAAAATCGAGAAAAAGGCTTCGGAAGATTCTTCTTTTATGAAAAGTGTAAAGTCAAAGTCTGAAAACGCTGTTTCTGATGTGAAGTCTCAGATTGAAGCGATTCTCGGCGGCTCAAATCCTGATGAAATCTGGAAAAATATCGAGTCACAGCTTAAAACAAAGGATGCGGCGGAGCAGCTTAAAAACGAGTCTCAGGCTCTTGTCGAAAAATGGAAGAAAAAGCCTGAAGAGATAAAAAATTCCGCGAAAGATGTTTCTGAAAAGGTCAAGTCGTTCCAGAATTTGAACATCAGCAAGATGTCGCCTGTTGAGGCTGCGGCAAAAATCAAGGAAATTCAGACAGCTCTTTCAGAAATCGACACGCTTTCAAAAACGGCTTCTTCCTTGAAAAATGACATTGAAACTGACAGAAAAACTCTCGAGAACGCGACAAAAAATCTTAATGAAGCGATTGCGTCTGACAAGGCTCTCGCTGAAAATATTGTTGACACTGTGAAAAATGTCGGCTCGATTTTGACTTCAGCTTTGGACACGGTTGGATACGATATGCTTGGAAAATATTATCCTTATCTAAAGCAGGGAATCGATTACGCTTTAAAAATGAAGAATAATTCCTCTTCTGCGACGAAAACTGAGAAAAAAGCGAAGAAATCTTCATCATCTGCAAAAGGAAAGACTGGAAGATTGGCCGGAACTACTTTCTGGTACGGCTCTGAAAAGCCTGCGGTCTGGGTCAAGCTCGTCGAGGCGACTGGAACGAATTTTAAGGGAAATTTCAAGAATATTTCCTCAAATCAGGATTTGATTGGAAAACCTTTGACTGGAAACGCTGATTTTACTGCGAAAGGAGTTGTGCATGATGCGGAAGTTGTGTTTGATGCCCGCTCTAACACTTCAAATTCTCTGATTACGGTCGGATATTCTGGAAGCGGCTTCAATTCTAATATTGACGGCGCAAAAATCGCGGCGAATTCAGGAATTCCGTCAATTTCAGGAACGACAAAGCTTACTTTGAAAGGAAGCGCGGACGCTGACGGATTTTCTGCTAGCGGAAACGTCAGCATGAATCCTGTTGCTCTTTCTTCTGATGGTTTTGGAAATGAGAAAATCGACAAGTATTATCAGCAGGCTCTCGGCTCTGTGAAAAATCTTGCTCTCGGCTACAAAATCGATTTTTCTGAGAAATCCGGCGTTGACTTGTCTCTTTCAGGAAATTACACGGACGTTTTCTCAAAGGCGTTAAGCTCAGTTGCGCAAAGCGTCGGCTCTGATGTGAAAGCTGAAATTCAAAGCAAAATCGCTGAGAAGACAAGCGGATATTCAGAAGACGCCCTTGCAAAGTTGTCAGAATTCACAGGAATTTCAACTGACTTGAACACTCAGGTCAGCAGCATTGACGACATGAAAAAGGCTTTGAACGCAAAACTTTCCGAGCTTGCTGAAAAGCAAAAGGAAGCTGTAAAAAGCAAGGCGACTGAAAAAGCGACAGACGCGGTTTCAAACGCTTTGAAGAAGTTCGGGCGATAGTTTACATAGTTTTTTATTTATGATATTCTGTAATATCGATTTGTAATCTTTTTATTAGGAGTGTTCCATGTCTGGACATAATAAATGGTCAACCATTAAACATGCTAAAGGCGCGGCAGATGCAAAAAGAGGCGCACTTTTCACAAAACTTATCAAGGAAATTTCTATTGCGGCAAGCATGGGCGGCGGAGACCCTGCTTCTAACCCGCGTCTTCGTGCTGCTATCGTAAAAGCTCGTGCCGCTTCAATGCCAAAAGACAACATTGAGCGCGGAATCAAAAAGGGAACTGGAGAACTTGGCGGCGGAACTTTTGAGGAATTGAACTACGAAGGATATGCAGCTGGCGGCGTTGCCGTTCTCGTTGAGGTTCTTACAGACAATCATAACCGCGCGGCGGCAAATGTCCGCAATATCTTCAATAAGACAGGCGGAAACCTTGGAACAACTGGTTCTGTTTCTCGTATGTTCGAGCGCAAAGGCGTTATCGAGTATGACGGCGAAAAACTTTCAGAAGATGAGGTTATGGAAGCTGCTCTTGAAGCTGGAGCAGAGGACGTTGTGGCAGAAGACGGAGTTATCACTGTAACAACATCTCCTAACGACTTCACTGCTGTTATGGAGGCACTCGAGGCAAAACAGAAGCCTGTTGATGACAAAAAGAAAAAAGATGACGAGGATGACCCTTGGAAGCCGCTTTCAGCAGAGGTTGCCATGGTTCCGCTTTCTTACACAGCAGTTGACAAGGATACAGCTGCGAAAGTTCAGAAACTCATCGATAGACTTGAGGAAGATGACGATGTTCAGAACGTTTGGACAACTGTTGAATATCCAGATGATTTTGAACCGGAAGAGTAAATCTTCAGTTTTATGAATCAAAAGGCTCGCTTTTTAAGGCGGGCTTTTTTTATGCCTGTTTTTAATTTAAAAATGAGAACTAGAAGAATAATTGGAATTGATCCGGGGCTTGCTAACACAGGATTCGGAATTATTGACGCGACAGGAAACTCTATAAGGCTTGTGAGCTACGGAGTTATCGAAACTTCGCCTGATGATGAGCATGGTGTCCGGCTGCTTTCAATTTATAACCGTTTTCAGTCTGTCCTGATGGAATTTAAGCCTGAACAGGCTGGAATGGAAGAGCTTTACTTCGCGAGAAACGTGACGAGCGCGCTTGGAGTTGCGGAGGCGAAAGGCGTTGTTACTATGTGCCTTGCTCAGAATGTGATTCCGCTTAATATGTACCGTCCAAATCAGATAAAATACGCAGTTACAGGAACGAAAACTGCGGACAAGAAAACCGTGGAGCAGTATGTGAAGATTCTTTTGAATCTTGAGGCTGAACCGAAGCCTGACCATGCTGCAGACGCTCTTGCTGCCGCTATAACTCAGGTTTTTGCGACTCCTCATATGAATATCAAATTGTAATCTCTATGAAAATAAATGATTTTATTGACGGAGCTTAAAATCATCAGTATATTTATAGTATATTCGATTTATGGGGGTGTACTGGTTTCGACGATTGTGATCAAGGCACTTGCTGCATGTGGGAGTCAAGGTTCCCTAAACTGAGAAAAAAATAACTGCAATTTTCGAAAGAAAAGAAGAAGAAGTTGAAGAGACTTCTTTCGCAGAAGCTCTCGCTGCCTAAGCGCGCTTGAGAGCCGGAACTTACAGGGTGCTGTTCCTAACTTTGTAACTTCCGTCATAAACAGGGACTTGCTGAGTGTTTTGTTTGGCGTTCACTCGGGACTTTTAGTCAGGCTACGGAGGAGACGCTTGTTATGCTGCTACCTTCTCCCGACAACCACCTCGCATAACTAAACATGTAGGCGCATTTGGCTTCCACTTTTGGACGCGGGTTCAATTCCCGCCATCTCCACAATTTGAAAATCAAAAAAATGGAGAATTCTATGACCTCTAATCTTATCGAAGATTACAAATCCTTTCTAAACAATGGAAAAACAGAGCGTGAATGTGTTTCTCAGCTGATTCTTTGGGCTGAGCAGGCTGGATTTAAGGATGTGTACAAGACTGAATCGCTTAAGGCTGGCGATAAGGTTTATGTGCAGAAAATGAACAAGGCAGTCGCGCTTTTTATTGTCGGCTCTGAAAAAATCGAGAACGGAATGAATATTCTTGGCGCGCATATCGATTCCCCGCGCCTTGATGTAAAGCAGAATCCTCTTTATGAAAAGGACTTTGTTGTCTATCTTAATACTCATTACTACGGCGGAATAAAAAAATATCAGTGGGTGACTCTGCCGCTTTCAATTCATGGTGTCGTCTGCAAGAAAGATGGCTCGACAGTAAAAATCAACGTTGGCGAGAATGACGGCGACCCTGTTTTTTGCATTTCTGATATTCTTCCTCACCTTGCCCAGAAGCAGATGAAAGAGACTGCCAGCGATTTTATTCCGGGTGAAAGTCTTGACTTGATTTTGGGAAGCTCTATTCCTTCAAAAAAAGATGAAGAGCTGAAAGACAAGCCTGCCGCAAAAAAAGCGATTTTGAAGATTTTAAAAGATTCCTATGGAATCGAAGAGGATGATTTCGGCTCGGCGGAGCTTGAGGTCGTTCCTGCTGGAAAAGCGCGGGACTTGGGATTTGACCGCTCTCTTATTCTCGGCTACGGTCAGGACGACAGAAGCTGCGCCTACACATCTGCTCGGGCTTTGATTGAGTCTTCAAAAGACACGAAAAGGACAAACTGCTGTCTTTGCGTTGACAAAGAGGAAATCGGAAGCGTCGGAGCGACAGGAATGGGAAGCCATTTCTTCGAGAATGCGCTTGCCGAAGTTGTCGCACGTCTTCCTGCAGGCTATTCTGAGCTTTCTTTAAGACGCTGCCTTGCAAACTGCAATATGCTTTCAAGCGATGTGAATGCTGCTTATGATCCGATGAATCCAGACCTTTTCGACAGGGACAATGCAAGTTTCCTTGCCGGCGGAATTGTTTTCAACAAATACACAGGAAGCAGGGGAAAGAGCGGGGCAAGCGATGCGAATCCTGAATTTATCGCGCGTCTTAGAAATCTTCTTGACAATGCGGAAGTGAAATACCAGATGGCGGAGCTTGGAAAAGTAGACCAGGGCGGCGGCGGAACTATAGCGTATCTTGCAGCAAAATACGGAATGAACGTTCTTGACGCGGGAGTTCCTGTTTTGAGCATGCATGCTCCGTGGGAAATCACAGCCCGCGAGGACATTGTGCAGGCTTTCAACGCGTACAAGGCTTTCTTGACGCTTGAGTAAGCGCATTTATAAATGCATTTAAAATGAAAAGAGGAAGACAAAGCTTAAAAACTTTATCTTCCTCTTTTTTTTGTTTACGGATTTTTGCCCGTTTTGTAGCCTTACGCTGTCTGCTGCTCGATAAGAATCGTGCTGAGGTTCGGCTTTGTTTTTCCTGTGACAATATCCTTTGTTACAATGAGCCTTTTCTTTCCTTTTATGCTCGGAGCTTCGTACATCAAATCCATAAGAAGCTTCTCAACGATAGAACGGAGTCCGCGCGCGCCTGTCTTCTGCCTGATTGAAATGTCGGCAATCTCGTTGAGCGCATCCGGCGTAAAGTCAAGGTCAAGGTCGTCCATTGCGAAACTTTCTTTGAACTGCTTTGTAATCGCGTTTTTAGGCTCAGTGAGAATTCTTGTCAGGTCTTCTTTTGTAAGCTCTTTCAGCGCGACTGTAATCGGCATACGTCCGATAAGCTCAGGGATGATTCCGAATTTCACAAGGTCGTCCGGCGTGCACTGGTTCAAAAGCTCCATTCTTTGAGTCTCGTCCATCTCTCCGACATTCGAGCCGAATCCAAGCGAGTGGGCTGCAACACGCTGCTCGATAATCTTGTCAAGACCGACGAACGCGCCGCCAAGAATGAACAGAATATTCGAAGTGTCAATCTGGAGCATTTCCTGGTTCGGGTGCTTTCTTCCGCCCTGCGGAGGAACTGAAGCCTGCGTGCCTTCGATAATCTTCAAAAGCGCCTGCTGAACACCTTCGCCGCTGACATCTCTTGTGATTGAAGTGTTCTCGCTTTTCCGTCCGATTTTGTCGATTTCATCAATGAAGATGATTCCTCTTTCTGCTGCAGGAATGTCTCCATCTGCTGCGTTTATGAGCTTCAAAAGGACATTTTCAACATCTTCGCCGACATATCCTGCCTCCGTCAATGTTGTAGCGTCGGCAATAGCGAATGGAACTTTAAGTTTTTCCGCAAGAGTTTTTGCAAGAAGTGTCTTTCCGCTTCCTGTAGGCCCGATTAAAAGGACATTTGATTTTTCGATTTTAACATCGCCCTTGCTTCTTGCATCAAGCTTCGCCATTCTTTTGTAGTGGTTGTAAACCGCAACTGAAAGGGCTTTTTTCGCATAGTCTTGCCCAATCACGTATTCATCAAGATATTCCTTGAATTCTTTTGGAGTCGGGACTTCGCTCATGTCAATCGGGGAGACTGAGCATCCGTTTTTTTCGACAAGCGTCCTGCAGACCTCAATGCACTGGTTGCAGATGAAAATATTGTTCGACGGATTTGCCACCAAATGCCGTTCCGCATCGCCTGGTTTTCCGCAGAACGCGCAGTATGGAACATCACTTTTACCAAAGATATTCATTTATTTCTCCTGGCCTCTGTGAGGCATTACTTTGTCGATGATTCCGTATTCCTTAGCATCTTCCGCGCTCATGAAAAAATCTCTTTCCATGTCTTTCGCGATTTCGTCCTCGGATTTTCCGCATTTTTCCGCGAGATACTTAATTGAAAGTTTTTTAAGACGGATAATCTCTTTCGCCTGAATCGAGATGTCGCTTTCCTGCCCTTGAACTCCGCCGCGAGGCTGATGAATCATAACTCGGCTTGACGGAAGCGCGAATCTCTTTCCTTTTGCGCCGCCTGCAAGAAGAATCGCAGCCATTGAAGCCGCCTGCCCCATGCAGATTGTCTGAATGTCGCACTTTACGTACTGCATTGTGTCATAAATCGCAAGACCTGCTGTTACGCTTCCGCCCGGCGAGTTGATATAGATGCTAATGTCTTTGTCAGGATTTTCAGATTCGAGAAAAAGAATTTGAGCCACAACAAGGTCTGCATTCAAATCGTTGATTTCGCCGTCGATAAAAACAATTCTGTCTTTTAAAAGCCTTGAAAAAATATCGTAAGAACGCTCGCCGTTTCCGCTTCTTTCAATTACAAACGGAATGTTGTTGTTCATCTGAACATTCGAGCTTTGAATATCATTCATAAAATTCTCCATAGAGTGATTATATATTAAATATAATAAAAAATCCGCATATAGACAAAAAAAGGAATGTTCTTTGAACAAAATATCCAAAAAACATTCCTGATATGAAGTTCAGCTTGTTTTTACTGGCGTTTCATAAGGTCAGCGAAAGAAATTTTGTCGCCTTTTGAAACTTTTACTTCGGCAAAAATGTCTTTGTAAAGTTTCTGCTCTTTTGCCTCGTCGATAAGATATTCTTTTGCGCGAGGGTCAGAGTAGTGCTTTTTGACATCATCGAGCGAAAGCCCGTTGTCGTCAGCGATTTTCTGATATTCATCCTCGATTTCCTCTGGAGTTACAGAAATGTTCTTTGCCTTCATCAGTGAGTCAACAATGATGCGGCTCTTGAGCATTTTTTCAGCGTCTCCAGTCCATTCCTTTAGCATATCCTCTTTTTTCTGGCCTGAAGCTGCAACCATTCTGTCAAGCTCCTCTGGAGTTGTCTGGAACTGCTGAGCCATCATTCTCCAGCGGCCGTCAAGCTCTGCAGAGAGCATACTTGCAGGAAGCTCAAATGGATTTTTTTCAATGAGCTGTGAAAGCAAATCGTTGATTTTAACTTCGTTGATTTTGCGGCTCTTCGCAACTTCAAGCTTCTTTGTTATGTCTTTCTTGAGGTCGTCAAGAGTCTTGAATTTCTCGCTCACGTCCTGAGCCAAGTCATCATCCAAAGCCGGAAGATTGCGGATTTTAATCTGTGTGACTTTTACAGTGTATTTTTTTGTTTTTCCTTCTTCAGTCTTTGAAATCTCTTTTGTCTCGTCTTTTTTCATTCCGAGAATGTCATCATCAATCTTGTAGACATCTTCGAGAGTTCCGACTGTGAAAGTGAATCCGTCGCGTTTTGTCGCTTCGATTTCTTTTCCGTTCTCGTCTTTTTCAACAATGTTGATTGTTACGATGTTGTCTTTCTCAACTTTTCCGTCGTCATCCTTGTCTTTGACGATTGCGTTTCTTTCCTGAATGCCTTTAAGCTCTTCCTGAAGCTCCTCGTCTCCGATTGTAACCTGCGGCTCTTTGACTGCAACGCCGTTGAAATCCTTGATTTCTACTTTTGGGAAAACATCATAAGTAACTGTGTATGTGAAATCTTTTGATATGTCGAAAGCTGGCATTTCGTCCATTTTTGGCTGAGCATATGGAAGAGGGCGGTTTTCTGCTTCTTTCTCGTCAGAGAAGATTTCATTCAATGATTTGTCGATAAGGTCGCTTGCAGCTTCCATTTTAATCTGCTCGCCGTATTTTCTTTCAAGAACGCTTGCAGGAACGTGTCCTTTGCGGAATCCAGGAAGCTGAACTTGTTTTGTGTATTTTCCAAGTGTTTCTTTGTAGCTTTCTGCAACATCTTTTTTTGCAACTGTAACTGTGAGTTTTGCAGCTGAGTGTTCGAGTTTTTCGATTTCTTTGGTAACTTTCACTCTAGGTTCCCCTTAAAAATAGAAATAAAAAAAAGCGATTCAGATGAAATCTAAATCGCTTCAGTTAGAGCGGAAAACGGGATTCGAA
>DHKO01000038.1 GCA_002404895.1 Treponema sp. UBA4692 | reverse complement strand
TCGAAACTCGTGGGCGAGAAACTGGCTAAGCTGTAAAAAATTGGAAATCTAAGGAATCAAGCGGGCGTTTCTAAAGCGTGTTTTGCACGGCATTGGAAACGCCCGTTTTTTTACGGATTCCGAAACCAAGCGAAAGATTTGCGTGGGCAAGACCGCGGCTTCGGAATGACGCGTTTTGTATTCAGTACGATTTAAAAATTGCGGCAGACATTCGTACTCGATACGATTCCCCGATTTAAAAAAGTCAGGCTTCGTATTCAATACGATTCTTGGATTTTCTAAAAGTAACATTCGTATTCAATACGATTCTGAAAAATTGCGGAAAACGCTCTTCGTACTCAGTACGATTCATGAAAATCAGAAAAAACTGGATTCGTACTCAGTACGATTTGTGTTTTTTTAAAAGCCTGTGTTCGTATTCAGTACGATTTTAGAAAACGGCAAAAGCTGATTTTCGTATTACGCCAAAGCCGTTCTTGCTTTTTCGAGCGCGGCTTGCTTTGCTCTTTCCTTGCGCAAAAGCTCACGGGCTTCTGGGGCTAAAAGCCTGTCGTCAAACGGAGTTACGGTCGGCTTTTGCGGGAACGGAAGCCGTTTTTCAAAGTCTCTTGAAGAGAGCGGGCGGTCAAAAAAGTTTCCCTGAGCCAAAAAGCAGTTGTATTCCTTTAGGATTTTCACCTGCTCGAGCGTCTCGATTCCTTCAACAATGCAGTCAAGTCCCAAGTCCTGTGCCATCGAAATCAGGTGCTTTATCATTATGTACTGTTTTTTGTCGCTCGTGTCCTGCGGAACAAACCTCTTGTCGATTTTCAGAATGTTCCACGGCAGGTCGCGGATAAGATTCATCGAGGAAAATCCAGTTCCAAAGTCATCGACCGACATGCTGATTCCGTATCTTTTGAGTCCGAAAACGATTTCTCTAAGAGACTCAAAATTCATATCCGACATTGACTCGACCAGCTCGATTTCAATCAGGCTGTGCGGAATTCCGTAAGCGTCGATTATTCCGATTATTTTTCTGATTAGAGTTCTGTCAACTTTGTGCTTTCGCGAAAGATTCACTGAGACTTTCACGCATTTTCTGCCTTCCTCAAGCCATTTTCTGATGTCGCGGCAGACGTGCTCAAGCATATAAAAATCAAGCTCGCAGATGTCAGTTCCGGTTTCGAGCGCGGGAATAAAGCTGTCCGGCGGAATTATGACTCCGTTGTGAAACCAGCGGCACAAGGCTTCCGCTCCGGCAAGCTGGTAATTGTGCAGAGAAACTTTCGGCTGATAAAAAACTCGGAATTCCTCATTTTTAAGCGCGGACTTGAACTGTTTCGCGAAATTTAATTCCATTCTTATGCTCTTTTTCCTGTCTGGTCAATGCTAAGCTGCGGAATGTTGAATTGAAAGACCGTATTTTTGTTTTTTCCGATCTTTACTCCGATTGTTCCCGAAAGCTGCTTTAAAAGCATTGAGACCATCGGATAGCTCAGACCTTTCTTTACGCCGCTTTCAAGAAGCGCGGAAATTCCTGTCTTGAAGTAATGGCGGATATTTTCAATCTCCTGGCGTGAAAACGCGCTGGCGGAGTCGGAAACTGTGATTTCAAGCATTTTCGCGTATGATGAATCGCTGCACGAAGCCTGCACTTTTATGTATCCGACTTCCATTCTTGAAACGCTTTCCTGCACGAGATTCGAGATTATTTTTGAGATTCTGCCCCAGTCGCCGAAAAGCCGTTTTGGAACGCTCTGGCCGACCTCGCAGAAAATCGAGATGTCCTTTCCGATTAGGCTTTTCTCAAGATTTTCGACAGTCTGCGGAAGCAAAATTCTGATGTCGTATTCTGACTCAGAAAGATTCGGCGCGCCTTCCGTGAGTTTTATGTAGTCAACAATGTCTGAAATTTCAATAGAAGTCTCGTTTCCGCTTATGACAATTTTTTTGATTGCGTCTTTCGCCGGCTTTGAAATTTCAAGATTCAAGACAGATTTTAATGAGGCGAGCAATTTTTGCATTGACTGCCGCATTTTTAACGCCATGTCGGTTGCGAGCAAAGTCTGGCTCCGCGCGTTTTTTTCCTGCGACTGAGTTTTTTCAAGCCGCTCGTAGTTTCTCACCGCCATATTCGAGATTGTCGAGGCAAAGCGCGTGATAATCGCGGAAATTTTCTTAATCTCGTTTTTTGGAATCGATTTTAGCTGCCCTGCCACGATTCCGCCGAGAAAATATCTTCCAGCCGTTATCGGAGCTGCAAATTCAATCAGTCTTGCGTGGCAATAATAAGCCATCGTTTTTCCTTTTTTCAAGGATTCGAGAATCGCGTTTTTGTGGCAAAGCGCGCAGCGTTTTTTTGCAGTTTCTGAAGTTTGGATGTTTGCGGCACAAAATTTTGAGAAGCAGCCTTTCTCCGTGAAAGAGTCGCCGTCAGGAGTTACAATAACGCAGCCCATTCCTGTCAGCTGAGAAAAACTTTCTTGCACATCCTGCAGAACAGATTTATCAATTAAATCCGAAAGTTTATAGCCAATCATTTTTAACTAAAAAGATTATAATGAGCGAGAAATAATCTAACAAGCGTAAAATTTGGATAAAAGCGAACTAAGCAGAATCTTGATTGCGATGTACAGAATAAAATGACATCAAAATTGCCGAAAATTGTAAAATTCAGACTGTCTGATTTATTGATGACTGGTAGAAATTGCTTTCTGTGCGATTCTTTATTATTGCATATGGAATTTTCATTCTCTGTAAAATTTTGAGGCGGGCTTGCCGCTGTTTTTTCTGATTTTCATCAGAAGCTGTTTTTATGGAAAAACAGTTTTCACTTTGATATAATTTTATGCAAATGAATTCAAAAGAAATTTTGGCAGAAAATATTGCACTAAAATACGGCACGGTAAAGCGCGCCCGCGGATGTTTTTTATACACTGAAAAGCGCGTTCGCCTGACGGATTTGTATCAGGAGGCAGGCCGCGCAATTTTGGGCTGGGGCGCAAAAGGAACTTTCACGGTCTTGAAAAATGTTCTTGAGCGCGGAATCACAGGCTCTTTCTATACTGATTTTTCAGCGAAAAACGTGAAATTCAAAAGCCAGCTTAGCCGTGCGGTTTCAGCTCTTTTCGGAGACGACAGAACCGCATTCGTTTTCTCGTCGAAAAGCAGCGCGCTAAAAGCCGCTTTGGAGCTTTCTTCAAGCGGAACAAGTTTTTTCCGCCCGTGGAATCCTGTGAGCGTTGACTGGCGAAATGTTGACTGCATTGTTTTTGCTCCAGTGCTGCCGTGGACTGACGACATTTTTGTTCTTGCCGCAAAGTCAAATCTTGTGTGCGCTGAAAATCAGAAAGTTCCGGGCAAAAAATTCGAGTTTGAAAGCGAAATCACGCCGCCTTTATGCGCCGCCGTTACTCGCTCCGTCTATGATTTGATAAAAGCCTTGCAGGAGCGCGAGGAAAAAAACTGGTTTATCTATGACAAAATCATCGCAAAATACTGGACGCGGAAAGGCCCTTATCTTTTCCCGAAAGTCAGCGAGGAAAAATATCAGGATTTTGTCTTGCATTGCCTTGACTGCGAGCTTGTTGTAAGCCCTGATTTCAGCCAGCCGAGCATTGTTCCGTTCGGTGCGGATTTTGGAGTCTTTAGAAAACTGGAAAAAAATCCTTTTGAACTTTGATTCGCTCTGAAAAGTCAGAAATCGAAGATTTAGAATCGAAGATTTAGAATCGAAGATTCAGAATCGAAGATTCAGAATCAGGAGAATTGCGGTTTTATGGAAGAAATGCTGAGCCTTGACCAGATTTTGCTTGTTGTAAAGCTCGTTGCAGGCGGAATTGTCGCTTTTCTTGCGATTATGCTTTGGAGCAAGACTCGCGAGAGCAGCTGGATTTGCCTTGTTGCGGCGGCAGTTTTTTCTTACGCAGAAGTCGCGCTGGAGCTTTTTGCACGTCTTGGAATTGCGACTTCCGGGCGTCCCGGCTTTTTCGGGCTTGGAGTCGGCGGAATTCAGCTTGCCTTGACGTGCGCAGTTTATTTTTTTGTGATTCTCGCGTTCATTATTATGCTTGCAAAAGTTCATGGAGATAAAAATGTCTAAAATTCAGGATTTTTGGAATGATTTTCTCGAAAAAACGCACCAGAATAAAGATGAAGTCGGATTTTCGGGCGAGCTTCAGTTTGAGGACACGAATTTTACTGGCCTTGAAAAGCTGAATCTCGTTCTTTCCGGCAGAAAAACCGTGTTTTTTTCGCCTTTTGATTCCTACGCTGTGAACCGCGAGCCAATGCCTTTGGACGGCGAAATTTACATTGTTGAGGACAGAAACAAAGAGCCGCGCTGCATTATCGAAGTTTCCGACGTGAACGTTCTTCCTTTTTGCGATATAAGCTGGGAGCTTGCGCAGCGTGACGGCGAGGACGAGAATTTTGAGCAGTGGCGCGAAAAGCAAATGGAATATATGAAGGATGAGGCGGAACTTTGCGGATTTGACTTCAACGAGAATTCAAAAGTTGTCGCGCAAATCTTTCATGTGATTTATAGACCATAAAAATAATTCAAAAAGGAGGAATTGATTATGGCAAAAAACAGCAGCGTAAGCATTTTCTGGACTGTCTTGAACATCGCGGTGGGCGCGCTTCTTGCAGTCGGCGGAATTTGGGCTTTGCAGGGCGGCGGAGATTTTGCCGCAGACGCTTTGCGCCAGATTTTCTCAGGCGACGCAAGAAAACTTGTGGTGCTTGTTTTTGGTGTTGTGGAGCTTCTTTCTGGAATTTTCATCATTTTGCAGCTTTTTATCGGCGACAGAATGGGAAAACTCGGCTCGGTTCTGAAACTCGTAATCGTTGTGATTTGGATTGTCGCGATTGTCCTTGCAGACTTCCTCAACGGCGGATTCTTGTCTCCGAATGTTCTCGCTTGGATTTACAAGCTTGCAATGCACCTGATTGTTCTTTGCGCGCTTTTGGTCACACGCGACTGATTTTAGATTTCAGACAATAAAAAAAGTCCGCGAGATTTATTCCCGTGGACTTTTTTTTGACCCCAACGCGATTTGAACGCGCGACCTTCCGCTTAGGAGGCGGATGCTCTATCCAGCTGAGCTACAGGGTCATTTTATAAAATCGACGCGATTTGAACGCGCGACCTTCCGCTTAGGTGCGAAGCGTTTGCAGAAGCTTCGCGATGTTCTTTCAGCTGAGCTACAGGGTCGAACTCTGATATGCTATCAGAAAATCAATTTTTATAAAAGTGTCCCGCTTGGCTTGCGCAGACATTTTATTCTTGAAAAAGCTCACGAAGTTGAAAAGTCACTGTCATTCCGAACTTGTTTTCGGAATCTGAAAGTTATATCCTGCGTAAATTTTTTGCTCATAAATTGGCTGTTTTAATTTACGAAAATTCCAGCCCGCAGACTTCTTCCGCGCCGCTCACGAGAACGCCGCCCATTCCAAGCTCCAGCGCAAGCGCAATGTCAATGTCGAATCTGTCTCCGATTGAAATGCAGTCCTCGTATTTTATTTCCTGATTCAAGGTCTTTGCCGCTTTTTCAACAGCAAAATCCAGAATCTTTTTTGACGGCTTCGAGATTTTCAAGGTGTCAAGCCCGACAATCTCCGGGAAAAAATCAGAAATTCCAATCGCCTCGAGAGTCTTTCTTGCCGGCTCGACAGGATTGTTCGTAACACAAATCATAAAGAATTTCTTAGAAAGTTTCTCGAGCGCAAAAATCAGATTTTCGTCGCGTTTCAGGTATTTTTTAGGGTCAAAAAGTTTTTTCCGCCATTCAATGCTTGTCTCAATCGAAACTCCAAACGCCGTAAAAAGGTTTCCGAGCGAAATTTTCTGGCCGTTATGGTCAAGCGCCCATTTTCGCCTGTATTCGGCAACCATTTTTCTTGCTGTTTCCGCGCTCATATTGTTCAAAGCCGCCCAGTGCCGCACCTGCGAGTCAATCTGCTCGTGCGCATATTCGGGGCAAGTGTAAAGCGTTGAGTCAATGTCAAAAATCAGAACTTTCGGATTTTTTGGAATGTTAAAAAATTTCATATTTTTATTTTTGGCGTTCGTCGCAACCTATGGTTGCTAAACATCCTGTCGTTCAGTTTCCTTTGCCGTAATCCGCTATCCGTGGCGGAAACGATTTTTGCAGAATAATTGATTTCGGCGGCAAATGTCGGGGCGGGCTATTTTAGCCGTCGAAGCAAAGCTTCTCGGAGACTCACTAAAAATAGTCTGCTAGACTGTTTTTGCGGCAAGCCGCCGTTCGCTAGATTCCGCTTTTGCGCCGTTGTTATCCCTAACGCTTCGCTTTTTTTAGTTTCCGTGCCTATCCTAAAACCATAACCGCTTCTTCAATGCTGTCGTAGTCTCCAAGCCCGATTCTTGCCAGAATCAAGTCTCCGATAAGCTCCGCATCAGCGCAATATTGCGTTTTTATTTTCATTTTCGAGATTTTTTCTTTTTCTTCAATATTTTTTTTGTCGAGAGCCTGGCCGCCGGTTATTATCATAAATTTCGGAAAGTATTCCCCCGCCTTTTCCGCTGCGTTTTTCAGCTTTTCAACCGCTTTACCGAAATTCTCGTTGTTTTTGTCCGGCTCAAAAAGACAGCTCACGTTCCAAAGCCCCGGAATCACCGAAGGAAGCGTTCTCAAGCCTTCATCAAAAACAGGATTTTGCGTGCAGAGATTCAGACCTTCGCTTGAGCCTGCCCGGTCGCACATTCTTCCTGCGAAAACTGTTCCGGTTCCAATCAGCGCGACCGTAAAGTCCGGTCCGCCGGCAAAAACAAGCGTTCCTTCCAGAAGTCCTGTTTTTATCGCGGTTTCCGCGTTTAATTGCCCGGCAAGCGTTCCCGGAGAAACAAAATCAGGCAGCTTTTCAAAGTTTTCCTTGCAAAATCCGCATCTTAAAAATTCCGGCTCGCTCCAGTAAGCGTCTTTATAGCGTTCTTCCGGCAGAATCGAGACAGCTTTTCCTGTCATCTTGAAAATAAGAAATTCCGGTCCTGAAAAGACGTGTTTCGAATTTTTCCAGCTTTTGCCGAACATTTTTTTGAAAGCGTAAAGTCTAGGAATAAAAAGCGATTTTGTGTTTAGATTTTTGATTTCAGATTGGAGATTTTCTGAAATAGGCGCGTTGTGAAGAAGCGTTGTTCCGTCCTCTGAAACGATAGTCGGCCCGTTTCCGCTAACGCAAATCGCTTCAACCGCGAAATCCTTGTTTTTTTCGTTGAGTTCTTTTACAGCGAGCGCGAGCGAGTTCAGCCATTCACAAGCCCCGCCTGTTCTAAAATGCTGTCTTGAAACAAAAACTTCGCCCGGCTTGTCTGTAAGATAGGCAGCCTTGAGCGAAGTTGTTCCAATGTCAACGCAGAGAATGCAGTCGGTCATCCTTAGTTTGATTCAGAATTGTCTTTCTTTATCAGCTTGTCGATAATCGTGCGGTTGTCGAGCAAGTCGCTAAGGCTCTGGTTGTGGTGAATTCTTGTGATTACGTTCGCGAACAGTCCTGTAACGTTTGTGCTGATGAACCATTCCTTGTCTTTCAAGTCCGGATGATAAACAGCGTTCGTTCCGATTACGCGGTAGAAAAGTCCGTCTTTGTAAGCCTGATCAAAAAGCTCGACCGCGTTTCCTGTGAAGAACGGAAGCGAGATTGCGGCGATTACTTTTGTTGCGCCCTGTTCTTTCAAGAATCCCATAGCCTTGAGCAAAGTTCCGCCTGTTCCGAGCATATCGTCCGCAAGGAAAGCGACTTTGCCTTTAACATCGCCCAAAAGCTTAATGCTCTTGATGTTCGTGTTTTTTGCGTCCTGAGTAACGATTGAATAGTCGCGCTCTTTGTAAATCATCGCGAGCGGAACTTTCAATCCTGTCGCGTAGAATTTGTTTCTGTCAATTGCGCCAGTGTCAGGGCTTACAACAACCAAGTCTTCCTTGTCTGGTCCTGAAAGATTAACAACCTTTGCAAGCTCCCGGATAATCTGGTAAGAAGCGTGAAGATTGTCGAGATAAGTCGTGTTGAAAGCGTTCACAATTTCGCGAGAGTGAATATCGAGCGTGATAACGCGCGTAACGTGCTTCATCTCGTAAATGTGGCAGAGAAGCGAAGCTGTAAGTCCCTCGCGGCTCTTCTTCTTGTGCTGGCGGCTGTATGGAAATGCCGGAAGAACAAGCGTGATTGACTTTGCTCCAGCCTGCTGAACCGCGTCAATTGTGACGAGAAGCGTCATAACGTGGTCGTTCACAGAGAACGTAACGAGATTTTTACCGCCGTTCATCGGAATCGGCACGTGGTTTTCCGCATCCTGAAAAATATAGATGTCTTTTCCGCGCACGCAGTCCAAAAGCTCAGCCTTGACTTCGCCGTTAGCAAACCATGTAAAGCGCGTGTCAATCTTAAAATTCGGCACACGGTATTTGTCAGTTGTTCCGCGCACAACAAGGTCTGAAGTCATCAAATCGTTGCGGAAGTTTATGTCCTGAACCAGTTTGTCCTTGTCAAGATTGTAACGCTTTGAAATCACGTCATTTTTGAGTGTAAAGCGATGTTTATACATATGGCGCAAATGCATAATCACTTCATCTGCAAAAACTGCGCCGCCCGGACAAGCAATAACTCCCAAGTTGGTTGGTTCTGAATAAGGCATATTCCTTCCTCTTAAAAAAATGTTGCTCTATATTATCTTTTTGACTGAAACAAATCAATTCTTGCGGTTTTCCGAACTGGCTTTCTTATGGCCGGTAAAAAATTGCGAATTTCCAAGCCGCAATTCCGAAAGTCCGCCAGTCATGCTGAAATAAAGCGAGTAAATTTCGGAATCTTTATTTTTTTTATGCACGAAGCTCTGATTGAGCAGCCATAGTTTTCTTGCAATCGCCTTTTGCTGATTTGCAATGCCCGCTGTTCCGTGCTTCGCTCACGCTCATTCTTCCGCGCTAAATTAAGAATTATGAATTGGTAATTATTTCTCCGCACGGATGCGGAAAAAAAGCAAAGAGAAAAAATTCTGTTTGCTTTTAAGTGAACAGAATTTTTTCGTTTAAAATAAAATTACAAGGAGGTAATTTTATTTTCAGAACGCCTGCGGCGGCACTCCATAGCGGCGTGGCATTTTCTCCCGTCGAATTTGCTTGGCGCCGTTCATTACGAATCTTTCAAGCCGTCATTTTGAACATCAAAAACGTCATTCCGAACTCGAGAGCCTTCGTTCTCGCTTTGATTCGGAATCTTCATCTTCATTGTAAATTGCATATCAGCCCGTAATTTTCAATTGTTTTCTTTTGTGCTATAACTTTTCCTATGAAAATGACATTGATGGGAACAGGAACGAGCCACGGAATTCCTGTTGTCGCATGCAGCTGCCCGGTCTGCACTTCAAACAACCCTCATGATAAACGCTACCGCTGTTCTGCGTATATCGAAAACGAAGATTCTCAAAAAGACAGCGAGAAATCTTCCACAACAAACATTGTCATTGACACCGGCCCGGAATTCAGAATTCAGGCGCTGGAAAACAAAATAAAAAGGCTTGACGGCGTTCTTCTCACACATTCGCACGCAGACCATTGCCACGGCCTTGACGACCTGCGCATTTTCAGCTTTAAAAAGCCTCCAAAAATGACTTTATCGCCTGACGAAAATTCCTCGCTTAGCCATAACGACGCGATTGCCCTTGCCGCAAGCGAAAATTCGGTGCGTGAGACTCCCGGCAGCGGGCTTCCGATTTACGCTCCTTCAAGCACGATTGAAAGCCTTGTTTTTAGATTCGCGTACATTTTCAACACGGTTGTCTCCGGCGGCGGCATTCCAAAGCTCAACCTGATTCCTGCGGACGAGAACTCTTATTTAAATCCTGTGGAAATCGGCTCGGTTGAAGCGGTTCCTGTTCCGATGATTCACGGAAGCATGGTCGATTACGGCTGGGTTCTGCATTCAAAAGAAAAATCTTCGGACGGAAAATTCCATTCAATCGCGTATTTGACAGACTGCAATCTCATAAGCGACGAATCGATTGAGATTGTGAAAAAATCTTCCGGTGTTTTGGAGCATCTTGTGATTGACGCTTTAAGAAAACGGCCGCATCCGACTCACTGCAATTTTGACAAGGCCCTTGAATATGCGGACAGAATCGGCGCAAAGCACACTTGGCTTACTCACATTTGCCACGACAATTCGCACGTTCAGATTCAGGAATATATTGATGAGAATCTTGGAAAATATAAAAATCTGAAGAGAATTGTGGGGCAGGGCGGAAGCGTAAGCCCCGCATATGACGGCCTTGTGCTTGAAGCGATTTAGAAAGGAAAACCGGCGTTTTCTGCGTTCGTTTTTTCGCGGAAACAGGCTTTGTTTTTGCGCTTTAGCCGTCTGCTTGCTATTGACATAAAACCGTAATTTTTTTATATTGTCTAAACTTATTTAGCAATCATTTTTAGGTAGGTATAGAATCATGTCTAGAGTTTGTGAGATTTGCGGAAAAGGTTCTCAGCATGGCAATAGAGTTAGTAAATCATATAACCACACTCGCCACACTTGGAAACCAAACATCATCAAGGTAAAGACAGAAGATTTCGGAAAAACAGAGACTTTGAACGTTTGCACACGCTGCTACCGCTCAGGATTTGTTACAAAGAAAATTTCTGTAAGACCTGAAAACATGGCGCCTGTAGCGGCTGCTAACTAATCTAATTGCAGAATTAGTCTTTTACGATTTTCTAAAAATTAGATGACCCTGCCGGATTTACTCCAGCAGGATTTTTTTTGTCCGTTTGATTTTTCTTGTTAAGAAACTTGTCATGCTGAATGTGAGCGCGTGCAAGGTCTCTTTTTTTGCTGCAATAATTCCCGCTAAAAAATCGCACGTTATTTCTTGCTGTAAGTCCTTTCAATTTCCTGAATTTGGTCTCTTATTGCGGCTGCTTGCTCATACTCAAGCCGATCGGCGCAGTCGGACATTTCCTTTTTCAGTGCCTCAATCAGTTTTCTGCGCTGCTTTGCGTCAAAGAGATTGGCGTTCTTTTTCAGAACTTCAAGCTCCACTTCAGTGTTTTCTTCTGCGTCTTTTTGCTTTCTGACAAGAATATCCTGAACCGCCTTTGAAACTGTGTGCGGCGTGATTCCATGCTCTTCGTTGTATTTTTCCTGAATCGCGCGGCGGCGTTTTGTCTCATCCACGGTCTCCTTGATTGCAGGCGTCATGTTGTCCGCGTACATTACAACCGTTCCGTTCTCGTTTCGCGCGGCGCGTCCTGCAATCTGAATTAAAGATGTCGTCGAGCGCAAAAATCCGATTTTGTCGGCGTCGAGAATCGCGATAAAGCTCACTTCCGGCAGGTCGATTCCTTCCCTCAAAAGGTTGATTCCAATCAAAACGTCAATTTCGCCTGTTCTTAGAGATTTTAGGATTTCAACGCGCTCAAAAGTGTCGATTTCAGAATGGATATATTTTACTTTCAGATTCAGGCCGAGAAGATAATCTGTCAAATCTTCCGCCATTTTTTTTGTCAAAGTCAAAATCAGGCTGCGCTCTTTTTTGTCGATTCGCTTTTTAACTTCCTTGTAAATATCTTCCATTTGACCTTCGCTCGGGCGGACTTCAATAATCGGGTCGAGAAGTCCTGTCGGGCGTATAATCTGCTCGACAACCTGCGTTGACTGCTTGATTTCCTGTTCGCGCGGAGTCGCGGTAACGTAAATCACCTGATTCAGTTTCTTTTCGAATTCCTCAAATTTTAGCGGCCGGTTGTCAAGCGCACTTGGAAGCCTGAATCCGAAATCAACGAGATTCTGCTTTCTGCTCCGGTCGCCCTCGTACATCGCGCCAATCTGCGGAACTGTAACGTGCGCCTCGTCAATCAGGCACAAAAAATCGTCTGGAAAATAATGAAGAAGCGTCGCGGGAGGCTCTCCGTGCTTTCTTCCTGAAATCGGCCCTGAATAATTCTCGATTCCTGAGCAGTAGCCCATCTCTTTCATCATTTCAACATCGTAAGTCGTGCGTGTCTTGATTCTTTCGGCCTCGAGCGGCTTTCCTTCTTTCTCGAACTTTTTTACCTGCTCTTCCATTTCCGCCATGATTCTGTCCGCGGCTGAAAAAAGCGCGTCGTGCGGAACAACAAAGTGCTTTGCCGGGTAGAACTGCATTTCGTCAAGCTCTTCCTCGATTTCACGCGTGAGAACATTGAATCTCTTGATAGAAGCGATTTCATCAAAGTCAAGCTCGATTCTGTACGCTGTGTCGGTTTCCATATATGGAGGATAAACTTCAATCACATCTCCCCTGACTCTGAAATTTCCGCGCTCCAAGACCATGTCGTTCCGCTGGTATTGAATCGAAATCAGCGACTTTTCAAATTTCCTGGTGTCGAAAATCTCTCCTTTTTCAATGTGGACGCGCATTTCCTTGTACAAATCCGGCATTCCCAATCCGTAGATGCAGCTTACAGTCGCCACAACAACGACATCTCGCCTTTCCATAAGCGAGTAAGTCGCTTTTAATCGAAGCTCGTCGATTTCCTTGTTCACTGCGGCGTCTTTTTCTATGAATAGGTCTTTTGAAGGAACGTAGGCTTCCGGCTGATAATAGTCGTAGTATGAAACAAAATATTCGACTGCGTTATGCGGAAAAAATGACTTGAATTCACGGTAAAGCTGGGCAGAAAGCGTCTTGTTGTGCGAGATGATTAAAGTCGGACGCTGAACTTTCTCGATTATTTTTGCCATTGTGAATGTTTTTCCGGAGCCTGTCACGCCTTTTAGCGTCTGGTAGCGGTCTCCGCGCAAAAATCCTTCGCTCAGCTTTTCGATTGCCTGCCCCTGGTCTCCAGAAGGCTGATATGGTGAAACAACTTCAAATTTACGCATAAGGACATTATATATAAGCGGCTTCTTTTTTGCGAATCAAAAAGAAAATTTAAGACAAAAATTTAAGATAAAATTAAAATATTTTGACAGGAAATATCTTGTGAGTTATATTGTTCTAACATACACAGGTTGATGTGTAACTTAAAATACTGTAAGGAGTTTCTTATGAAAACTGTAAAATTTATGAGCGCAATGCTTCTCGCTGCGGCTGTGCTTTCCGCTCCTGTTTTTGCAAAAAAGTCAAAAGACCAGAAAACAAAAATCGAAATTGTAAACCGCCCAGGAATGGCTCTTGGAACTGCAATTCCAGCTTGGGTCGAGGCTGTTCTTGAAGGAGACAACAAGGTAATCGCAAAATCTTTGAAAATCAATCAGGCAGACAGCCAGATTTTCGTTTTCACAAATCAGGGAAATGACCTTGAATTCTTGAAGACTTGGACTGATCAGGTTGATGTTCAGAGACAGGTTGCAAACTCATTCTCTATGGCTGTTGGACAGAGCGCAAACGCTGTTTTCCAGGGAAATTCAAGCGAGACTGAGACAAAGAGAAATCAGGTTATCGACCAGACTGTAAAAGCTCTTTCTGCAATGGAAATCAACGGTCTTATGAAAGAAGCTCAGTATTGGATTCAGTTCAAGAGACCGAAGCAGGGCGTAAAAATCACAAAGAAGTCAAAAGATTCTGATTTCGACTATTACTATGAGTATTATGTTGTTTTCACAATGAACAGAGGAATTTACGATACTCAGCTTCAGGCTGCTCTCGACGGTGTTGAGGACAACGCTTCAGAAACTGTATTGCTTAAAAAGGCTTTGAGCGAGAATCTCCGTGCTCCGCTTATCGACAAGCCAGTTGACAACACTGTTGAGTACGATTTCGGCGACGAAAAGTAATCTTTAGGAACTTATATAGATGAAAAAAATACTTCTTGCAATTCTTTCAGTTTTTATTGCTGCGGGTGCTCTTTCGGCAAAGGCAAAAAGAGGCGCGAATGCTGATTTGACAGCTTATTTGAACTCTTCTGATGCCGATGTGATTTGCAAAGATATTGTAAAGCAGGTCATCGCTTCTCCGAGAATCGAGAGATTTTCAGAGAAGAACAATCGTGACCCGATTGTTACAATCGGAACAATCAAAGATGAGACAGGCGAATTTTTTGACACTCAGATAATCGCCAACAGCATGAAAACTGCAATCTTGAAGAGCGGCGTTCTTGAGTTCATGGCAAACAAGGATGTCCGCAACGAGATGCGCGATGAAGTTTTTGACCAGGCCGACCATGCAAATGAGGACAAGGCGGTGGCAATCGATGACGAGGATGCCGCTGACTATATGATGACCGGCTCGGTCAAACTTATGGTTCAGAATTCCGGAAAAATTCAGGAAAGAACTTACATTGTAAATATTGAGCTTACCGATCTTCATACTCACAGAACTGTTGATATGTTCGAGCCGAGCGAAGAGGTAAAAGATTATTTGCATAAACAGCAGAAGGTAAAGCGTAAATAAATGATAAAGTTTTTGAAAGCTTTTGAGGTTGCACTTGCTTCTGCTGTACTCTTTGCTTCCTGCGCTTCTACGCAAGTTGACGGCTCGGAGACTGGGGCAAAAGTCAAAAAGATAAAATACGAAAAAACGGCTTTTGACTCAGCTTTCGCGGCAGGAAACTATGATGTTTGCCTCGGAATGCTTGCCACAAGAAAAGAGGATGCCGTTCTCAATGGTGTTGACACTTATATGATTCAATATCTTAAGAAAGACTATCCTTCTTCTGGAAGACAAATAAATCAGACTCAGTTTGATATGTCTCAGGTTTCAAACGGAATGACCGCCGCAAAAACAGTTCAGGCTGCGCTTGCGGGCGAGAATTCCGTTGATTATTACGGTCCAACATATGAAAGAATGTTGACTTATTCGATGAAAGCTGTGAACAACTTGAAAGCTGGCTCTGTTCCGGGCGCAAAAGGCGTAATGGACGATTTTACCGGGAACTATAAGACAGAAATCGCAGACCTTATTCAACAGCAGAAAGAAGCCGATGCTGCCAATTATGATGACAACACTCGTGCTGTAAGAGAATCTTTGGCAATGGCGAATATCAGGTTTGACACTTCTGCAATCAAGTCGCCTGAAGGCTCTTCAAAAACTTATGAGAATTCCGCTTTTCTTTCTTATCTTGGAACTTTGATTTATTCTGCGTATGGCGACAAAACTCACGCCTCGGACTTTGAAAAAGTTTTGCGGAATTTGAATCCGAATATCGATGTTTCGGAAGACATTTCAGTTCCAGCAGGAAAAGGCCGTCTTGATGTTATCGCTCTTACAGATTTGATTGGAAAACGCAGCGAATACAGCACGGGACTAGTTCCAGTTTTTAACACAAATATGATAAATGTGAACTTTAAAATCACATATCCTGTGTTTCTTGTGCAAAATCATAATATCTCGGTTTCAAGAGTTACGCTTTCAAACGGTCTTTCAAAAAAGTTTGTTTTAATAGAAGATTTTGACAAGGCAGTTGAGCTTGACGTTCTTTCAAGACAAAAAGGCGCGTACAATAGAAGTTTGACAAGAAACTTTATAAAAAACGGCACTGCGGTTGCGTCTGCCTCAGTCGCTCTAAAACACGGCGGATTTCCGGCTCAGGCTGCGGCGATTGTCGTGAACAAAGCGATGATAAAATTCGTCGATATGGAAAAGGCTGATATTCGGCAGGGCGCATATTTTCCGAACAAGGCTAGCGCGGCTGGCTTTACTGTTGCGCCCGGAACTTATTCTGTCGTTGTTGAATATTCAGACGGAACGAAAGATGAAATTAACAATGTGGTTGTTGAGGCTGGAAAGCCGACAATTGTCATTTCTGAAAATATGAACAAAATTTCTGTGGCGGACAATGCAAATGCAAAATAAAAATTTTTCTTTTTCAAAATCTATTTTTTGTACTTTCTTGCTGATTTTGGCAGGCGGGCTTCTTTTTGGAGCGAAAAAAAATTCTTCAAAAACCGCTCCGATTCCTGCTTGGGTTTCAAATCCTGCAAGCGTGTATTCAAGAGACGCATATTTGTTTTATGTCGGCGACGGCTCTGACAGAACTAAGGCTGAGCTGAATGCTGTGAACGGACTTTCAGCGATTTTCGGACAGTCAGTAAAGTCTGATTTCACGTCTTCGCAGAAAATGGTTCAGGCAAAGGCGGACGGAAAAGTCGCCTCGACTTCTGTTGCAGGATTTAGTCAGGACGTTCTGCGTTCTGTTGATTCAGGCGATTTGATTGGCGTTGAGATAAAAGATTTTTACTTTGACGGCACGACTTGGTATGCAATCGCGGTTTTGGACAAGGCAAAAGCTTCAGACATCTACAGCGAGATGATTGTAAAAAATGCGAAAGCGATAAAGTCGCTTCTCGAAAATGCTGCTGCCGATAAAAATTCACTTGAATCATATTCAACATACGATTTTGCGGCTGATATTTCTATGGAAAACGAAAATCATTATAAAAAGCTTTCTGTTATAAATCCAGAAGCGGCATCATCCTTGAAAGTCGATATTCCTTCTCTTAACGAGATTAACGCGCGAAAAGTTGAGGTCGCCAAAAATATCCCGATTTCTGTTTTGGTTTCAGGCGACACGAATGGAAAAATTGCGGCGGCATTTACGGAAGCAATCGCTTCGCTTGGTTTTAGAACGAGCTTGAAAGCTAATGTCCGTTATGTTTTGACTTGCACTTTGAATTTTGAAAAATCCGCGACTTCTGACGGAAAAACTCAGCGCTGCCGATATTCTTTGGACTCATTTATTTTGGATTCAAAAACAAATCATCAGTTTGCTCCGTTTACTGCGAGCGGGCGGGAAAGCCATCTTTCATACCCGGAAGCAGAAAATCGCGCTGTAAAATCTCTTGAAAAGAAAATTAAAAGCGATTTTACAAAGTCGTTTTCTGATTATCTGAAAAATTTCACAGGCGAGTAATTTTTCTTTTTTGGAAAATGTCCAGCTAAAAATGGAAATTGTAAGATGGAGAAAAAAATGAGCAGAAAAAAAACACTTTTGTTTATTTTGTCTTTCTTCTTGATTTTGCCGTTTGTTTTTTCAGAAACTGTTGACTGGACTGGCAAAAATTTTGGAAAAGAGCCGTCTCCTGAATGGCTGATGAATTTTATTCAGAAAAAAAATGACAGAGAACTCAGAAAGCGTTTCGGACTGAAAAAAGGTGATGTTGTTTATTTTGGATTCGGCGAGCAGAATTCCGAAGAGTTCTCGAAAATTCAAGCGGAAATTGATGCTCTTTCAAAAATAAAAAATCTGATTGGAGACAAAATCGGTCTGAAGAAGAATTTTTCTGATGCAGTTGCAGTCTTGGGAACTGAGCCGCTTTATCATTATTGGGAAGAAGACGAGAGTGGGATTTTCAAGACTTATGTCTTATATTCTGTTTCAAAGGAAAATTTCAATCGGCTGGTCGATTTCAACAGAAAAAAACTGAGATCGTAAAATTTCTGTCTTATGCGCGTGTTTTTTTTGGCATTTCTTTGTTTCTTTCTGAGTTTTTCTTGTTTTTCACAAAATCAAAAATCGCTTGCCTTAAAATCCAATGAAGCAGAATCTTTAGATTTTAAATCAAGAAATATAAATTCCTCGATTGCTGAAATTCCTGCCGGGAAAAATTCGCTTTTTACTTGCGTTTATTATTTTAACTCGATGGAAGATGGCGCGCAAATTGCGGAAGAGAAATTTGGAATTGGAAATTTCTCGCGCTTTGAAAAAATCGCTTTTACTAAATTGCGGCGAATTGTTCCGGGCGACAAAATCTCCGCCTACGAATTCGGAATGTTCAAAAGCGAAAACGAATTCTGGATTTTAAAAAACGCTGGCGACGGCTGGCTTTGGGGAAAAGGATTTTTTCTGCCGAAATGACAAAAATAATGCCTATATGATATAATCTTAAAAAATGAATCCTCGTCGTTTTCTTTTTGCGGTTATTCTTTTTTCACTTTTTATGAATTTATTCTCTTCTTGTTCCAAGACTGAAAAAGATGGCAGTTTTGACTTGGGAGATTCTTTTTATTGGGCTTACGCTTCAGAAGATGAAAATGTTATCGACACAGAAAAACGTCTGGCCGCATTCAGTAAATTTGAAAGCCATAATGGAAGAAATATTGCGCGGATTGCAGGAAGTCGGGGAATGTACGTTTGGCTCCGCTCTGTTTTTTCGATTCCTGATGAGCTAAAAGGAAAATCGCTTGGACTTGTGATACCTCATCTTCATTTTGCGGCGGAAATTTATATAAACGGAAATTACGCTGGAAGCATGGGAAAAATGCCGCCTCATGAAAGGCCTCAGATGCATTCTGCTGGCTGCTTTACTTTTCCGGTCGGCGTTTTGTATCAGAACGGCGGCAATGAGCTTATGATAAAAGTTCTGAGCAGAGGGCGAAGCTCGATTTCCGAGCATGTCTATCTGACTGACATGGATTCTGCGAAAGACCTTGCAAACAAGTACAGCGCGTTTAATTCGAGAATATACCTGAATTTTGAGGGCGGAATGTGCGCTGTTGTGATTCTGTTCTTTTTGATTTTTATTCAGCAAAAGAGCAGGCGTGAATATCTTTACTTTGCGATTATAAATTTTACAAGCATGATTTTTCTTCAGCCGTTTTATTCCTGGGAAATGCCTTGGTCTTTAACAGCTGACATTCCGTATATCTGGTATTTTAAGCTTTTCATCTGCATTCCGTGCTGCGTAATAAGTTATTTTATTACTTCGTTTTTGCTCAGCTATATGAAGATAAGCGAGCCGAAAATTGTCTTTAGAATCAGGCTTGCGCTTTTGGCTTTGACACTTGCGGGCTGCATTGTTTCTCCGACTTATGATTTTTTGATGAGAATTTCTCCTTATATTCTCTTTGTGATTGTTGTTCAGATTTGTTTTGGATTTGCGGCCGCAATAATTCAGATTTACAGAAAAACAAACGTGAGGCAAAATCTCCTGCTGCTTTGCGATTTTTTGCCGTTCATAGTTTCAATCGTCCTTGATTTTATACTGAAAGAAGGGCTTTGGCTTTTTGACCAGCCTTATTACACGGTTTTTGGCTGGCAGGGAACAATTATCACATTTCTTTTGGCTCTGACAATCAATTTCACGAAAATTTCCGTGAGAAGCGAATATCTCAATCAAAATCTTATGCGCGAAGTTGACATTCAGACGCGGCATTTGTCTGTCGCAATGGAAAAACTTGAGCATGAGAAAAAGCGTTCTGATTTGGATATGGAAATGGCGGCTATTGTCCAGCAGAAATTCTTTCCTTATCCGAGCAAAAAATTTAGAGGCTGGGATATTGCGACGAGCTACAGCCCGGTTTCAAAAGTTTCCGGCGATTTGTACGATTATTATCACGGTTTTGAAGACGACGGCACGGATATGCAGGGATTTTCTCTTTTTGATGTTTCCGGGCATGGAATTTCCTCAGGTCTTATCACAATGCTTTCAAAAGATATTATTTTCCGGGCATTCCAGAAAAGCGTTTTGAGAAATTCTTCGCTGAGCCAGGCTCTTTATGAGATTAACGACCAGATTATCGATGCGAAAGGCGATATTGAGAATTATCTTACTGGAATAATGTTCCGAATTGGCGATTTTGACCAGAATGACGAGTGCAAAATTGAATTTGCTAACGCAGGACATCCGAACCCGATTCTTTTCTCCGCGAAAAGCAAAATAATTGCGGACATCAGCCAAGACCAGCAGCATTACGGCGCGATTGGAATCAAGGACATTGCGATTAATTTTCCGCAGCTTGATTTTACAATGGGCAATGATGACATTCTCGTTTGCTATACGGACGGGCTTACCGAGGCGATGAATTCAAAACGTGAGCAGTTTGGTGTTGAGCGGGTGAAGCAGATTGTCCGTGAAAATTACGCAAAAAGCGCGCAGTCGATTCTCGAGGAGCTGATTGACGGACTTTACGATTTTATCGGCGATACTCCGCGCGAAGATGACATGACGATAATGGTCTTGAAGCGCGAGGACAGCAGGAATTTTATTGAGGAACTTTAGGACAGAATGTTCTAGGATTTCCTGCCAGACGAGATTTTTTTTAATCTCGCGGTTGTGATTGCATAAAAACTGCCGTTCGTGGCAGCTTGGGGTTGAATCGAGGCTTCTTTTTTAGTTCTAGGGTTGAAACTTTTTTTTATTAAAATTGTCTAAAATAAAAAAGAATAGAAGCTTTGCCTTATGGCGGCAAAGTGTTTGTAAGAGGAAAAAATGGCTGAATACAAAGTTTATCGTGATGATGAAAACAAATTTAATTTTGAGTCCATGGTTTATTTTTGCGAGGCGAACGATTCAAAAAATCTTTCGCTTTACAATTTGCTGCAAATCACGTCCGACATCGCTGTTGAGGATTATAACCAGCAGGGAATGGGGCGCGATATGTTGACAGCTAATAATTATGCGATTCTTGTTAGCCGTCAGGGATTCCGTTTTCATAGAATGCCGCGTGAAAACGAGCATTTTGTCTTGCGGACTTGGGAGGAAAAGCCCGAGCCGCTCCAGCTTGTGCGCGCTTACGAGTTTGAAAGCATGGACGAGAAGTCAAAGGGCGAGAAACTTATCAGCGGGCTTAGTTCTTGGATAATCGTGAATCCTGAAAGCCGGAGAATTGTTCCGACAAAAAATTTCACTTTGCGTAAGCCGACTGACTTGCAGACTGAACACGACTGCCTTAAGTACGGAAAAATCCAGCAGCCGGAAAATCTCGAGCTTTTAGACGAGCGCGTCATAAAATATTCTGATATTGACGGAAACGGACACACAAACAATGCGAGATATGGAGCTTTTATTGCAGACGCATTGCCGGCGAATCTTCGGCACGTTCAGTTCACTGATTTTAGATTGAATTACGCGAAAGAGGCAAAACTCGGCCAGAAAATGGAAGTTTTCGGAAATCTTAACAATGACGAGAAAAAACTTGTTATGGTCGGAAAAACGGAAGAAGGTGTTTCTTTTGAAGCGGAACTTTTCTGGAAATAAAAACTAACGGCTTGCGATTTTCGTTTTTGCTTTTTCAATGAGACTGCGGACTGTTTTTTATCGAAAATCAGCAGCAGAAGTTTTTTACAACTGACAAAAAAATTGCGCTGGCAAACAGACCAAAAAATCTGCTGTCAGCGCATTTTCATTTGTTTCAGGAAACTAAAACAAATTAGTTCTTTGCGCGCTCTACAAATGAGCCGTCGCGTGTGTCGATTACGATTTTGTCGTCTGTGTTGCAGAACAAAGGAACTTTTACTTCAATTCCTGTATCCAAAGTCGCAGGCTTTGTTGATTTTCCAGAAGTGTCGCCTTTGATTCCTGGCTCGCAGTATGTGATTGTGCGTGTTACCTGAATTGGAAGGCGGACTCCAACTGGTTTTCCCTCGTAATATGTGACTTTTACATCGTAGTCGTCATCTGGAGAAATGTATCCTGCGTTGTCGCCCAAGTAATCTTTGCTCAAAGAAATATCATCATAAGTTTCCTGATCGAGGAAGTGATATTCGTCGCCGTCGATGTAAGAAAGTTTTACTGTCTTTTCAACAAGGTCAACTTCATCGAATTTTTCTCCAGCGTCAAGACCCAAGTCCATTGTGCTTCCTGTAACAATATTTGCAACGCGGAGTTTTGTAACCATTCCCTGACGGCCAGATTTCTGTCCAAGCATCTTCTGTACGATAAGAGGTGAACCTTCGTACATGAAGGCTGTTCCAACTTTAATTTCGTTTGTCATCAACATAGAAATTACCTCAAAAAAATTAAGCTTTTATCTATATATGATATTGTTTTTTGGGGAAGTTTTCAATATCGGCATAAAAGACTCGCGGACGCAAAAAAATTATTAGTAAAAAAATACTTGCTAAGAATAATTCTAACATTGACGCTGATAAAATGGCAAACGAAGAAATCGAAAATTATATAAAGCAGACAAAAATTTAATAAACAACTGGCTTAACTGTTCAAAATGGAAGTTTTGACTGTGATAGTCCCCATTGTTTATAATTCAAAACTCCGTCTATATCCAAAAAAATCACTTTCATATATTTTCCCTCTTTTTATAATTCTTCCTTTGTTTTCTTGTTTTCGGTTCAAAAACTAAAGGAAGCATACTTTCGCCATGAAGAAAGTATACCTAAGAGCTGAAGTAAGGCTTCCTAAGACCCGAAGAAAGTATTACTTCAGTCCTTAGGAAGTATTCCTTAGCCTCTTAGGAAGTATTCCTTTAGTTTGAAATAGGTGTGTCTCTAAAAATTTATCGTTTCGATATATTTTAAGAGATGTTCCGCAAGATTTCCGTTTGATGTCAGATTTTTTGAATAGGCTGAAAATGAGTTCTGGAAAGTTTCGCTGTTTGCCGCCTGAGACAAGAGTTTTTTCAGAAGCGATTCCTGCTTTTTTAAGATTTCTGCGGAAGTGAGTTTTTTCTGATTGTAGTTTTCCCAGCATTTTTTCAGCAGCTCAAAGTCATTGTCGTGGAAAAAAGGTTTCATTCTTTCGAGAAGCGCGTCAACTTTCACAAGCTGATAATCATCGTCCTGAATGTAGGCATTCCAAATGTACGGAATTTCAGAAAGCGCAGCGCGCGAAAGAGAATCCTCGCCGCGCACAAAGTTGAAATTCATTTGCGTCAGAAGAAAATCCCATTCTTCCTGTTGTAAAAAAGGAAGCTCAACGATTTTAAATGGTTTTCCGGCTTTTTTATATGCGTTCATAAATGGCGAAAAACTTTTTCCTGCGGCAGCAAAAACGCAGACGGAAAAATTCTTTTCGCGCATTTTCGCCTGAAATTCTGAAATTGCGTTTACAATCGGCGTGCAGTCGCGCTCGTAAGCAAAAAAAGAAATCTTGAAGTCTGAATTATTCAGCTTTTCAGAAAGTTTTACGTTAGTCAGCTTTTTTTCTTCACTGAAAATAAGTCCGCCAGTTTTTTTTGTGAATCCCGGCATAAAGAAAATTTTTTTGATGCAGGTTTTTCGCGTCCCGCTTCTTAAAAGATGAAAGTCGTCGGCATATTCTTCTGCCGTCAGATAGTCAATGTTTATGATTTGAACATTTTGATTGAAGCCGCCGTCAAAAAGGATATTTTCAAGCCATTCCGGGCGGCCGCACTGGAAACATTCAAGAATAATCTGGTTTTCGCGCGCGATTTTTTCGGCTTCATATTTTTCATCATTTTTTGAGGAATCAAGATTCCAGTCAACAATTTTCCAAACCGAGATTTCGCCGTTTTTGTTTTTGTAGTCAAAATTCTGTATTTTTTTTGATTTATCAACAGATTTCGCCATTGCCGAGAAACTTTCAAGATTGCTGACCGCCAAAGTCAGATGAAGGTCGGGGCGCAAGTCGCACAAAGCCTTCGCAAGCCTGTAAACAATGCCGATGTCGCCAAAATTATCGACAACCTTGCATAAAATCAGAATATTTTGCTTGTTCAAAGTTTAACTCCAAAGCAGATTGTCGGAACGATTCTAAGAGAATCGCTGATATTTATTTTTCCGATTTTGTTTTTCTGGATTTTGCTTTCAAAATATCCGTCGTTGAATCCGTCAATGCTGAAATCGAAAACTCCGGCCGCAAAAATTTCAAAGTGATGGAACGGCTGAAACGAGACAGAAAATCTCGCTTCTGGAATAAAGCTGAATTTTTCGCCGCCGTTTCTTTGCTTTTCGTCAAAAATCCAGACGCAGCGTCCGAAAATTTCTGAATTGAACATAATATTTCCGTAAAGATAATTTTGATGCCCGATTCCCGGAGCAATGCTTAGAGAATCTCCGAAATGTCCGGTTTTCTCTGAAAGAAGCGCACTTCCATAAATCATTTTTGTTCCGAAAGTCGCCCCGAAATTCAAATTTTGGTCAATGTCCATGCTGAATTCCGGCTTGAATCTGAAAATATCTTCCTGCCTTAGAGAGCCGCTTTCAACTTTTTCTTTTAGATTTTTTCCTTTGATTTTTGAAATTTCAAGCTCGTAATTTGTGTTCAGTATTTTTCCAGCCTTGAATGTCAGCGCAAGTCCGCTTCTCGGATAAAAATTCTGCTTTTCTTCTGTAAAAATCAAGTGTCCCTGCGCATCATAGTCTTCAATTTTCGCGGAAATTCTTGTTGGAACGAGGCTCGGCTTGTAAATCACGACTTCAAAATCTTCATTGAGAGGAAATCCGACCGCCGTTTTTTTTGAAGGAAGCGGCATTGCCGCAATCGGAACTTTGATGTCTTTGTACTGCGGAATTCCGTCGATAATCCGGGCAAGAAGATTTCCTTGCATATCGAAAACCGCACATTCATAATATCCGCTTAAGACAAGCTGAATGCTTCCGAGATTCGAGAAAGCTTCGTTTTCACCAAGAGAAAGAAGCCACGAGAGATAAGTTTCGCTCGCGTGCATATCGACAAACGCGTTTTTCACGTAGTCAACAAGCCCTTCCGTCTGGCTGTTGATTTTGCTGCTGATATTTTTGAAAAGGCTTTGCTTTTGGTTTTCAACCTGCTCGTTTATTTCTTCTGATGACGGCGGAAAAACTTTCCACATTATTTTTTCTGCCGTATTTCTAAGCTTGAATTTTCCGTTGTAATAGGAAGTTACATCAGGATAAATTCCTGTGAGAACACGCGAAATCTGCGATGGAACGAAAGTTCCATTCTTGAACGGGCAATAACTGCGAAGAAGAAACTTTGAGTAAATCTCGTTCATTTTCGGATAGTAATCGTCATCGTAAATTTTTTTGTCGCAAGTCCAGCGGTTCACAAGCGTGAGCGTTTTTCCGTATTTTCCGAATTTCCAGCTGTTCCTGTTTGGCGGAACGGTCGGAACAATGTCCTCGCCGTTTACGATGTTCCAGATGAAATTGTATTTCGGCGCGGAAATGTCATCTTCCTGGCTGACGTTTGGAGAAGCGAAAGTGTAGGTGAAGATTTTTGAAGTGTCGAAAATTTTCTCGTTTGAAAGAGTCGCGCCTAGAAGATTTGCGACCGCCGCGCCCCGGCTGTGTCCTGTGATTAAAAAGCTGGTCTCGTCCGGGTC
The DNA here is from genome assembly GCA_002404895.1 of Treponema sp. UBA4692. GTDB lineage: Bacteria > Spirochaetota > Spirochaetia > Treponematales > Treponemataceae > Treponema_D. The sequence continues at coordinate 9,710 of DHKO01000038.1, read as the reverse complement.
GATTTTTTGCTTCAAAAGATAGTAAATCAGCGCGCTGTGAACTTGCTGCATCGTTTTGTAGAAGCCTTCGTGTATTATCGAATTTTGCTTTGTCGAGTCGCTTATTGCAAGATTTGAAATCCATTCGTTCGCATTTAAGGGCGTGCCGCGAATCACTACAAAAACGAGATTTTTGATTCTGTTTTCAGAATTAGAAGCCTGTTTTAATTTTTTTGACGCGAAGCTGAATGCCGCCTGATTGTCTCCGAGCGTTGGAACGGAATAATCCAAATCATAATGGAATTCCATCTCGCTGTCTTTGATTCCAAGCGTTTTGTAGCTTTCGCGCATTAAATTTGTGTCAGGAAAATCTTCAACGTCAGTGTAGGAGACTGTCGCTAAAATTGCCGCAATCCGCGCGATTTTGTGATTGTATGAAAATGCCGAGCCGTTCGAAAACCATTCGTCTTTCCATTCACATTCGAGTTCTACAGGATTTGCCGATTCGGTAACGAGTCCTTTTACAGAAAATTCAAGATTTTCACAAAAAACGCTGAATCCGAAAAAAAACAGCGCGGCAAAGATAAAAAACTTTTTCATTTTTTTTACATGATTTTATAAAGTCGAGCTTTTTCCGCTTGTTGCGGAGTCGACTGGCTGAATCGTTCTGTTTAAGCCGCTTCTTTCGGTGATTCTTCCGTTTCCGCTTGCCTCGTCAGTTCCGTCAAGAACTGTTTTCAGCTTTTTGAATTCACCATCTCTGTAGACCGTGATTGTTACAGCGTCGCCCGGACGTTTTGCTTCAAGCGCGCTCGTGTAATCTGCGTAAGTCCTGACTGCGATATTGTCAATCTGCGTGATTATGTCTCCGCCGAGATAAATCGTTGTAGGATTGAAGCGGCTTCCGTACTGGACTTGCTCCGTTCCGCCTTTTATTCCTGCCGAGTCCGCGCCGGAGCCTCTTTCAACTTGGCTTACGAGAATTCCGTAATTGATTTTAAGACCTGCGTATCTTGCGATTGAAGAAGTCATCTGGACTGGCTTGATTTTTAGAACGCCGCGCCGAACTTTCTTGTATTTTATCAAGTCCTCAACAACGCGCCGCGCAGTGCTTACAGGAACCGCGAAGCCGACTCCAGCCGAGCTTCCTGAATTTGAGATTATCATTGTGTTTATTCCGACCATTTTTCCGCGCGTGTCCAAAAGCGGCCCGCCCGAATTTCCGGGGTTGATTGCCGCGTCCGTCTGAATCATATTTCTGATGATTACGTTCGTGCTTTCCTGAATCGGCCTGCCAAGCCCCGAAATGATTCCTGTTGTCATCGTGCGCTCGAGCGCGAACGGATTTCCAATCGCGATTACTTTTTGACCGACTTTCAGCTTTTCGCTGTCGCCGAAATCGATTGTCTTTAGCTGAATGTTGTCTGGCGGGTCGAACTTTATCACTGCAATGTCGCTTTCAACATCTTTCCCGATTACAGTTCCCTCGTAGCTCGAGCCGTCCGCAAGCGAGATGTTTATTTTGCTCGCGTTCGAAATCACGTGCACATTTGTAACAACGTAGCCGCGCTTGTCGATAATCGAGCCTGAGCCTGAGCCGCCGTCCTGCACGACCGGCTCCAAAAACCAGTTCACGCCCATCACTTGCGTTGTTATGTTTACAACCGCCTCGTTGCATTTTTCGTAGACCGAAATGTTCTGCTGCTCGTCCTGCGTGTAAAAAGAGTCAAAATTTTGATTTGAACCTTTTGAAGCGACTGTGTAAGCGTTTTCCTCAAAAATTTTCTCGTCGATTTTTTTTGTGCCGGAAGTTATTCCATCTGCATTTTTTGAAACGTTTTCGGAAACATTTCTGGAATCTTTTCCAGATTTCGAATCATTCTTCGCAGAATTTTCAGCATTTTCCCCGTCAGATTTTCCGGCAATCTCAATCTTAGTGTCATGCTTAACTTCTTTCTCCGATTTCGCCAGAAAAACAAAAGCCACCGCCGCAAGCGCAACTCCAGCCGCAAGTCCCAAAAAAGCGGATTTAATAACCTGTAATCTCGAGTAAAGTTTCATACGGCAATTATAAAGAATTTTTTCTGCCTTATAAAGATTCAAAGAAAAATCATTTTCATTTGCTTTGCTTCATCTCAGCATAAAAAGTCTGGCTCAAAGATTTTTTCACTTCGATTTCAAAAAATTGCGTTTCAAATCCTTTTTTTTCAAGTTTCAGATTGTAAATTCCTTCCCTCAGATTCCTGATTTTCAGCTCGGTTTTTCCTTGAAGCTCGCCGTTCAAAAAAACATAAACGTCCGGAACGCTGCATCTGATTGTGATTTCTGTTTTGTTTTCTTCAATCTGTGAAACTTGCTCGCTGAAAAGTTCCTCGCAAAAAGCCGCCTGAATCGCAAAAAACGGAAAAATCATCATAAGAAATCTAAAAAACGGTTTCGCTTTCATACAGAAAAATTATCTTGAATTCATTTCGCTGTCAAATTTTTCAAACCAGTTGTGCTCAAGAAAACTGTAATAGGCGTTTCTCGTTATGATTATGTGGTCCAAAAGCGCGATTCCCAGAATTTGGGCCGCCGCATAGAGTTTTTTTGTTGTCTCAATGTCTTCGTCTGACGGATTCGGATTTCCGCCCGGATGATTGTGGCTCAAAATTACTGCCGACGCCCGTTCTTTCACAGCTTCCGCAAAAACTTCGCTTGTCCGCATAACCGCCATGTTTCCGCTTCCAGAGCAAATCACTCTGATTGAAAGAATTTCCCTCGCTCCGTTCAGCGTAACGCAAATAAAATACTCGGTCGGCTGAATCGCGTAATTTTGAATGTAAGGAATCACGTCTTTCGGCTCTGAAAGCGCGCCCTGCGGATTTCGGTTTTGCCTTCGTCCAAGCTCCAGTGCCGCCGCAATCGCAAGAGCCTTTGTTTTTCCAACTCCGTCGATTTTTGTGAGATTTTCAATCAGATTGTCGTAGTTTGACCGCATCAGAACTTCAAGAGCCTTCACTGAAAGCTGCTCGACCGGCGTTTTGCTTGTTCCATGGCCCAGAATCAGCATTATAAGTTCCTCGTCGCTTGGATACGACAAGCCGTGCTCAAGAGTAAGCTCCCTGATTTCAAGTTTTTGTTTGTACATAAAATTCCTCAAAAATTCTCTGACTATATATGTGCAATAAAAATTCATTTTGAGCAGATTTTTTGATGAAATTTCAAAAGAAAGCGTTTTTTTCCGATAATTTCACTATGAACAAAAATTTTTCCGCAGATTCCCATAATTTTTTGAAAAGTCCGGACAATATCAATGTCGAGAGATTCAAGATTGAAAAACGGATTTCAAATTTCCTGTTTTTTTTGATTACGGCGATTTTTTTTGCTGCCTTGCTTTTTGAATTTTCCTCCTGCGTTTCAACGCGCACTGAAAAAAACTGCTCGCGCGAGCTTTTAGGAAACGGAATAAAAAACGAGAACCAGCTTGCCGCTTTTTTCCTTTCGCATAATCCGAATTTTGACAAGAAAAAAATAACTGAAATGGCGGCGATTTACATTTCTGAAAGCGAGATGGAAAATATCAATTCCGATGTTGCATTTGTGCAGATGTGCCTTGAAACAGGATTTTTGAGATTTGGAAATCTTGTTACGCCTGAAATGAACAATTTTTGCGGACTCGGCGCAATCGGACCTGAAAATCCCGGAGAAGTTTTTCCAGACATGAAAACAGGAATCCGCGCTCATATTCAGCATTTGCAGGCTTATGCGACTCCTGCTGATGTCAGCCTGAACAATCCGCTCGTTGACCCGCGCTACAGCTGGCCGCACAGGACTAAAAACGCGAAAACCGTATTTGACTTGGCAGGCAGCTGGGCTATGGACAAGGAATACGGCGTAAAGCTGGACAATTTGCTTTCTGAGCTTGAAAAGTTTTAGTGAAAGAAATTTTTTGTCTTAAAAAAAGTTTATTAAAACGCAAGGCAGGCAAGATTTTGCTTGCCTTGCAGTTTTCTTTTATTTTAGTCCTAATTGAAAATCGTTGTTCCCACGTAATTTTTGCCTTCGAGAATCGCTCTTATATTCTCGAGATTTTTTCCGCCGGCGCAGATTACTTTTAATTTCATCTGCTGTGCTTTTTTTGAGGCAATCGGGTCAAACGGACAGTTTTTTCCCGGAGTCCACTCGTCGCCGACAATTTTTCTGAAATCAGCCCAAGAAATCTCGTCGATTGGCTTTGCGTCAGGATTTTTTCTCGGGTCGTCAGTGTAGACTTTTTCGATATTGCTCAGATTTACAACTGTGTCCGCGCCGAATTTTTCTGCCAGAAGAACTGCGTCATTGTCAGTTGAGAATCCCGGCTTCCAGCCTGCCGCAAGAAGAATTTTTCCTGTGAAGTCTTTTGCCGCAGTCGGGTCTGTGACGACAGCTTCCTTGCACAAGTCTCCGAAGCTTGCCTTTACAAACTGCGCGTTGAGCCTTGTCGCCATGATTCCAATCCAGTCTGCAGCGTCGGTTCCTGAATCCGGCGAAATTCCCGCCACATCTCTGAACGCTTTCTGGTAAATTCTCGCAGGTCCACCGCCGCCCACAACAAAAATCAGCTTTTCGTCAGGATTTTTTGAAAGATAATCGCAAATCATCGAGACGAATTTTTTCACAAATTCAACATCCGGCCCTTCTGGAGCTACAATCGAGCCTCCGACCGAAAGAACTTTTACAGACATATTTTCCTCCTAATTATTAAGCAAAACATTTTGTTTTTGCTGTGAAGCTGCCTCACAATTTTTGACTTTGCATTGTAAATTTTTAGTATATTCCGAGAACAACCGGGTCGTTCCAAAGCGAGCTGTAGTTCACTTTTCCCTCGCTTGATTCTTCCCAAATCGACTGGAGCGCGTAAGTTTTTGGCCTGTAGACGATTTTGCTGCTGTCGGAAATCGTTCGTTTTAGCTCGTTCCAGCCGCGGGAGAACGCGATGTGCTGCCCGTCGAGATTTCCAAAGTAAAATTCCTTCGCGTTCTGCACCGACCTGAAAGATTTGTATTTCATTCCCATTGCAAGCGCAACGTCCGCCGGAATCCAGCCGAATCCCTCAAGATAAAATTCAGTCCACCAGTGATTTTTCGCCTGCAAGTCAAAATCAACGAGAATTCCGCTCATTGTGACGGCAGGAATTTCAGCCGCGCGCAAAAGTGTAGTGTAGAAAACTGCAAAGTCGTAAGCGTCGCCTTTCTTGTCTTTCAATAAGTCGAGCGCGGAAGAGTCAGATTTTCTTAGATTTTCTAGCAGGTTGTAATTTTCAAGTAGATAATCGTAAATCAGTTTCGCCTTTAAAAGCGGATTTTTTTCTTTCCCTGTGATTTTCTGCGCAAGCGCGATTGCATTCTCGTTTTTAGATTGAATCAGCGAGTCCTGCGAAGTGAAAGTTTTGTAAAGCGTTCTTTCTTTGTCGTAAGATTTCACCGATTTGGGATTTATATTCGTGTTCACCGCATAAGATGAGATAATGTAATTTTGCTTGTAACGCCGCTTGCTCTGCGAATTCCTGCCTGAAGACTTGTTTAGCTCGAATCTGTAGACAACCGTTTTCTTGAAGTCTTCAAGAACTGGAGCCGGCGAACATTCCGTCATTTCCGCCAGCGGCTGAGACGCGCTTTTTTCAGGACGCGGCATTCTAAGCGTTATGCTTGTGCTGTTTTTTGAGTCCGCGTTTTCAATGTCCGCATAAACTTCAACGAGATATGTCTTCCGTCCGCTGAATTTTTTCTGTTCAGGAGAAACATCAATTTTTATATCATAGCCGTTGCTATTTTCGTTCCCGGTTTTTATGAAAACTTGCCCGGAAGCCGCTCCGTCTGGAACTCGTACCCGAATTTCGGAATCGCTCCAGTATTCGTAGTCAAAATCGGCCGGATTTGCCGCGATGAATTCCGTTTCAAGCTCGCCGGTCTTGTCTCCTGTTGACTGTTGCTTAAATTTGGCGTCGTCCCTGTTTGCCGAAAAAACAACTTGGCTTTTTCCTCTTGTGTTTCCGAAATTTGCGCCTTTGATTGAGAGAAGAGTTCCATATCCGCAAGTTGACGGCTCAATCGAAGAGATTACAGTCTGAATCGGATTCGGCTTTTCCATGACTGTTACAGGAATTTCCGTCTCGTTCGCAAAAAAACTCGGTTTTGATTTTCCTGCCGCAGTCTTAACAATTAAAAGTCCGTCCTGAACATTTGAAGGAATCACAAGCCGGATTTCGCTGTCGCTCCACGAAAGATAGCCGGAAGCCGTAACTCTGCTTCCTCCGATTTCAACAAAGCTCGTGCCGCGTCTGTCTCCGAAATTGCTTCCTTTTATTATCATTGTGTCGCCCGGAGAACCGACTGCCGGAACTGCGATTTGTATAAAAGGCGTCTTCTGGGCTTTTACTGTCGCAAAAGAGATTATAAGAAGCGCGGAAGCAATCAAGACAACTAAAATTGCAAACCGCACAGAAGAATATTTTCTAAAGAGAATTGAAATTGATTTTTTGAGATTCAAAACCGACTTCCAGCAAAAATAATTTAGATGAACATTTCAAGACAATTCTGATAAAATCGCCTGTCTTTAGCGTTCCTCTAAATTATTGCCGATTTCTCCGAATTTTGGAACAGATATTCTGATTTGAGATGAGGAAAAATTCGGCATAAACGGGTCAACCGACGGAAAATTGAAATTCCGCACGCTGTTTCCGCCTGAAACTAAAGCTGAAGCCCGCACTGTTTTCTGCTCGATTTGATGGGACTGAAGATTCTGAATTTGCTCTTTTGTATCCGAATCCGTTTTTTCACTTGAGATTTCGTTGTTGCCTGCGCTTGCTTCAATTTTCGCTGTGGCAACAGCCTTGCTTCCAGATGTCAGAGCAAGTTTTGAGGAAAGGTTTTGCGTCTTAAAATTGCCGTCAATAACGACCTGCTTTTCTGAAATCGGCGCGATTTCATTTGAATTTTTGATTTCAATCGCTGCAAGCTCTCTTGTTTTTGCAAGCGAAATATCCCGGTTGTAGACTGGAATAAAGACAAACGCGAAAACAGCCGCCGCTGCCGCAAAACTTGCCGTGTACTTTGCAATCGGCGTGATAAAAGAAGGCTTTTTCTCTGCGAGTTTCAGCGTTTTGCTGTAGCTCATTTTCGTTTTTAGACGCTCGAAGCTCTGCTCGGCAAAAATTTTGTCAACAGATTTTGATTTTGCGTCTTCCTGAAACAAATTATGGAGAGAACGCATTTTCTCAAGCTCTGCTTTCGCTTTTTCATCGCGCGAAATTTCATCTTCATAGCGTGAGATAAAATTTTCAGGCATTTCGCCGTCAATGTAAACAGAATGTAAATCTTTTTCAGGAGATGTAGACATCATCGGCCTCCAGTAGTTTTTCAAGCTGTTCACGCGCCCGGAACATACGGATTTTAACGTTTCCTTCTGTGATTCCGAGCACTTTTCCAATCTCTTTATAGTTTAAGTCGCCGTACTCGCGCAAAATAAGCACTTCGCGGAGACTTTTCGGAAGTTTATTCAACGCTTCAAGCGCGATTCGCTTAGCATCTTCTTTTAAAAGATTTGTGTCCGCGCTTTCAGAAGTTTTTTTGCTTTCATAAAGCGCCTTGTGATAAGCCTTTGCCTCACGCGTCTTTCGTTTCGCGTAGTTAAGGCTTGCATTTTTCACGACGCGTATGAGCCAGAATTTTGCATCTTCCAGGCTTGGAAAAATCATCTGCTTTTCGCTGGCTTTTATATACGAATCGTGAACAAGGTCTTCAGCAGCTTCCTCGTCATTTATAACGCGCCACGCGACTCTGTAAAGAAGCGTGAAAGTCGAGTTGTAAATTGTCCTGAAGTCAGCCGGATTTGCTGCATTGTAATTTTTGTCGCTAACTACCGGCATAAATATCCTTCCTCATACATATAAAGTTTTCAGATAACAAAAAGTTACAAGAAATGAAATTACATCCTTGTAATTTCATTTCTAACGAGAAGATTCTGTTCACCTGAAGGCAAACAGAATTTTCTCTCTTTGCTTTGCTGCCGTGTCCTGCGGCTGATTTTTTCTTTGCTGTTAGTTTCTTTTCCAGATTGCTCCGTTCGGCGTGTCGATTATTGTGATTCCCCTTGCGGAAAGGTCGTTTCTGATTTTGTCGGCTTTTGCGAAATCCTTCGATTTTTTTGCCGCCGTGCGTTCTTCAACAAGAGCCGTGATTTCCGCCGCTTCGCTGTCGCCTGCGTGGTCATCTGCCTTTGAAGAGTTTTCTGTCTGCTTTTCAAGCTCGGCAAACGCGTTTTCAATCACTTTGAGCGAGAGAACTTTGTCCATCTTGAAGATATTGCTGAGCGCGTCTGAAGCTTTTCTGCCTTTTCCGTTTGACTCTTTTTGAAGCGCGGAAAGCGCGATTGGAGTCGCCAAGTCGTTTTCAAGTCCTTCCTCAAATCTCTTAAGATTGTCTTTTGTGTCAGAATCGATTTTTGAAAGTTTTTCAGCGTAGTTTTCTTTTGTAAGACCGAGATTTTCCTCGTTGTTCGCTTTTTGAATCAGCTTTGCGGCTCTTGCGTTCAAAGCCGCGCGTCCGTTTTTCGCCGAGTCCATCGCATCCCAGGAAAAATAAATCTGCTTTCGGTAGTGTCCGCCCAAAAGGAAAAATCTGTAGTCCAGCGCATCGTAGCCTTTGTCAAGAAGCGACTGCAGGCGCAGGAAATTTCCCGAAGACTTAGACATCTTGTTTCCGCCCTCGATTACAAGAAACTCATTGTGAAGCCAGTATTTTACCCACGGACCTTCAGCTCTTTCTTCCGGCGTGAAGCTTCCTTCCGACTGCGCAATCTCGTTTGTGTGATGAACCGGAATGTGGTCAACGCCGCCTGTGTGAATGTCGATGTGCTTTCCAAGATATTTCATGCTCATTGCCGAGCATTCGATGTGCCAGCCCGGATAGCCTCTTCCCCACGGAGAATCCCAAGTCATCGCCTGGTTCTCAAATTTTGATTTCGTGAACCAAAGCACAAAGTCGCCCGGATTCCGCTTGTTCTCGTCGATAATCGAGACTTTTCTTCTTCCGGCTCCGGCTTTAAGCTCGTCAAGATTCAAGTTCGCGAGTTTTCCATAATCAGGATAAGTCGAGATGTCATAATAAAGATTTCCGCCAGCTGTGTAAGTGTGCCCGTTCGCCTCGATTTTCTTGATAAGCTCAATCATATCGGAGATATGCTCGGTAGCCTTGCAGATAACGTCCGGGTGGCGGATATTAAGCGCGTCGATGTCCGCCATAAAAGCGTCAGTGTAGAATTTCGCAACGTCAAGAACGCTCTGGTGTCGCTCTTCCGCAGTCTTCACCATTTTGTCCTCGCCGTCGTCAGCGTCTCCAGTCAGATGTCCAACGTCGGTGATGTTCATAACGTGCTTGATGTCGTAGCCAAGATAAGTCAGAGTTTTGTCGAGAATGTCGAGAAAAACGTATGCGCGCAGGTTTCCTATGTGCGCGTAATTGTAAACTGTCGGGCCGCAGCCGTAAAATCCCACGTATTTTTTATCCGGGTCAACTGGAACAAATTCTTCAATCTTTTTTCCCATCGTGTTGAAAAGTTTAAGCGCCATATTGTTCTCCATATTTTTATGATTTTTCGGGAGTTCCGGCGCGCTGCGCCGTCGGGCTTTTCGTGGTTCCGCTTTCGCTCCATTGTTTTGGGCGGCGATTTTTGCAAGCTCCGCAGAATCCAAAACAACGCGCTGCGCCACT
>DHKO01000018.1 GCA_002404895.1 Treponema sp. UBA4692 | reverse complement strand
ACACAGATTTTTTTACAGGGTCTAAAGTTGGGGGCGAGAATTTATGTCGCCTCCCTCCCTTGCACGCCGTTTTGTTCCGATTTCCGCATTTTCGTCTTCTTCATTCCGCTTCCCATTATCTCCGTTGCCCTAAACTTTCTATTTGCCTTATTCCCGCTTCCCTCAATCTCTCATTCCGTGTCTCTCTTCCCTTATTCCGCTCCCACAATTTCTCATTCCTTATTCCGCTTCCCTCATTCCGTATCCCTCTTCTCCATTGCATAAGCCTTTTCTCTTCCTCTTTTTAATTTTCTAAAGTTAATCCCAAAACGAATTTTCCGATAATAAAAAGAATACAGGAGTTTTTATTATGGCTCAAAAAGAGATTTTAGGTCCTCATGACCGTCCGCCGCTTTCCCGGTGGATTCCGCTTAGCATTCAGCACGTGTTTGCTATGTTTGGAGCTACGGTTTTAGTTCCGCTTTTGACGGGGCTAAGCACTTCAACTGCGCTTTTTACCGCAGGAACAGGAACTTTGATTTATATCCTGATTACAGGCGCGAAAGTTCCGGCTTTCTTAGGCTCGTCGTTCGCCTTTATTCCTGCCTTAATCAGCATCGGGCAGGCTTACGGCGTTCCTTATGCGATGGGCGGCGCGATTTTCGCGGGAATTTTTTACTGCGTTGTCGCCGCAATCGTGAAAATTTCAGGAAAATCGTGGATTGACAAGGCTTTGCCGCCGGTCGTAATCGGCTCGGTAATCATCGTGATTGGAATGTCGCTTTCAGGAAGCGCAATCAACTCCGCAATGTACATCAACGGAAAATATTCGCTGGTCGCGCTCAGCATTTCGATTTTCACGCTTTTGATGGCGATTATCGCGACGATTTATTTCAAGGGATTCTTCAACACGCTTTCAATTCTTATCGGCCTTGTTTCAGGATACATTTTTGTCCTGATTTTGGGGCTTTTCTTCGACAATTACAAACTGATTGATTTTTCAAAAGTCGCAGAGGCAAAATGGATTGGTCTTCCGTTCCTTCACACTGACGAGGCCGGACATTACTACTGGCTGGCTCCGAAATTCAACGTTGTCGCAATCGTAACATTCATAATCATCTCGATTTCGACAATCTGCGAGCATTTGGGAGACACAATCACAACTTCAACCGTAGTCGGAAAAGACTTCACAAAAGACCCGGGACTTCACAGAACTTTGACCGGCGACGGATTCGCGACCGCTTGGGCGGCAGTCTGGGGCGGTCCGCCAAACACAACTTACGGCGAAAACATCGGCGTTATGGCAATCACAAAAGTCTATTCTGTATGGGTAATCGGCGGCGCGGCTGTAATTGCGATAATCTTGTCGTTCTGCCCGAAATTCGGCGCGCTTATCTCGACAATTCCAAGCCCGGTTCTCGGCGGCGTCTGCATGCTTTTGTACGGACTCATCGCGGCTTCAGGAATGAGAACGCTCGTTGAAAAGCAGGTTGATTTCTCAAAGCGGAAAAACCTCACGGTCGCGTCAGTTATTTTGACGCTCGGAATCGGCGGCGGCTTGCTCCAGTTCAAAATCGGAAGCGAATTCACGTTCTCGCTTGCCGGAGTCGCTCTTGCAACTGTCGTTGGCGTTTTCCTGAACCTCATAATCCGGGAAAAAGACTGATTTTTTGGACGGAGATTTTCTTGAGCAGCTGAACACTGCGAAAAGCTTCGCATTTTTGTCTTTATACAATGCCCAGCTTTTCGCGGTTCTGCCGTCTTCGCGGCTCCATTGCCGGACTTTCAGCGGAAAATTCATTAAAAACGCCTTTTTTTTGCTGAAAAAATCCGTTAGAATTTTCTCAAAACAAAAAAGAAAGTCCGGCAACGCTTCGCGCCGCTGCAATCTGGCGTAGCATTTTTTATGTGCTTTTTCCGCGCTGAACGGGCTTTTTCATCAAAAGTTTCTGCCTCAGCGAGGATTCCATGTCAAAAAATCAAAAATCTTCATTATTATCGTTTTTTATCGCGTTTTTTGTCTGCGCTTTTGCTTTTTCAGAAAATCTTTCTGCTGAAAACGCTTTTCAAGGCGGCGAAACGGAAGAAAATTTGCCGGAAAAATATTCCAAGCTTTCTTTTTCTGAGATTTGGGGCTACGTTATGACCGGCCGCGAGGATTCTTTCTCGACTGTTTTCCCGGTAACTGATATCGGCTATTTTTGGGAAGCGGTTGACCAGTACGGAAACATTCCAGAGCCGCCCGCGCGCGAAAAGTTTTTCCCAGACTATGCAGGGCGGGTCCACTTTGTTACAAGCTGCGACTCGCGCGGGCAGACACATTTGCTTCTTTCCACAAAAGAGCTTCGAAAAAAAATCATAAAGCAGCTTTTAAAGGCTTCGGAAACTTACGACGGGCTTCAAATTGACTGGGAATTAGTTCCCAAAAACGACGATATGGTTTTCTACGATTTCTTAAAGACTCTAAAAAAGAAGCTCAAAGGAAAAATGCTCACCGTCGCAATTCCGGCGCGGACAAAAACTCTTGAAAAAGACCCTTATGACTACGCACGCCTTTCAACCGTCGCCGACAAAATCATAATAATGGCTTACGACCAGCACTGGTCAACGAGCGCGCCAGGACCCGTTGCGTCTCCTGACTGGGGTAAAAAAATCTATGAGTACGCAAAAACTGTAATTCCAGAAGAAAAACTCATAATGGGCGCGCCTTTTTACGGCCGCGCATGGTCAAACGAGGACATTGGCGGAAGAGCATGGACCAATGTTTCAGTCGAGCGGATAAGAAATGAGCAGGACGTAAAAGATTCGGACATAAAGACCGACAAAAACGGAAACAAATATTTCAAGCTTGAAAAAAAGCGGACTATCACGCTTTATTTTGACGACACAGAATCTGAAATAAGCCGTCTTGAAAGCTACAAAAACGAGGGCGTTTCAAGAATCGCGTTTTGGCGCGTCGGACAGGAAAATCCTGGGCTTTGGAATTTTTTGAAAGTTGAATAATTGGGATTTTGAGAGAAAAAAGTTTGTCATTCTGAACTTGATTCAGAATCTGAAAAAAATGACGCTTCCTCTTTCGATTTTTTTGTGATTTCCGCGAGTTTTGGAACAAAACTCGTTAAGCAACCGCTGAATTAAGGCGGACGTTTCCGTTTTTAAAATAAAAAAAAAGCCTGCTCAAAACGAACAGGCTTTATGTGAGACTGGCCCGACTCGAACGGGCGACCCTCTGCTTAGAAGGCAGATGCTCTAATCCAGCTGAGCTACAATCTCAACTTATGTTTGAATATACTATATTGTTTTGAATTTTTATTCAAGGGCAAAAAGTCAAAAATCGAAAAATAATGTAAAAAAATTGATTTTTACGGAAAGCTGGATGTTTTGATTTGCGTTCGCTTATAACTTTTTGTCCAAAATACAAATTTCCTTGCAGAAAATCGCCCGCATTTCTTTGGAATTTTTACCCCATCCTTAACGGAATTTACCCAGTTTTTGACGAATTTTTACCCGATTTTTCCGAGTTTTTTCAGGATTTTATCAAGATGAAATGGATGCGTTTATCTTGATGTTTTGGGTTGTTTTATCTTGATAAAGTTGTCTCAGGTATCTTGATAAAATGCCCCTTGCCATCAAGATAAAGTGACCTGTGTCATCAAGATAAAGTTGCCGCTCCTGTCTTGATAAAAATTTTTGCCTGTCAATATGAATAAATATTTTTATCTTGATAAGGCAAGAAAAAAAATTTGATGAAATGCTGTTGCTCGTTTGGTAATCTGTCAAAAAATTTTTTGAAGTGAAAACTTTTGTTTTGCAAATTGAACAAAAGTTCGGCAGAAAGCTTATTTTTATTTCAAAGATTCTGCGGTCTGATGAATCAATGTCTTGAACGTTTTCTGAATATTCTGCGGAATCAAATTCAAGTCGTCTAAAATAGATTTTTCCTCTGAGTTAATCTGAACGAAAGCTGTCGGATTTTTTGAAGTCTTTTTGTCTTTTCCTGTCACCAAATATTCAACGGACACATTCAGCGCTTCCGCAATTTTCACCGCGATGTCGGCAGGCGGAATCGAAGCTCTTACTCCAAGATAGTTGTCGAGAGTTCCCTTTATAATATTTGTTTTTGCAGAAAGCTCTTTTACAGTAAGACCTTGAAAATCAAGCTCATTTCTAAGATTTTCTCTGAACGACTTCATATCTTGATTATATCGATTGATATAATGATTTAGAAAATGTGTTTTCTATTTTAGTTGCGGTAAACACATTCTTATCTTATGAAAAACTATTCCCGCGGTCAAGAAATCCGTTTGTTTTGCAAAAATCTTCAGAAATAGACTCGTGTCTAGACCGTTCCATACACACTGGAACGAGCTTTCCACGGTCACTATAACGTTCGTTCCATGGGCAATGGAATGAGCGTTCCGCAGATAAATGCCGGATTGTCTGTGCTTTTTGATTAGGTTCGCTTTTTTAGTTATCGCTATTTTGCCTCACGGTTTCCAATTCAATCCGATTTTTAATTTTTCTCTTCAAATTTTCAGTTTCTATTCTATAATAATCTTTATGAGCGAAAATAAAAAATTGCAGACTGAGCTTTTCTTGAAGAAGCATAATTTTGATTGCGGCGTTTCCGTTGATTTTTTGGCGGAGCGGATTTTGTATGATATGAATCTCGGGCTTTTTGGCGGAAAGGAGAAAGCCGGGCAGGATATGTTCAAGACGTGGATTTTGCCGCCTGACGAAAAGCCTAAAAATGAGAATGTGATTGTGATTGATGCCGGAGGAACGAATTTCCGCTCGTGTCTTGTAAGCTTTGACGGCGACGGAAATTTTTCGATTTCAGATTTTAGGAAAACAAAAATGCCGGGAGTTGAAAAAGAATTGTCGAAAGACGAATTTTTCAGTCAGATTGCGGACAATATCGAGTATTTAAGGGACAAGGCTGACAAAATAGGATTTTGCTTTTCGTACGCGATGAATATCACAAAAGACGGCGACGGAATTCCGAACGCTTTCAGCAAAGAGGTTAAAGCTCCTGAAGTTTTGGGCTGCCCGGTCGGAAAAACTCTGGCGGAAAAGCTTCATTTGCGCGGCTGGAGCAAAATTCAGAAAATAACGTTGCTTAACGACACCGAGGCGGCTCTTCTTGCCGGAGCTGCGGCTGCAAAAAACGGAACAAAATTTTCAAGCTATATCGGCTTTATTTTGGGAACCGGAATAAATGTGGCTTACGTTCAGCCTGCGGCGGAGTCTTCTTTTGGCGGAAAAACCGAAAAAATCGAGAATCAGATTGTCGTGTGCGAGAGCGGAAAATGCGACAAAATTCCGCTTTCTGATTTTGACAAGTCGATGGATAAAAAATGCGCTGTTCCAAAGCAGTATCCGCTTGAAAAGCAGTGCTCGGGCGCGTATCTCGGGCCGGTCGCGCTTGAAATGCTTATTTTTGCGGCTAACGACAAGCTTGTTTCTGACTTTTGCGCCAAAAAAATCATGAATCTTAAAAAACTTTCCCTGATTGAGATTGACGATTTTCTTCATTCTCCGTTCAAGGACGGAACTATTTCATCTCTTTGCGAAAATGACGGCGACCGCGAGGCGATTTACGTTCTTTTTGACGAGCTTGTTACGCGCTGTGCGAAAAATGCGGCTGCGATTCTTTGCGCCAATGCGAAAATGTCTGGCGAGGGAAAAAACTGCCTTCATCCGATTGGAATTTTGTGCAACGGAACGACTTTTTATAAGACTCACAAGCTCCACGCGCGGATTGAGTCATATCTTGAAGATTATCTGGCTGGAAAACTTGGAATCCATTACGAGATTTTGACTCTTGAAAATGATATTACGCTTGGAACTGCGATTGCTTCAACTGTGAACCGCTAAAATTTAAAAATGAAGAAATTTCTGCTGAAACTTTGTCTCTTTTTTGCTTTGTCGTCTGCATTTTGCGTGGGCGGCGAAGTTTTTCATAATAAAAATCTTTCAGTTTTAAAGACAAAATATTTTGACTTTATTTTTTGCGACGAGACTTTTGACGATGCAAAAAAAATCGCTTCTGTCGCCGATTCCTATTATCTTGAAATTGCAGAAAAGTTTGGAAGCGAGCCTTTCGGTCGTTTCCCGGTTTCAATCACGAGAAGCGTCGAGAGCTTGAACGGCTTTTTTTCGCCTTTTCCGTACAATATGATTGTCCTGTATCTTGCGGAGCCTGATTCTGCGGAAATGGAGTCTTATTCTGACACGGTTTTGTCGGTTTTTTATCACGAGCTGACCCACGCTGTAACGCTGAATCTGAAATCTCCGCTTTTTAAGAAACTTTCAAGAATTTTCGGAGATTTTGCGACTCCGGCGGCTCTTAGCATGCCGTATTTTTGGATTGAAGGCGCGGCGGTTTTTAGCGAAAGCTCCACAGAAAAAAATGACGGAAGACTGAAAAATCCGTTTTTCACAGAGCTTTTGATTCAGGCGAAACTTAATGACGCGGCGGGCATAAAAAAATTCCCCTCGTGGCGCGATGTTGCAGGAGCGCGCGACACAACTCCCGGCGGAAGCGACCGCTATGTTTTCGGAGCGTGCTTTGCTGAATTTCTCGTTGAAAAATACGGAATGGAAAAATATTCGGAGCTTTGGAAAAATGCTGGCGAGGCGACTTTTTTGTCGTTTGCGGCTGGCGTTTTTGAAAAAACTTACGGAACAAAAATCGATGATGAATGGAAAGAATTCAAGAATTCGATAAAAATTCCTGAAGTTTTGAATGAAAAAGAAAATTCTTCGCGGCTTTTGAGCAAAAAAAATGCTGAAATCCGCGCTTTTGACGTTTTTATTGATGAAAAATCTGGCGGAAAGAAAATCGCGTTTTATGATTCTGTCTCGCATGCGGTTTTTCTTTTGGAAAGCGGCGTCGAAAACGATTTAAAAAAGCCAAAGAAGCTTTTTTCCGCGCTTGGAATCAAGGAGCTTTGTTTTTCTGGCGACGGGAAAAATCTTCTCGTAACTCGTCTGACGGCGAAAAAAACTGTGAAAATCCAGAAAGGCGTTTTCAATCTAAAGTCAAAAAAATACAAAATCCTGAAAAATCCTGATGATGAAGCCGCTTTTTATGCAGGAAAAAAAGTTGCGGCTCAAAAAAACGGCCTGAAATGGGAAATTGCCTTGAAACTGCCAGATTCAGACGAAAAAAAATATTCTCCAGGCGAAAAAATCATTTTGGCAAATCCTCATCTTGCGAAAATTGACGGCGAAAACATTTTTGTGAGTTTTTCCTGGGCTTTTTTCAATGATGAAAATTCTGAACTTTTCAGCGGCTCTCTTCCAAAATGCGGAGTCTTGAAAATTGATTTGGAAAGCGGAAACGGCGTTTTTTATCTTCAAAAAAACGGAATTTTCGCCGGAAAAACGCTTCACGGCGTGAATTACGCGGCTCTTTTTGAAGTTTCAGGCGAAAAAACGAAATTCGCGGCGGTTCTTGAGGATTACGAGTCAAATCCGCTTTACGAAATTGAGCTTCCCTCGCTTGAAGACGAAAATTCATGGCAAAAAATCGCGGCGGTTCAGACAGAAAAATCTTCTGGAACTTTGAAAACTTTGCAGAATGAAAAAAAAGGAATCGGAACTAATCTTTCTGAAATATCATCGCGTGATTTAGAAAATGAAAATCCTGATTTTTCGGAAGCCTTTGATTCAAAAGAAGATTCTGACTTAAATCCTGAAAATCTAAGAATCGAGAAATATTCAAGTCTGCCTTATCTCTTTAAAGGAACGAAAATTCCGCTCGGATTTGTGCCGGTGAAAAACAGCGATTTTGAAACTGAGTCAACAGGAATTTTGGGCGCGACTTACATGACCACAAAGCCTTATCTCGATGACTTGATTGCGCTTTCAGCCGGCTACGACCCGTATTTTAGGGACGGCGGCATTTCGCTTTCATATTCCGGCTCTGACAGCTCGAAAAACTTTACTTTTGAAACTGCGGCGGTTTTTGACAAGAAAATTTTCAAGCAGGCGAGCGGAAGCATAGATTTTTCAAAAGTTTTCTGGCGCGGCTTGGCTTCATCTTTTTCAGGCGGAATTTCCGCAAATGCGATTTACGGGCGCGAAAGCGAAAATGACGCTTTAATCACGGTTGAATCAAAAGAAAAAACTGAAACATTTGACGGCTCTTACTGGAAGAACGGATTTTTCGGCCAGTCAAAAATTTATCTTGAATTTTCAAATCTCAGGCAGACTGGAAAAAACGTTCACTGCATTTCTGGATTCTCGTTTGTGCCGTTTTTGGATTTTGAGAAAAAAAACTACAAGATTGAGTTCAAAAAAGACGGCGGGAGCAAAGTCTACAAGACAGATTATGAGACCGAAGAAAAATATCTGAACGCTGGAGCGAGCGCGGCTTTGAGAATTCCGTTTGTTGCGCCGCTTTCTATTCAGGCTTCGCTTTTTCCTTCGTCATCTTATTTTCTTTACGGAGCGGCAAGGGCGAATCTTTTTACGTTTGAGATTCAAAAAGGAATTCCGGCTCTTTCGCTTTATGCTGCGCGTTTTGACTTGACGCTTTCGTATGCCGGAAAAATTTCCTATAGCCACGGAGATTTTTTTGACATTGCAAAGAGCTATGAAATCGCTTCCGGCATAAAAAAAGATGATTATTCTGACTGCGTTTCGCTCGGCGCGTTTTTTACTTTAAGCCCGAACACTGGCTATATGGCGGACTCATCGGTTCAGTTTCAGCTTGGAGCTTATTTTGACTTCCGACCGAATCCAAAAGACGGCGAGAGCCGCACAGAGTTTTCTTTTACAGGAAGCCTTGGACTTTAAACTTGGTTAATAAATTTAATAAATTATGGTAAAATACCGAATATTAAGAAAAAAGAGTTTTTAGGGGATAAAAATGGGTAAGAATGGCGGAATCGGGAAGACAATTTTTCTTTTGTTTTTGATTTTTATTCTTGTGATTGGCGGTCTTCTTTGGTTTGACTATCTCGGCGTAATCAACGCGAAAAAAATCTTTTCTCCTGTCTACAGGCTTTTCGGGCTTGCTCCCCAGACTTCCACGACAGCCACAACTTCAAAGCCTCTTTCTGCGGATTTAGATGACGACCGGCTTGCAAAAAGGATTGAGGCTCTTGAAATCAGAAAGCAGGAGCTTGACAAGCGCGAGTCTGACATTGCGAAATCTGAAAGCGAGAACGAGGCGATTGCAAAAGAGCTTGAAGAAAGAAAAAAATCTCAGGACGAGCGCGAAAAAACATTTAATAATCAGCTGAAAAAGTACGATGATAGAGATAGGAACATAGAAACTATCGTGACGTACTTGAACAGTATGCCGCCAAAAACTGCCGTTGCAGAACTTGAGGCAATGGACGACCAGGATGTGATTGACATTCTCCGAAAGGCAGATTCTCTTGCCTCGACGACAAAAGCCGCATCGATGTCTTCCGTCTGGCTCATGAATATGAACGCAGAGCGTGCTGCTACAATCCAGCGAAAAATGGCGAACAAGCCTGTCAGCATTTCAAATGCGGACAACTAGTTAGCTAAAGCAAGTTTAAGCTAAGCGAAAGCCATTTTTGCAGAGAGCGGCGCGGGTTTCGATTTAAAAAATTGGAGGTCGTGCCGATGAATCCTTTGCAGCTAAATCAAATTTTGCCTCAGAGCGCGCAGAGCACAAATCTTGCGTTTGCCCAGAAAACTTCTGGCACTTCATTTTCGGACGCGCTGAAAGCGGCTCAAAGCGAGCTTGACAGCCGAGAAAGCCAAAGACAGGTTGAAAATTCAAAATCCAAAGAAATTTCCCGGCAGTCTGAATCTAAAGATTCAGAATCCTTCGATTCCAAATCTTTCGATTCAGAATCGAATTCTAAAGTTGCGGAATCTAGCGATTACGGAAAAAAATCTGAATCTTCGGAATCAAAATCTGATAAAATTTCAGAAGCCATCAAATCTGAAAAGAAAACCGCGAAGTCTGACAGCGAGAACCAGGGCAAAAAATCAAAAAAATCGGATGAAAAAGAAATCGCATTAGGCGAGAAAAACGCCGCTGAAAATCTTCCGCTTGAAAACGCGGCTGCTGAAAATCTTTTGTCGTCAAATAAAGAAAATTTCTTGAAAAATTCAAAAAATCCTGATAATTCTAAAAAATCTTTTGAGGACGGTGAAATCTCTGAAAACAAAAACAGCAAGAAAATCAGCGCGGCGGAGCTTTCCTGGCTTTCAAAATCCGGGAAAACTGAAAAATCAGATTCTGCAGATGAAACATTTGCGAATGAAAACGCTGATGACTTTGCTTCGCTGATTGACGCTGCAATCGATTTTATTCCTGGAAGCGAGAGCGAGGCGGAAAGGCTTGCAGGCGCGCAGAATCTTTCGATTTCAGACCCGGAAGCTTTTTTGGCGAAAGTCCACGAGCTTTCAGACGCTGAAATTGGCGCGAAAAAAGGCATTGGGGACGAGAAAACAGAATCTCAAAAGTCAAAAAAATCAGGCCTGAAATTCGATGTCCATGATTTGCGCGCTTCAAAATCTCAAAATCAGGCTGAGCAGGCAAAATCCGCTCAAAAACTCGCACTGAAAAAGGAAGCAAATCTTGAAATCGCTTCTTCTATTGAACAGAAAAACGACACGGCGGTGCAGCTTACAATGAAAATGGCCGGAAACGCGGAAACAAACATAACTTCCTCGTCAAATCAGGCGGCAGGCGCGAACAGCTCTGTTTTTCAGGCGATGCTTTCAAACGCGGTTCAGGAAAACGCTTCAGACATTGTAAAAGCCGGAAATATCGTTCTTAAAGACAACAATCAAGGCTCGATAAATCTGATTTTAAAGCCGGAAGCTCTTGGAAACGTGAAAATCAGCCTGAATCTTAACGACAAAGTGATTTCGGGGCAGATTAATGTTCAGACGCGCGAGGCTCTCGAGGCATTCAGGGAAAGCATTGACTCGCTGAAGCAGGCTTTTACGGAAAGCGGATTTGAGGCAGGCTCTTTTGACCTTAATTTTTCTAGCGGACAGAATTTTGCGCAGAGCGGCGGAAACGGCGAGAATCAGTCGGCTTCGTATTTTGCGGAAAAAGCGTACGGAGATTTTGTCTCGTCGTCTGCTGATTCAAGAGGAAGCGGCGAAAGCGCATTCAGCGAGCAGAATTCAAAAGAATATTCGGTGAATATCGTCGCTTGAGCGGACAAAACGCGAGAGAAAAAAACATAAAGTCAAAAAATCAGTTGCCGATATTAAAAGTACCTGAATCAGTTTTCGGCATCAAAAACGCTTTCTGGCGGATTTTATGCCGGTTTTAGCTTGGAGTGGAATATGGAAATCAACACAGCAATGAGCGCAAGCGACAAGTCAAAAGTGGACAATGCTGTAAATATGTTCAACAAGTCGATTGCGGTGAACGGCCGGCAGCCGAGCCACGAGCTTGGAAAAGATGACTTCTTGAAGATTCTGATGGCGCAGATGACGAACCAGGATCCGACAAGCCCGATGGACAACACGCAGTTTATCGCGCAGATGGCGCAGTTCTCTTCACTGGAGCAGATGACGAACATGAGCACAAACTTTGAGAAGCTTGCCTCTATGGTCAGCTCTTCTGAGGCGCAGAGCCTGCTCGGACGCACTGTTGAGATTGACTTGGGCGACACGACTGCGAGAGGCGTTGTTGAGGGCGCGACAAGAAATTCCAATCCGCAGATTCAGGTGAACGGAATGTTCTACGATATGAACAAGGTAAAATCCGTTTACAACTTTTAACATAAGCAAGAGGGTAGCGATATGATGAGATCACTTTATTCTGGAGTTTCTGGCTTGCAGAATCACCAGACAAGAATGGACGTAATCGGAAACAACATTTCCAACGTGAACACAACCGGATTTAAGCGTGGCCGTGTGAATTTTCAGGATATGATTAGCCAGCAGCTTTCAGGAGCTTCAAAACCGACTGAGGAAAAGGGCGGTGTGAACCCTAAGGAAGTCGGACTTGGAATGACTGTCGCTGCGATTGATACAGTCTTCACTCAGGGAAACTTGCAGTCAACAGGAATTTCAACTGATATTGCGATTCAGGGAAACGGATTTTTCATCGAGAAAAACGGCGAGAACACATATTACACCCGCGCCGGAGCTTTCGGGCTTGACCGCGAAGGAACTCTCGTTAATCCTGCTAACGGAATGAGAGTCCAGGGCTGGATGGCGCGCGAGCTTAACGGCGAGATGGTTGTCCAGACTGCCGCGACTCCGACCGACATTGTGATTCCTGTCGGACAGAAAGACCCGGCAAAAGCTACCCAGAACATCAATTTTGCCTGCAACCTGAACAAGAACACGCCTGAAATTCCAGCGAACGCGACTGAGGCTGACGTTGCGAAAGGAACTTGGAACACAGAATTCAAGATTTACGATTCTTTCGGAAACCAGCATATGCTCGCTGTGAATTTCACAAAAGTTCCTGGAAACCCGAACCAGTGGCGCGCAAATGTCCAGATTGACCCTGAAAACGCGGACGCTACCCAGACACGCGTTGGACTCGGCACAACAGACGGACAGGGAAACGATTTCATCATCAATTTTGACAACTACGGAACTTTGGCTGGCGTTACAGACTCTGCCGGAAACGTTACAAATCCTGACGGAGAAGTAATTCTTCAGGCTTCTTACAACGTTCCAGACGCGAACGCAAACGACGACGGAACTCCTTACCGCCAGACAATGAACATCAATCTCGGAACAATCGGCTCGATGATTAACACTGTTACACAGTCGGCTTCAAGCTCTTCAACAAAGGCTTTCTATCAGGACGGCTATACTTTGGGCTATCTCGACAACTTCAAGATTGACTCGACTGGAACAATCACAGGCGTTTACTCAAACGGAACAAACCGCACAATCGGACAGATTGCAATGGCGACATTCTCGAACCAGGGCGGACTTGAAAAAGCCGGAGACAACACTTACGTTGAAAGCAACAACTCTGGAACCGCGAGAATCAACGCTTCTGGAATCGCGGGCGCAGGCTCGCTTCTTTCCGGAGCTTTGGAGATGTCAAACGTTGACCTTACCGAACAGTTCACAGACATGATTGTTACGCAGCGCGGCTTCCAGTCAAACGCGAAGACAATCCAGACTGCCGACACTTTGCTTGAGACAGTTCTGAGCCTTAAACGCTAATCAGCAATTCCGAATTTTCAATTCTGAGCTGAAAAAACGGAATTTGCAATTAATTTGCTCTTAGGAGAGAATTTTCGTTATGAAGTTCTCTCCTTTTTTGTTTTGAATTGAAGTTTTTTGTCATTCTGAACTCGAGAACATTCGTTCTCGCTTCGATTCGGAGAATATACAGTGCATTTAGTACAGATGCTGAAATAAATTCAGCATGACTATGCTTTTTGGACTCTCCAAAATCTTTTTGCCGTTCGTGTCAATCCGTGTTTTAATTTATTCGTGTTGATTTTTTTAGTTCATATTTATTTGCAATTTTATGATTTTCCTTTCTGATTTCTACAGGTCGATTTTCGGCTGCAAGACTTACAAGATTTCTCTTGACGCCGCCTGCACTTGCCCGAACCGCGACGGCACAAAAGGCTTTGGCGGCTGCATTTTCTGCTCGCAAAACGGAAGCGGAGACTTCACTCCTGAAAAAACAAAGACGATTGAAAATCAGATTGAGGACGCTAAATCCCGCATTGAGTCAAAACTCCGCGGGCGGAGCGGAAAACGCGCTGGAAAATACATCGCGTATTTCCAGAATTTCACTTCAACTTACGGAAACGCGGCGGACTTGGAAAAAAAATATCTTGAGGCGCTGGACTGCCCTGAAATTTCGGGGCTTGCAATCGCCACGCGCCCTGACTGCGTTTCAGACGAGATTCTTGAAAAAATCAGAAAAATCTCCGAAAAATGTTTTGTCCAGATTGAGCTTGGGCTTCAGACTTCAAACGAGAAATCAGGAAAAATCATAAACCGCTGCTATTCAAATTCCGACTACGTTTCCGCCGTGAAAAAAATAAAGGAAGCGAATCCTAAAATCCACGTTGTGACGCATCTGATTTTCGGGCTTCCGGGCGAAACCGTCAGCGATATGATGAAAAGCGTTGATTTTGTGTCCGAGACGAACTCCGAGGTGAACTCCATGAAAATTGACGGCGACTTTTTTGAGCAGGCTTTCGGAATAAAAATCACGTCGCTTTATGTTTTGAAAAACACAAAGCTTTCTGAAATGTATGAAAAAGGCGAATACGAGCCGCTTTCAAAAGAAAAATATTTTGGTTTGATTGAAAAAGCCCTGCCGCGTCTTGGAGAAAATGCGGTTGTCCACCGTCTTACAGGCGACCCGCCAAAGTCTCTTTTAATCGCTCCCGACTGGCCGAAAGACAAAAAACGCGTGATGAACGGAATAAAGAAAATTGTGGACGATTTTTTGCGAACGGACGGAAGCAGAGCGTTTCCGGGCGAAAATTGACTGTTCAACTTGATTTTTGCTCGTGTCAAAACGCCATTCGCCGCCCAAGTCAAAGTGAACGTGTTTTCGGATGTAAATTATCCATTCAGCTCGATTTTCATGTGCAAAAAAAAGAAAGCCGCAAAAACAGTTTTTTTTGCGGCTTTCAGCATAATTCTTCATTTTTTTACTCGAAATTATGTACTAAATCTTATTCAGCGGCTGACATTATTTTTTTGAGCCGGAATGGCTTGCTGGCGGATTGTTTCCACGGTTTGCGCCGCTTGGGTTGCCTGTTGTTGAAGGCATTCTTCCGCCCTCGCTATAGTGCGAGTTACCCGGATTTACAGTTGTCTTTCCCATAGTCTCCTCCTTTCTTTGAACTTTTTCTGAACGCGAAAACGAGCAAAGCGATGTTTTTGCGTTCAGAGCAGGTTTGTCAACCTGTTCTAAGGATATATCCTTAGAACACGCCTGCGGCGGAACAAAATTCGAAGAAAACGGATTCATTTTGTCATCTTTTAGAATATTTTTATAAAAAAAAGGAAAAGAATGAAAACTTGCAAAAAAAAGCCGCGCAAAGCAAGATTTTCTCTTGCCTCGCGCGGCTTTCATAATTCTAAAGAATTATCTTCCGTGGCAGTTCTTGTATTTTTTGCCGCTTCCGCACGGACACGGGTCATTGCGGCCGACTTTCGGCGTTGTGCGCACGTACTGCATCGGCTTTCCGCTTGAAGCTCCTGCCATTGTGCGGCTTGCCTGCTGCTGAGCGTTTCTTGCCATCTGCGCGCCGCGGACCTGCTCGCCCATGCTCTGCGCTTCTGAGTGCTGCGCCTGTCCGCCTTGCATTACGCTTTTCGGCTGCTGCGGCTCTTCCTGACGAATCTGGATTCTCACCTTGAAGACGCGGCTTGCAATCTGGAGACGAATCTCGTCAATCATATCATCGAACCTGTTGAAGCCGTCAATCTTGTATTCTGTGAGCGGATTTTTCTGCGAGTAAGAACGCAAGTGAACCGCCTCGCGAAGCCCGTCCAAGAATTCGAGCTGGTCAAGCCATTTTCTGTCAATCAAGGAGATATACTGGTAGCGGATGAACATATTGAACTGCTCGTGTCCGACTAAAGTCTCCTTTTCTGTCAAATCGTTCTGGAGAAGAGCGAGAATCTTGTCTTTTTCAAGCATTTCAGGCGGAAGAAGAACGCCGAAGTTTGTCTTGATGTTTTCCGCAAGAGTTTTAAGCCCCTCTTTCTTTGAATGAGCCGCCTCGTCAAGCCACAAGTCAAGATAGTCCGACGCTGTGCTCATAACGCGCTCGTCGAGCTTGTCGTCAGAGAGAATGTCGTCGCGCTGCTTGTAGATGAACTCGCGCTGCTCGTTAAGAACATCGTCGTAGTCAATCAAATTCTTTCGGATTTCAAAGTTGCGCTCCTCGACTTTTTTCTGCGCTTTTTCGATTCCCTTTGTAAGCCACGGATGGTAAATCGGCTCGCCGTCTTCCATTCCAATCCGCTTCATGATGTTTTTCATGCGGTCGCCGCCGAAAAGCCTCATCAGGTCATCGTCCATCGAGATGAAGAATTTCGAGCGTCCCGGGTCGCCTTGACGGCCTGAGCGTCCGCGGAGCTGGTTGTCGATACGGCGCGACTCGTGGCGTTCTGAGCCGATTACGTAAAGGCCTCCAAGCGACTTTACTTCCTCATAGTCTTTCTGCCATTTTTCTTTTTCCGCTTTTACCGCCGCCTGGAAAACTTCCGGCTCGGCGTTTGTCCCGACTTTCTCGACTGCGCGCTGCTCATAGCTTCCGCCGAGCTTGATGTCAGTTCCGCGTCCTGCCATGTTTGTCGCGACTGTTACAGCTCCTTTCGCGCCTGCTTCCGCGATAATCAAAGCCTCGCGCGCATGGTTTTTCGCGTTCAGGACTTCGTGCGGAATTCCGGCTCTTGTGAGCATGTTTGAAAGATGCTCTGACTTTTCAACTGAAACTGTTCCGACCAAGACCGGCTGGCCTTTTGTGTGCGCCGCCTTGATTTCCTTTACAATCGCGTTCCATTTGTCGTCTTCATTAAGATAAACTTCGTCCTGCTCGTCGATTCTGGCAACAGGAAGATGTGTCGGAATCACAACAGTGTCGAGCTTGTAGATTTTCTGGAATTCGACCGCTTCTGTCGCGGCGGTTCCTGTCATTCCCGAAAGCTTCGCATACATTCTGAAGAAATTCTGGAATGTTACAGTCGCCATTGTGCGGTTTCTCTGGGCGATTTTCACATGCTCCTTCGCCTCAATCGCCTGATGAAGTCCGTCTGAATAGCGTCTTCCCTCAAGAATACGGCCTGTGAACTCGTCTACAATCTCGACTTTTCCGTCTTTCACAACATATTCGTCGTCTTTGTTGTAGAGAAGATGAGCGCGCAAAGCCTGAGTGAAGTAATGGACATACTCAAAGTTCTCGTCGTCAAAAACAGTCGTGTCAGGAGAGATGAGATTGTGCTGGTGAAGAATCGAGTCAATCTTGTTCATTCCCTTGTCAGTGAATGAAATTCTCTTTGATTTCTCATCGATTTTATAGTCGCCCTTTAGAGCCTCGCGCTGCTCAGGCTCAAGATTCACTTCATCGTAATAATCGTTTGTTTTCGGGTCTTTCTCGGCTTCCTCAAAAAGGCCGACATATTTGTCAACCTCGTAGAATTTGAAAGTGTCGTCCTCACCCGCGCCCGAAATGATAAGCGGAGTTCTCGCCTCGTCGATTAAAATCGAGTCCACCTCGTCGACGATAGCGAAGTTCAAGCCCCTTTGCACCATATCGGCAAGTTTGACTTTAAGATTATCTCTCAGATAGTCGAAACCGAATTCGTTGTTCGTACCGTAGGTAATATCGCAGGCGTAAGCGGCTCTCTTTTGGTCGTCGTTCATATCGTGAACGTTCACGCCGACGGTAAGTCCCAAAAACTTATAAACCTTGCCCATCCATTCCGCGTCACGCTTAGCGAGGTAGTCGTTTACCGTGACGATGTGAACGCCTTTTTCGGAAAGAGCGTTAAGGTATGCGGGAAGGGTCGCCATAAGGGTTTTACCTTCGCCTGTTTTAAGTTCCGCAACTCTGCCCTGATGAACGCAGATACCGCCCATAAGTTGGACTTTGTAGTGCCGCATGTGCAGAACTCTGTACGCCGCTTCTCTTACGACCGCGAACGCGTCGTACATAATATCTTCGAGCGTTTCGCCGTTTTTAAGTCTGCCTTTCAAAACGGTAGTCTGGTCTTTGAGTTCCGAGTCGGTCATCGCCTCGTACTTGGGCGAAAGAGCGAGAATTTTGTCAGCCTGTTTGTCGATTTTCTTCAAACTTATTCTGGAATCGGTATTCAGAATATATCTGATAAGTCCCATAAAATCTCCGTTTACATATTATCTTAACGCGTTTTTTCAATGGCGTTTGAATATTTCCCCCACATATACGCGTATAGATATAAAATTATATTATTTATCCCGTATATTGTACTATATTGTTTGTAAAAATTCAATTATTTTTTGTGATATTTTGTTAAAAAAACAAAAAACGGTTTTCAAACCGCTGTTTTTACGACAAATTTCAAAAAGTCGGAACGCCGAAAAAGCGTTCCCGACAGAAATTTCATAGTTATATTTCCTTGCGGAAGTTATATTTTGCCCGTCAAAATTATAATTTGCCTGTCAAAATTATATTGCTACCGCAGTTATATTTGCCTTTCGGCAAGTTTTTTTGAAGTCGTAGGGGACGGCAACCCAACTTCCCGAAATCAATAATAATCGTA
>DHKO01000024.1 GCA_002404895.1 Treponema sp. UBA4692 | reverse complement strand
CCGCCTGTTCCAAATTCAAGAGTCTGATAGAATCTGTCTTCAAGCTCCTTCATATCCTCTTTTTCGACAAGCTCCTCAACTTCCTTCCGGAATCTCTCGTCCTTTTCTTCTTCGATGTACTTTTTTGCACGCTCAAGAATTTCTGTTTTTTCCATAAATTTCTCCTTTGATTTTAATATGATAATTTTTGATTTTCAGGCAGACCGAAATCTGCGGTTTATTTTGTCAGCTGGTCGGCTTTAAGAATCATTTTTGTCTCCCATTCCAAAAGTTTCCGCTCTATTTTAGGATTTTTGCCTTTTACATCGCACATCACTCGGAAAACCGGCTCTGTTCCGCTTCCCCTCATCCAGATGAACGCAAGCGGATTTTCATTTTCATCATAAAAAATGATTTTCAGGCCGCCTTTTCCGCTCACCGAGTAATCCGTGATATTTTTTGTCTCTTTTGTGCCGACCGTCGCCACGGCAATGTAAGAGCAAATCCCGTATTTTTCGTAAAGCGTGTCTTTTTGAATTTTCCACTGGTTTTCAAAAATCTTCTGGAAATTTGACTTCAGTTTTGCGTGGTCAGATGATTTTATGTGAAGAATCGCCCTGTCCTCGGCGACTCCAGTTGTCGTGTAGGCTGGAAGGGAATTTATGACATCAAGAAGAGTAAAGTCGTCGCGGTATTTTTCTTCCTGTCCGCTGAGCGAGCACCAAAGATGGAAAAGGCCTTTCACGTAAGAGCCGTTCTCATCAATAGAATCTCTTATGACAAGAAGCTTAATCAGCGCGAAAATCGTGTTTAGAGGGTCGCGCACTGCCGCCGGATGTGTTATGTTTCCGCCGTTCGAGCCTTCGCCAAGAATCCTCACGGTGTAGCCTTCGTTCCTTTTTTCGCGCGCAAGGTTCACAACATTTGCCTCGCCAACTTCCGCACGGAAAACTTCTGCTCCGAACGCTTTTGCAATCTCTTCGATTCTCATAGATGTCGGTCCGTTCACAGCGACCGCAAGCTTTTCATCCTTGTCAATGTTGGAATGGCATTCCCATGCAAGCTCCGAGAGAACTGAAACCGCGAAAACTTCCTGCGCCTGAAGAACCTGCGCCTCTTTTTCCTGGTCGTTCCAAAAAACGATATTTCCTCTGTCGCCGTCGCAGTCAGGCATATAGCCAAGCACGGCTTCTGCGCGTCCGTCCTCATGGAGCTTTTCCATCTCAGCCGCGCACCAGATTAGGTTGTCTGCCTCTGGAATAATCGCATGAACGATTTCGCCCGGCTTGTTGTTGATTGCATAGAACGAAATTCCGCATTCCTTGAAAAAATCCGCATCGATAGAGAGAGTTCTTGCAGAGCCGTTCATGTCGGCAACGATTCCAATCGGATTTGAAAGAACATTCTGCCTGATTGTGGCGAAAAGCTTGTTTTGCGCTGCGATTTTGTCTGTTCCGGCGATTGTCATCTTCGCGAAATTTCTGTAAGTGCTTGCAGCCTCTCTTATTACAGCAACGCTTTCAGTGAAGACCCAGTCCAAGTCTTCAAGCTCGCATTTTTCCGCAAGATTTTTGATTCTTTCGATTTCCTCGCCTGAATGGCATCTTCTGTTGAATTCTTTAACAAGTTTCGCGTTTTCCTGAGCGCATAGAACTCCGCCGTCGTTCAAGCCGAATTTTATTCCGTTGTGTCCGATTGGATTGTGGCTCGCGGAGATGTAGACAAATGCGTCGGCTGTCCGGCTGAAAGCCATGATTTCAGGCGCCGCGATAACTCCGGCGTAGCTCACGGCGATTTTCCGCGCCATAAGGACTTTCAGCATTGCCTCTGCGATTGCAGGCCCTGTAGGTCTTGTGTCTATTCCTAAAATTACTGTCGGAGATGATTTTTTTTCAAGAATGTAGTCGGCAAAAGTGTCTGCCGCTAAAAATGCTATTGTATTGTTAGTTTCGCCAATATCTGATGTTGTGTCGGTCTCATCGCCTGAAATGGCAAAGACTTTTCGCCATCCAGACGCGGAAGTAATCATATTGTGTTCCATATCCGTTGATTTTACCACGTAATCGGAACGGATTCAAATTTATCTTGCCTCAATCGTATATGTAAGCTGCTTTTCCTTTCCGAGAATATCCTGAACGAGCACTGAGACCGTGGTTTTTCCTCTCGGAAGCATGATTTCGCCCAAGAAATGGCGTTGAGCGTCTGGATAAATTACGTCAGCGGAATAAGTTTTCTTTCCGTTCACGCAAATTCTTCCGTCTTTGTTGATTAGCGTGTCGTAAGTGATTGAGTCCGCAGCCGCTCCGTTCACAAAAACAGTTGTCTTGTAAGGCATGGCGATTTCCTGCCGCTCCCTGTAAAGAAGATAAGTTCCAGCCTGAAGATTTTTTGTCGTGTTGAAGTCGAATCTCTCGCCTTTCTTGTTCACTGCTGAAATGTTTTTTATCGTAAGCTCCAGCTCGTTTCCTATTCTCGGCATTAAAATACGCGGATTCACATAAGTCTGGTTTTTAAGGTCGAGAACCTGAAATTCAAGGCACGCTTCGCCTGTCTGCCAGCCTGAGTTGCTCGTTGTTCCGAGTCTTGTCCCGGATTCAATTTCCGTTGTCTCAAAAAGCTCGTCCTGATTTTCATCTTCAAGATTCGCGTAAACTGTCGCGAGCTTGTCATTGTGCGAGATTATAACCGCGTTTCCAAGCGTTGAGTCAAAAAGGTCGTCCTCGTCATGCTCTGCGATGACCGCAAGAATGTGTCCCGACTCCGCCGCCTTTACCTCCTTGCTCTCTGAGAAGACAAGCGATGTGCTGATTGTTCCGCCTCGAAGCTGCCCGAAGTATGAGTAAAAGGAATCCGACATAATCTCATTCTGCGGCCAGTCAAAAGCCGATATTCCTGAAAACGACAACGCCAAAACTCCGAAAAAAAACGCCTGCTTTGCTTTCATAATTCTTATTTTCTCCATTTTTTCTGATTTCGGCTTAGTTGTGTCCGATTCTGATTTTCGAGATTTTTGTGTCGCGTCCCACAAAAAGCGAGCCATCTTTTGCCGCGATGCACGCGCTTGAAGCTTCAAAACTGAAAGAGCCTGCAAGAACGCCGAATCCTTCCACGACAGAAACTGTGTAAGTTCCGTTTTCCTTGCTCAAAATGAACATCTCGCGTCCGTCGTCTGATTCCTTCATCGAAAGAACTCTGCCTTTTATCGGAATCATCGTGTCTTTGAGTGATTTCAGGTTCACAAGCCCCACGCCGTCAGCCGAAGCGTAATAGACTTTTTTCTCGTCCCGCGTGAATTTCACAACGACCTGTCTGTTAAGCTCCTTGTTCATCGTCTTGTAGAATATAATAGAAGAATTCGAGCCTGTTTCCTTTGAAAATTTCTCCGAGACCACAAAACGCTGGTTCTCCTGTCCTGAAAGCGTCGCTGCGTAACGCGCCGAGTCCGAGATTGCAGCTCCGTAAATCACTTCGTACGCGCTTCCGCCCGGCTTGTACTGCTGGATTATTTCTCCGTCGTTGTTGAACGCAATCACGTTTCCGTCCGCGAATCCTGAAATCACGCCGCTTTTTGAATCTGAAAACGCGATGACTGGCGTTGAGCCTTCGTAAAGCCATTTTTTGCTTCCGTCGTCATTCAGGACTTCAAACGCAGAGCCGCCTGGCAAGAAAATGCATTTTTTTTCTTCTGTGAAATAAGGAAATCCCGTCTGGAAAATCGTGCCTGCTTTTTCTCCGTCAGGCGCGAAAAAGTCGATTTTTTCAGATGAGGTTCCGTAAACTGAATATGAATTTTGGCTTACGGTCGCCTTGTAAGGAAAAGAAATCTTGTTCAAAAGTTTTCCGTCCGCAGAAACGTAGCCCAAAGTTTGTCCGAGCTTGAACGGAACCGCCGCCGAATAGTCAAGCTTGCTTTTTTCTTCCGCGTCTGGAACCGCCTCGATTTCAGTGTCTATCGTCCATTCAGGCGAAAACTGAATCTCTTTTGAAAGAGGCTTCGCGGCAAAAATTATGTAAACGATTATAGAAGCGATGCAGATTGGAGTGATTAAGCGGGATTTTTTAGTCATAAAAAATATTATAGAAAAAAACTGAAAACTAGGAAATAGGATTGAATCCGCGCGCCGTCCTTGATTCTCCGCGCTCATTGCGGCATTGCAAGTGGATTCTTTTCAGTTCGCTTTTTTCTAAAATTATAACAATAAAATGCAATATAACGGAAATTATGAATCAAATTCACATTGCTTGACAAAGGATAGTAAAGTTTGCAAAATATTTCAACATAAGATATGGGAGCGTAAAAAGTGGAAGACGATATTCTTACTATTGAAGAAGTTGCAAAGTATTTGAGAGTTTCAGAAAGAACAGTTTATGACTGGGCGCAGAAAGGCGAAATTCCAGCCGGAAAAATCGGAACTGTATGGCGTTTCAAGAAGTCGGAAATTGAAAAATGGGTGAACGAGCGTCTTTCTTCATCGCAGAAGTCCGCAGCTCCAAAGCAGGCTGTCTCTGCAAAAGATATTCTTTCTCCTGACCGGATTATTTTTATAAACCACTCGACAAAGCATGACGCGATTGTGGAGCTTGCCCAGAATCTTGCGACAGCTCCGCAGATTAAAAATGAAAAAGAGCTTGTCGAGGAAATCTTGAAGCGCGAGGAGCTTATGTCAACTGCAATCGGACGCGGAATCGCGATTCCTCATGTGCGCCTTGCGTCTGTTACGGACTTGGTCATGGCTGTCGGAATCTGCAAGAACGACCTGATTGATTTCCAGTCAATTGACGATATGCCTGTACGCCTCCTGATTATGATTGCGGCGGCTTACAATCAACATTCTTATTATCTCCAGACTTTGAGCTATTTTTCTTCAAAGCTCAAGAATAAGGAAGTTCGCGACTCGCTTTTGAACTGCAGGGACGCGGCTCAGGCTTACGAGATTTTGACTTCTGACTAAAATCTCCTGTTTCCTGTTTTCTTCTTTTTTTGTATTATCTTAAATCTATGAAAAAAGAATTTGGATTGGCAGGATTTTTTGCTTTTATTTTAACTTGTTTTCTTTTATCATCTTGCGGAAAGTCGAGTCTTGTTCATTCGCTGAATGAGAATCGGCTTTTTTCTTTGGACTACGGGAATTTTGAGGACGAGCTTAACTTGTTCGACCTTGCCGGAACTGGAACTGTCAGCACGTTTATGGAAATGCGCGACGGTTTTTTCTACATTGCGAACGGCGAGTCAAAGAAGATTCTCGAGCTAAACTCTTACGGCGACCTTTTAAGCCTTTTCTACAACGACGAAGTCACAAAAGACGTGAAATTTGCGGAGAAGTCTTCTTCTATCGGAAGCCGTCAGGATATGTCCCGGGATGCGTCCCGGAATTCCGGCCAGCAGAATTCCACAAAAAAGGCTGTCTCGTATCCTTTCAATACTTTGGGTCCTGTTACTGTTGACGCGCGGAAATTCATCTATGCGGCTGACACTTTGCCTTCTGAGCGTCAGGAGATGGACTCTCAGAACAAGAATGTTTTGAAAAACGTTGTTCTCCGCTTTGACAACAACGGACAATTCATCGACTACATCGGGCAGCAGGGGCCTGGCGGAACTCCGTTTCCATTCATCAAGAAAATCTACACGACAAAAAAGGACGAGCTTGTTGTTGTCTGCACTACAAGCGACGGCTCTTCCGTTTACTGGTTCAACACGAGCGGATTTCTTCTCTATAATGTTCTTGTCTCAAATTCGACTGTGCCGAAACTTGCCCACGATGAGAAGACCGAAGCTCCAGAATATCTTTCCATAGGAAATATCGTTCCTGATTCTGAAAATTACAGGCTTTACATAAAAGTTGACTATTACATTGCGTCGCTTGACGAGGCTTTAAAAGTCCAGTCTGGAGTCGATTACGAAAAAACGATGCTTTATCCTCTCGATGTGCCTAGCGGAAAATACGAGGAGCCGCTTGAAATTCCGTCCTACGAGTATGTAATCACAGAAAATATGGCTAAGGAAGTCTATAATCTTCCATATAATTTTATGGGCGTCACGGAAAACGGCTGGTTCTTTTTCATAATTCCAGACGAGAACGGATTCCTTGTGCAGATGGTTCAGCCGGACGGCCAGAGAGTCGTGAAGCGTAGCCTTTCAGTTGACCACTCGAAAATTCTTTACTACACGCTTTCTCTCAGCGGAAACGGAATTATCTCAGGGCTTTTTGTGAAAAAAGAAGCCGCGGATGTTGTCTGGTGGCGCACTGATTCTCTTCTGTCGTCATTTTTGAACAATTAGTTTCGGATTTTGATGATAAGATAAATTAAAGAGATTTTAGATTTTGATGCGGGAGAGAAAATGGATTTCAGCGGAATAAAAGAAGGTCAGGCAAGCCGGCCTGGCGACGAGAGCGATGAAGAAAAGCTTGTTTTTCACTACAGCCGCGAGGAAAGGCTGAAAAACGCGCCTGAGCTTGTCCAGAAATATTACTCTGGCGAGCTTTTGACAACGAAGCGGGGGCTTTTCCGCGCGCTGCTTTCAACAAAAGGCAACAGAATGATGTTTTTTGTGCTTGTTGTGGCGGTCGCGGCCGTTTTTTTTCTCGGGTTTTTCGGGCCTTCAAAAAGCGAGTCGCTGATAAACGGCGTTCCTTCTTCTCTCTCGGCTTTTTCGGTTGAGGACACAATCTACACAAGCCTGAAGCTTGAGCAGCCTTCAAAAAAGCACAGGCAGAATTTTGAGTCTCCTTGCAAGGTCTCGGCGGTTTTTTACGCTTACGATGCGGACAACCAGCAGCTTTTTTCTAAAAATCTCGACGAAATATATAAAGGCGAGGAGATGTTTTTGCGGACAACTTTTACCGATTATGATATATTTAATGTCGCAGCTGACGTGAAAATCGGCGACGAGGAAAAAAGGCTCTCGTGCCGCGTCGAAAAGCATTAGGAGCTTTGTTTTTGCTCTGATTTTCTTGCTTTGCAAAGACTGCGAAAAGGAGATTTTTGTGCTTCAGTTTTATTTTCTTTCAGTTTTGCTGAATATCATAGCCGGGCTGGTTTTTCTTTACGGCTCTAAGGAAGATTCTTTGGATTCGGCTTCTTCGGATTTTTCAGGCGATATTTTTTCAGATGACAACAATAATGGAAGCGATTCAGATGAAAAAAGCTCTGAAACAAATGGGACCAAGAACGAAAACGGCAAGAAATCAAGAAATCTTGAAATTCCGTTCCTTGAGGACTCTTCTTTCCGCCTCGTGCTTGGAATTTTGATGGTTCTGACAGGCTTGATGAAGCTTCTTTCCCCGATTCAGTACGACGTTCCTGTTGTCGGCGACTTGATTCCGTCTCTTGCGGGAATCGCCGGCGGAATCAGCATCCTGCTTGAATGGTACAAGAACAAGTCAACGCTCGCGCTTTCTCTGCCCGAAGTCCTTGAAAAGCTCTTTGTTGACGGCAGAAAATATCTTGGAATCTTCTGCATTGCGGCGGGCGTTCTGCATTTTATTTTCCCGCGCGTCCTTTTCCTTTAGATTAACTTGTTGTGCCGGCTTTTGCTTATGCCGTCATGCTGAATTCGTGTTTTTTACCGCACGCTTTCGTTGTCGCGTTCCTCTCAATGACGGCGTTTTTGTAAAATTTATGTTAAATTTTCCCCGAAAAGTCGCTAGAATTATTTTCTATGTCTAGCAAGCTAAAAACTAATCTTTTGAAATCTGAGACTGCTGAATCTAAGCAAAAATCCCACCAGATTGATATGACGGCAGGCCCGATTTTTTCAAAGCTGCTTGTCTTTTCTGTTCCGCTGATTTTAAGCTCGCTTTTACAGCTTCTGTTCAACGCTGCCGATGTGATTGTTGTCGGCCGGTACGTTGGAAGCAACGCGCTTGCCGCAGTCGGCTCCACCGCTCCTCTTATAAATCTCCTTGTTAATCTTTTTATAGGCCTGACCGTGGGCGCGAATGTTGTTGCCGCAGGATTTTTCGGGGCTGGAGACAATTCGGGCGTTGAAAGAACTGTACAAACTTCTTATTGCCTCAGCGCAATCGGCGGAATTATCCTTACTTTTGCAGGCGTGATTTTCTCTCCGCAGATTCTCATTTTGATGGGTTCTCCTGAGGACGTTCTTCCGCTTTCTGTTCTCTATCTTCGCATTTACTTCGGCGGAATTATCCCGACTGTGATTTACAATTTCGGGGCTTCGCTTTTGCGCGCGAAAGGCGACACACGGCGGCCTCTGTACATTCTTTTTGCAGCTGGAATAATAAACGTGATTTTGAATCTTGTGTTCGTGATTTTCTTTGATTTCGGAGTTGCCGGAGTCTCGCTTGCGACTGTTGTCAGCCAGACTTTCAGCGCAGTCTGCGTGACTTTTCTTTTGATGAGAGAAAATGACTGCTTCAGGCTTGAATTTAGGAAACTTCGGATTTATAAAGATATTTTATTTAAAATCCTTAAAATCGGAGTTCCGGCAGGCGTTCAGGGAATGATTTTCAGCTTTTCAAACGTTATTATTCAGTCTTCGGCTAACGCATACGGCGCGGTTGTTGTCGCGGGAAACAGCGCGAGCCAGAGCGTGGAGGGCTTTATCTACACTTCAATGAACGGCTTTGCCCAAGGAGTCTTGACTTTTGTAAGCCAGAACCGCGGCGCAAAGAAATTTGACAGAATCGGAAAAGTCTATCTTCGCTCTCTTGCCTGCGTTATCGTAATCGGCGGCGTTTTAGGCTCGCTTGTGATTTTGTTCGGCCAGCAGGTTTTCAGCATCTTCTCGAAAAACCAGGAGGTTATAGCTGCCGCGCGCTCGAGAATGTTCATGATTGCTGCTACTTATTACCTTTGCGGAATGATGGACTGCACCGCCAACACTTTGCGCGGGCTAGGCTACTCGATGACTCCAATGCTGATTACGCTTGTGGGCGCGTGCGGGCTGAGAATTCTTTATCTCGCGTTTTTTTACCAGATTCCGCGCTTCCACTTTTACCAGAGCATTTTTGTCTCTTATCCTCTGAGCTGGGGAGTCACTTTTGTCGTTCTTCTTTGCGTTCTTGCCGCAGTTCTTAGAAAAGTCAAAAAGTCGGATTTTAGATGACGGATTAAGATTAAGAATCAAAAATTATGAATGATAGAATAAATTTGACGTTCGGAACGGAAAATCAAAGCCGCTGGAGTCCAGTCTTTGTTAGCTTTTTCTAACAATTCGTCTGAAATCTTAAAATTTATTGTCTTTATCATCAAAAAAAAATATAATTCCCACTGTTGCCTTATAACGCTGCATGGTACTCGCGTTGTCGGGCTTTATGAAACAGTCTCTTCCTAAAAAGA
>DHKO01000055.1 GCA_002404895.1 Treponema sp. UBA4692 | reverse complement strand
TCAGAGCAGAATCTTGAACAGAAAAACTACGCGCCTCGAATTCAGGGGCTTGAAAAGCTAGGGATTTTCAACGGCGACGAGAATATGAGAACAACGTCAGGCAGCAGAAAGACGAATCTCTACGAGAAAAACGGCGACACTAACGTCTATTACTGGTTCGGCTCGGACACTCTCGGACGCGACATCTGGACGCGCACTTGGATGGGAACGAGAGTCTCTCTCTACATTTCAATCGTGGCGGTTCTAATCGATATGATTATCGGGCTTTCGTTCGGCCTTGTCTCGGGATATTTCGGAGGAATGACCGATTCTGCAATGCAGCGTTTCGCGGAGATTGTGAACGGAATTCCGCGCCTTGTAATCGTCACGCTTTTAATGCTGATTCTAAAGCCTGGAATTGCGACAATCATCTTCGCGCTGATGATCACTGAATGGATTGGAATGTCGAGAATCGCGCGCGCTGAAATGCTGAATCTAAAGGAGCGGGAATTTGTGCTTGCCTCGCGGACTTTAGGGGCGGGCAATTTCTCTATAATTCTGCACGAGATTCTTCCGAACATAAACGGCCAGGTAATCACGCAGACAATGTTCTCTATTCCGACGGCGATTTTCACAGAGGCTTTCCTGAGCTTTGTGGGCCTTGGAATTCCGGTTCCGCAGTGCTCGCTCGGCTCTCTCATAAGCGACGCTTTCAACAGCTTTACAACGCATCCCTACCAGATTATTCCGCCGATTGTGGTTCTTGCGGTTCTTATGCTCAGCTTCAACATCTTAGCAGACGGACTTCGCGAGGCGATTGACCCGAAATTCAAGGAGCAGTGAGATGGGCGAAATGACAAACGACACAATTCTTTCTGTAAAAGACCTGAACATCTCGTTCAAGACGACCGCAGGAATGGTGAACGCAATCCGCGGAGTTGACTTTGACTTGAAGCGCGGCGAGACTCTTGCGATTGTGGGCGAGTCAGGCTCTGGAAAATCCGTCACGACAAAAACCGTGATGGGAATTCTCGCGAAGAACGCGGTTGTGAACTCAGGCGAAATCGTCTACAACTGCCTGGAGCCTGACAACAAGACTTACACAAAATACGACATCCTGAATATGAAGACTCGCGACATCAGGCGGAACATCAACGGAAAAAACATCGCCATGGTGTTTCAGGACCCGATGACTTCGCTTGACCCTACGATGAGCATCGGAAAGCAGATTGCGGAGGGAATGATTTACCATTACCACACTCCAAAGCGCGAGGCCTACCAGAAAGTCCTGAAGCTTCTGCACGAGGTCGGAATCACGGACGCGAAGGCAAGAATGAAGAACTATCCCCATCAGCTTTCAGGCGGAATGAGGCAGAGAATCGTTATTGCAATCGCCCTTGCGTGCAGCCCGGAGCTTCTAATCTGCGACGAGCCGACAACCGCGCTTGACGTTACAATTCAGGCGAAAATTCTCGACCTTATCAAGGAAATCCAGAAAAAGCGCAGCCTGTCTGTAATCTTCATCACGCACAACATGGGCGTTGTGGCAAGAGTGGCAGACAGGATAAACGTGATGTACGCCGGAAAAATCGTGGAGAGCGGAACAGCGGACGAGATTTTCTACGACCCGCGGCACCCTTACACTTGGGGCTTGCTTTCCGCAATGCCCGACCTTGAGACGACAGGCGACCGGCTCTACACAATTCCGGGGTCTCCGCCGAACCTTCTCCACAAAGTTCAAGGCGACCCTTTCGCGCCAAGAAACGCATACGCGCTCAACATTGACGACAGGCTTGAGCCTCCGATGTTCAAGATTTCAGAGACGCACAGCGCGGCAACGTGGCTTTTGCATCCTGACGCGCCGAAAGTTGAAATGCCGGCGGAGCTTAAAGAAAGAATCAGCAGGATGAAAGAGGAGGCGAAAAAATATGAGTGAGAAAACACCGCTTTTAAAAGTAGAGAATCTTAAGCAGTATTTCAAAGTCTCCTCAAAATACACGGTAAAGGCCGTTGACAATGTGTCGTTCGAGATTTTCCCGGGCGAGACATACGGGCTTGTAGGCGAGAGCGGAAGCGGAAAATCCACAATCGGACGCAGCGTAATCCGCCTTTACACGCCGACCGCAGGCAAAATCACGTTTGACGGACGCGACATCTCGTCAAAAATGAAAGGCGACTCAGAGGAATATCTTCGCACAAATATGCAGATGATTTTTCAGGACCCGATGGCGTGCCTTAATCCAAGAAAAAAAGTTGGCGAGATTATCGGCGAGGGCTTGGACATTCACCATCTTTACGCTACACGGCAGGAGCGCGAGGCGAAAATCCAGCGTATCTTGAAAAAAGTCGGGCTTGCCCCTGAGCATATCGAACGCTATCCGCACCAGTTCTCAGGCGGACAGAGGCAGAGAGTCGGAATCGCGCGCGCGCTGATTATGAACCCGAAGCTCGTGATTGCCGACGAGTGCATTTCCGCGCTTGACGTTTCAATTCAGGCGCAGGTTGTGAACATGATGAAGGACATTCAGGAAGAGACCGGCTGCGCATACCTTTTTATTGCGCACGACCTGAGCATGGTAAAATACATCTCAGACAGAATCGGAATTCTGCACCTAGGACATCTTCTTGAGACCGGCACGACAGACGAGATTTTCTCGAATCCGGTCCATCCGTACACAAGAAGCCTGCTTTCCGCAATTCCGCGCCCAAATCCGGCCGTCGAGAAAAACCGCGAGATAAAAAGCTACAACTACCTCACAAGCGGAATCGACTACTCGAAAGGAACGCCGCACTTTGTGGAAGGAACACACAAGGTTCTTGCCACAGATGAAGAATTCTCGAAGTGGACGCAGGGCGATTAAGCTATCGTCATTTGCGAGCTCGAGCAGTTTTGCTGCTCGCTTAGATTCGGAATCTGTAAGTAAAAAGTCGGTTGTTCATTGCCTGTTTACAATATTGCCAGACGTTAAAATCTCGGTTGTTCAGCGGCTCTTTACAATGTTGTTAGGCGTTAAAATCTCCGTTTTACATCGCAGCCCCTGAAATAAATCCAAGGGGGCTGGCTTTCAGAAAAAAAGCAAGTCATTGCAAACCGCAACTATTCCCGAAAAGAAAAACGCTGATAAAACGTTTTTCTTTCAAAATCTATAGAGCCTCTCCGTTCACGGTTACAGAACCGCTGCCGCTTCCTTTCACGAGGTTTGAAGCTCCGCAGGTTACGGCTATCGAAGAGTCGCTTTCAGAAGCCGTTAGCGTTCCGCTCAAAGTCTCGCCGCTTGCAGACAAAGTCATATTTCCGCCGTTTGAGCCGCTCGTTCCCCATGAGTTCGAGTCGCAGAGAACAAGAACATAGCCTGATGAATATTCCGTTCCGCCAGTTCCGGCATAGAATGTGCAGCCGATTTCTGTAACTTTCGCCTCAGTGTTTGTAACGTAGAACATCGCCTCTCCGCTTGACGCAAACTGGTTGTAGAAAACGCAGTCCGTAAGAGACGCTGTTGTGTAGCTTGAAGAAGCGTCAGAGTCGCTCGCGTCGCCTGACATGCTCTGATAAAGCATAACGCAGCCCTGCCCGCTCCGCGCGCCTGTAAATACGCAGCCGCTTGCTGAAACCTGATTTTTTCCCTCTATAACAATCGCCTGGGCAGCCGCCGCTGTTCCTGTTACGCCAGATACCGTTATTGTTCCTGTTGAATAAATGCAAGGCGAGTCGTTGGCCTGCGTGCTTAGGATATTGCCCTCGCCTGTAACAGTGATTGTTCCGCCGCCACGGTCGGTCGCAAAAGCCGCAGAGTTGTTCCCGCTTGTGGAAATCACAACGCCGCCGTCCGTGCTTGAAACGCTTCCGCCGTAAGAGGCAAAAAATCCGCGTCCGCCGCGCTCCTGAGTGTTTTCCATTGTGATTCCGCAGCTCACTGTGATTTCGGCATCGTCTGTCGCAAAAACCGCGTTCCCGTGGATTGCGCTTGAGCTTATCGTGCAGCTGTTCAAGACCGCGCTGGTTCCGCTTCCAACCGCGACTACAGCGTCGTTAAGACCGTAGAAATTGTAAGCGTCATCGCTTATCGATGAAGTTGTCGCGTCTCCTGACTTTGTGATTTCAACTCCGTCAAGAGTAAGGCTTCCGCCGTTAATCACAAGGAACGCAATCTCGTTTGAGGCGGAAACCTCGACTCTTCCGTCTGTGAAGTCGTCCGCAGAATAAGATTTTGTCTCGCCGTCAACGAGATAAAGCGCGTGATAGGTTACCGTAACTCCGCTAGCGTTTGTGAACGAGTAAGTGACGCTTGACGCGTTTGAGTCCGAGCAGGAAGGAGAATAGACCGACGATGAAGAAGATGATGATGACGAGCCAGTTTTTGAAGTCCTGCCGGATGCTGAACTTGAGCCAGAAGAGCTGGAAACTGAACCGTCAGAGCCACTGGATTCAGAATCGCTTCCGTCTGAGCATGAAGCCGCGCCAAAAACCAAGAATGATGAAAAAAGGACCGCGGAGAACTTTGCCGAAATCCTGAATATTTTTCGTGAACGTGATTTTGAAAGACTGTTTCTCATAGAATTTTCCTCGTCTTGTAGAATTATCACGCAAAAGGGCGGATAAGAAATGAAATTTCACTTTAATCTCAATAAGAAATCAGAAAAGCGAGGCGAATAATCTAAGCCGCTTTCTTTGCAATTTTTGCAAGTCTTTCAGATTTTTTTTGATTATAAGAAAAAGGAAAGGAGGATTTTTTCAGAAAAAAGGCCAGATTTTAATAAAAGCCTCAAAAAGACGCTTAGAAAGACGTTCAGAGTCTGAAAAAAGCACGTCATTTGAGAACTCGAGCAGTTTTGCGGCTCGCTTAGATTCGGAATCTGTAAGTAAAATCTCGGTTGTTCAGCGCCTCTTTACAATATTGTCAGGCGTTAAAATCTCCGTTTTACATCGCAGCCCCTGAAATAAATCCAAGGCGACGAGCTTCACGAAAAAAAAGCCGCCTCCTTAAAAAGGAAGCGGCTAAAGAAGATTTATCTATAATCTTTGACTATAGACTAGAAGTTAAAGATTACTCCAGCTCCAACCTGATGTTTTTCCTGGTCAGTGTCTGTAGAAATCTTTGCGAAAACATTAGCCTCCGCTCCGTCTACAACCTTGAAATACACAGCAGGAACAACTGTCGCATATGTGTCAGGAGCATCGTCATAATCATAGAGATGAACAGTTCCCTCAACAGAAGCCGCAAGAACATCATTGATTTCATAGCGCGCATACGGGTTGATTGTTACTGTTGTGTTTGAATCGTCTTTAATATCATGATTATTGATGAACTGGTAGCTCAAAACACCGATAAGAAGCTTGTCGATTCCTGTGTACTCAACCTGCTCAACGAATGTGTTCTCGCAAGGGTTCCAAGCAGTCCCCTCGTCAAGAATGTCGTCTGTGGCATGGTTTGCCTCAAGAGCGACAAGAAGGTTCTCTACAGCTGTAACGTTCAGGTTCGCATAGAAGTCGCCAGCAAGAGCATAGCCTGC
Source organism: Treponema sp. UBA4692 (assembly GCA_002404895.1). Classification (GTDB taxonomy): domain Bacteria; phylum Spirochaetota; class Spirochaetia; order Treponematales; family Treponemataceae; genus Treponema_D. Next base: position 1,980 of record DHKO01000055.1, on the reverse strand, counting down.
ATCAGCTGTGAAAGCGTCTGTTGAGTATTTTGCTCCGAAGTATGCGGCTCTTTTGCTAGCCTTTTTATAAACAACATCTTTTCCATCTTCTTTTTCAGTTTGAGTTTTCAGATAGTCAACTACAGCTCCGCCGCCGACTGTAAACCCCTCAATAGGATTTACGCCTGCGAAGAAGCCAGACTTTCCGTCAAGAGCAGAGAATCCCTCATATCCGTCAGAACCGATATAGTTGTCCTTAAGCTTTCCTGCTGCAACAGTGAGTTTCCCCTCAAAAGGGTTTACCCAGCCGAAAGCATAGGCTGTAGTTCCAGCAATATCAAACTTCTCTGCTGCACCTGAGTACTGAAAGCGGACGAATGCGCCAGCAGACTCGTCCTTGTTTGACCAGCCAAGATTCAAGCGGCTTCTTGTTTTTCCGCCAAAATAGTCGCCGGCAAGCCATGTTTCTGTTGAAGCAGAAGCAGTGTCGTAGTCTCCATCATTGTCAGTGTCAAGCGCATCAATTGTGTTTGCCCAGCCAGCACGGATATAACCGTTAAGTTTAAATCCCTCAGCGGAAACAAAAGACACGGCTCCAATAGCCAAAGCCGCAGCCAAAACGGAAATCTTTTTCATAATCTTTCCTCGTGTTTTAAAATATGCGCCCGCAAAAAAGCAAACGCTGCAATCTGCAGGAAAAACCCTGTATTCTCCAACAAATTGACGGAAAAATATTACAAATTTGTGAGTTTAAATGCAATCGGCTGAAAGTGGAATAAAGCAAAATCAATGTAAAAAAAATCGGCTCTCCCACAAAAGGAAAGCCGTATTATAAAAGGACATTTCGGCAAGCAAAACGCCTGAAAAATGTTTTCTTTTTAAGATAAAATCCTTTCGAATTTCTCTCGAGAAACTGCAAAGCAGTTTCCCGTTAAGATAAGTTTTCTTTAGAAAACTTATCTCTGAATTCTTCCAGAACCGTCGCCGCCTGCGAGCTTGTTTACTTCGTCCTCAGAAACCATGTTGTAGTCTCCGATGATTGAGTGCTTCAAGCAAGAAGCCGCAACTGCCCAGTTGATAGAATCCTGTGTGTTCATTCCCTTGAGCTGAGAGTGGATAAGTCCGCCGCCGAATGAGTCGCCGCCGCCTACGCGGTCAACGATGTTCATATCGTACTGCTTAGAGAAAGCGTAGTCTTTGTCATCAACATAGAGGAGAGCCTGCCACAAGTTGCGGTTAGCATTGATTGATGTGCGGAGAGTGATTGCAACTTTCTTGAAGTTGAATTTCTCTTTGAGCTGGCGAGCAACTGAAAGGTATCCCTCGTTGTTCAATTCGCCCTTGGTTGTGTCTGTTCCCTCAGACTTGATTCCGAACACGTCGTTTGCGTCGTCCTCGTTAGAGATACAAACATCAACGTATTTGCAGATTTCTGTCATCGCTTTGCGCGCTTCGTCTTTTGTCCAGAGCTTTCCGCGGTAGTTGAGGTCGCAAGAAGTTGTGATTCCTTTCTCGTGAGCTGCCTTGCAGCCTTCGATACAAGCCTGAACCATGTTCGGTCCGAGAGCAGGAGTGATTCCTGTGATGTGGAACCAAGAAGCTCCCTCAAGGATTTTGTTCCAGTCGAATTCTTCCGGCTTAGCAAGCTGGATTGAAGAACCTGCACGGTCGTAAACGCATTTTGAGCCGCGCTGAGAAGCTCCTTTCTCATTGTAGTAGATACCAACGCGTGGACCGCCGCGAACGATATATTCTGTGTGAACTCCGTATTTGCGGAGAGAGTTTACAGCAGCCTGTCCAATCTCGTGTGTAGGAAGTTTTGATACAAAGTAAGCGTCATCACCGTAGTTTGCCAAAGAAACTGCTACGTTTGCTTCTCCGCCGCCGAAAGTTGTTGTCATTGAGTCAACCTGAACGAAACGATAATAGTCAGCAGGCTGGATGCGAAGCATCAATTCACCAAAAGTTACTACTTTTGCCATTTTGTGTGTCTCCTAAAAA
>DHKO01000020.1:79800-93210 GCA_002404895.1 Treponema sp. UBA4692 | reverse complement strand
TTAAAATGCTGAAAAATCATTCCAATTTTTTTTCGTTCCTGCCTCAGTTCTTTTTCCGAAAGCGAAAGAAAATCCTTGCCTTTTACAATCACTTGTCCAGAAGTCGGTCTTCCAAGAAGGTTAATCGTCCGCACCAAAGTCGACTTCCCTGCCCCGCTAAAACCGATAATTCCATAAATCTCGCCTTTTTCAACCGAAACAGAAGCATCTTTAACCGCGTCAAAAATTTTTCCGTCCTGCTCAAAAGTTTTGGTTATGTTTTTTAATTCAATAATTGCCACAAAAACCTCCATATTTAAATTTTTTGGGCCATTTTTGCTTTCGCAAAAACCGGGCTTTCCGTACTTCCGCGTCTTCGCGCTCCATTCCTGCGTTGCACTCCGGAACGCCTCCGGCGGTACTCCAATCCCTTGTCCGCAAGGACAAGGCGTTCGCTTTAGCGAACACGTCTATAATCGAGTTTTGCGTTAACAAAATCTCGCAGCGTGGTTGCACGCAAAATTTCTTTTTTTTCTATAAATATCGCTTTGGAAAAATCAAAAAAAATGCTATAATACTACCAATTCTATAGGTTACTTTTATAACACTTCTAAAAAATCCCCTTTTTAGAAAAATTTTTCCTGGAGATACTTCTATGTTAAAAATTTCAACAAAGGGTCAATACGCGCTTTTGCTTATGACCGACCTTGCAGAACAAGACCCTTCAAAATACGTAGCTCTTAAAATTTTAAGCCACCGCCACAACCTAAGCATAAAATATGCCGAACAAATTTTAATGCAGCTCAGCAAAACCGGACTTGTTGTCGGTTTACGCGGAAATAACGGCGGTTACAAACTTGCAAAATCTCCAGACCAATACACAGCTGGAGAAATTTTGCGGGCAATGGAAGGCAATTTAAGCCCAAAAGGTGTTTCTGAAGGAAATACAGTTTCTTCCGTCGGAAACGATGCTTTTTGGCAAGGTTTTGACGAAGCAGTAAATCAATACGTTGACAGCATTACCCTCGAACAAATTGCCGAAAAAAACCGCGAATTTAACGGTTTCGACTACGTAATTTAATTAAAAATTCAATCCTCCGTTCAATTATTTTTAAACTCGCTGCAAATTGCTTTAAGCGCCTCTTCGAGAATTTTTCTTGGAGTGGCGCAATTTATTCTCTGAAACTTCTCTCCTTCAATTCCAAACATTGTTCCACGGTCAAGCCAGACTTTTGCCTTATTGAGAATTTTGTTTTCAATCTGAGAGTCCGTTAATTCAAAATCCGAAAAATCAAGCCACAAAAGATAAGTGCCTTCCGGCTTGCAAACCTTGATTTTCGGGCAATTTTCCGAAATGTATTTTTCTGCAAACAAAATATTCTGCCAGATATACGAACGAACCTGCTCAAACCATTCATCGCCTTCAGAATAAGCGGCAGTTGCGGCCTCAATGCCCATAATAGGCGGCTCGTCGTAGCCGGTGCATTCAATTTCTTTTATAAAAGAATTCCGCAATTTTTCGTTCGGAATTACAATGTTTGAAAACTGAAGTCCTGCCAAATTAAAAGTTTTGCTCGGAGAATTGCAGATAATTGAATTTTGAGCGGCTTCTTCAGAAAGCAGCGCAAAAACTGTGTGTTTATGACCTTCAAAAGTTATATCGCAGTGAATTTCATCGCTTATAACCAAAACATTGTGTTTTAAGCATATTTGGCTCAATTTTAAAAGCTCTTCTTTTTTCCAGACCCTTCCGCCAGGATTGTGAGGCGAACACAGTATAAAAAGCTTTACTTTTTCAGAAACAATTTTATTTTCAAAATCTTCAAAATCAATTTCGTAATGTCCGTTTTTTAAAACCAATGGATTGTTCACTAGTTTTCTTTTTTGATTGCTAATTGCTTTAGAAAAAGGATAATAAACCGGCCTCTGAATAAGAACAGAATCGCCTTCAGAAGTAAATGCGCGTATTGCCATGCAAATTGCAAAAACAACTCCAGGAGTATTAACAACCCATTCTGTTTTGATTTCAAAATTGTGCCGGTTTTTGTACCATTTTTTTAACGCATCGTAATAGCGAGAATCTGGCCAGCTGTAGCCAAAAATTCCGTGATTGCAGCGCTTTTTTAGCGCATCTGTAACACATGGAGCTGTCGGCCAGTCCATATCAGCGACCCAAAGACTGAGCGCGTCAATAGGTTTATTGCGGGCTTCTGCCAAATCGTATTTTATTGCCATTGTATTAGAGCGGTCTGTAATTTTATCAAAATCAAAAGTCATTTTTTTTCTCCAATAAATAAGTTTATTTTTAGTTTTTAAAAATGCGCCAGGGATTGGAAGGGCGGCAAAGCCGTTGCGGAACGAAGCGGAGCAATGCAGGCGAAAGCCAGAACCCTGCAAAGCCCGGCCGGCACTTTGTGCCGGGGCGCCCGGCTTTTAATCTTCCAAAGCCTGCTTTATATCATTTTTTAAGTCTTCAAAATTTTCGATTCCGACAGAAAGCCGGATCAAAGTGTCGGTTATGCCTTTTTGCTTGCGTTTTTCTTCCGGAATTTCCGAATGGGTTTGAGTGAGCGGATAAGTTGCAAGGCTTTCCACTCCGCCCAAGCTTTCCGCATACCGGAAAATTCGGATTTTGCGCAAAAATCGTTCGACCGTTTTACTGCTGTCCAAATAAATCGAAATCATGCTTCCAAAACCGCTCGCCTGCGATTTGTGGATTTCGTGTCCTGGAGTTTCCGGCAATCCAATGTACAGAACTTTTTTTACAAGTTTTTCAGTTTTTAAGTATTGAGCCAGTTTTGCGGCATTTTCGCTTTGTTTTTCCAATCTGACCGTCAGAGTTTTTATTCCGCGGATTGTAAGCCAGCTGTCAAAAGGTGCAAGCATTGAACCTGTAGTTTTTGTTATAAAAGCCATATCTTCGGCAATTTTTTCGTTATTTGTCGTTACAAAACCGGCGAGAACATCATTGTGTCCTGCAAGAAATTTTGTCCCCGACTGAATTACAACGTCAGCGCCAAGTGCAAGCGGTTTTTGATAATAAGCAGTCAAAAAAGTATTGTCGACAACAAGAAGCGCTCCGTGCGAATGAGCAAGTTCTGCGGTTTTTTGAATGTCTGTAACCGTCATGAGCGGGTTTCCGGGAGTTTCGATAAAGACGATTTTTGTGTCTGGACGAAATGCTCTTTCAATCTGTTCAAGGCTGGAAGTGTCTACAAAAGTTGTTTCTATTCCCTGTTTTTTTACAATTGTGTTAAAAAGCCTGAGAGAACCGCCATAAATGTCGTCCGAACTTATAATGTGGCTTTTTGTTTCGAGCATGCTAAAAAAAGCAGTTTCTGCCGCCATTCCGCAACTAAACGCAAAACCGAATTTTGCTCCGTCGAGAGCAGCAACCGTTTCTTCCAAAAATTTCCGCGTCGGATTAGAAAGCCTTGAATAATCATAACCTGTCGATTTTCCAAGTCCCGGATGAGCAAATGTCGCCGACTGGACAAGCGGAACAGAAATCGCTCCCGACAAATCCACAGATTTTGCCTCTGGATTACCCTGAACACAAAGCGTATCAAAACAATAATTTGAAAATTCCATAAAAACTCCGCAACAAAAGACAGCACGGCTAAAAAAACAATAAGCCTGTTGTCAAAAAAAGAATAAATAAAAAAAAGAGAATTTGCCCGGAAAAATTTAAAAAGCAGGAAATTTAATCTGTTAAAAATTAAAGGGCACGAGAAGAAAGGCACATGACACCGTTGCGGAAATTCTGGCGTACAAGTTTTTCAAAATAAACTGCCATTTTTCATGCACCTCCAAAAAAAGATGTTTCCACTTTAATAAAAAAATAATTTTTTGTCGATAGGCCTGTAAATTTTTGTAAACTGCCAATCATGCATGTTTACGCAGCAAACTCAGCCAGGAATCTGTTGGAAATTTTCAGTATATTATCGGGTCAAGCCCGATAATGGCATTAAATTGCAAAACTTGCAGCAACTCTGCTAACAGTTGTCGCAGCTCAAAAAGTTTGCTACATTTTCTTATAAATGCTGGTTAGAAATAATTTTTTTGACGCTTGACATAAAAATTATTACCTAGTATATCTATCGGCAATCAAAATATCGACAAAGGAGATGTAAGATATGAAAAAAATCCTGGCAATCACATCGGCTTTACTCGCAGCAGTTGCAGTAAACGCACAGACAGTTCTCAAAGTTGGAGCAACTCCAGAGCCACACGCAGAAATCCTCAACCTTGTAAAAGATGATCTCAAGGCGCAGGGAATCGACCTTCAGGTAATCGAATTTACAGATTATGTAACACCAAACGATGCAGTAGAATCTGGCGACATTGACGCAAACTACTTTCAGCATATTCCATACCTTGAATCGTTTAACAAAGAAAGAGGCTATCACCTTGTAAACGCGGCAGGAATTCACGTTGAGCCATTTGCAATTTATTCTCACAAAATCAAGTCGCTCTCAGACCTCAAAAAGAAAGCTTCAGTAGCAATTCCAAACGATCCTACAAACGAAGCTCGCGCGCTTTTGCTCCTTCAGGAAGCAGGACTTATCACTTTGAAAGAAGGCGCAGGTATCGAAGCAACGCCACTTGACATTAAAAAGAATCCTCTCAAGCTTAAATTCAAAGAAATCGAAGCCGCTTCGCTCCCACGTGTGCTCGACGACGTTGACGCCGCTGTAATCAACGGAAACTACGCTCTTCCAGCAGGACTTTCTGCAAAAAAGGACGGACTTTTTGTTGAAGGCTCATCTTCACCTTATGTAAACGTAATCGCAGTAAAAGCCGGCAACGAAAACAAGCCTGCAATCAAAGCCCTCATCAAGGCAATCGAAAGCGAAAAAGTAAAAGAATATATCAACAAAAAATACCCAAACGGCGAAGTTGTTACAGTTTTCTAAAAAAGGCTTTTAAATTTGGACGAAATTCTGCGGTCTAACCTGCTTTGCGCAGTTCCGCTTTTCGCTCCATTGCAAAGAAAACCGTGATTTTTAATCACAGTTTTCTTTGCAACGCTTGCGCGCTGCTCCAATCAGGCGTAAATTTTCCTTAAAAAAATTATTTTCCGTTCTTAAAAAGATTCGTCACAAAAAAATCAGTCAAATCCCTTATAACTTCCGCTGCAATCATAAGGCCTGCAACAGACGGAACAAAAGCATTGCTGCCAGGTGTCTGTTTTTTTAAATGCATGCAATTTTTTTCTTCAATTTCATCAGAATTAAATTCATCTTCTTTCGGAGGAATTGCTTTTTCTGTCGAAAAAACGCATTTTAACCGTTTAATTCCGCGTTTTTTAAGTTCATTGCGCATAACTCTGGCAAGCGGACAAACGCTCGTCCTCGAAATATCAGCAACTTCCAGCAAAGAAGGATTAACCTTGTTTCCGGCTCCCATGCTGCTTATAACCGGCACTCCGGCTTCTTTTGCCTTTTCAATAATCGCAAGTTTTCCAGTTACAGTATCAATACAATCAACGACATAATCATAAACAGAAAAATCAAACTGGCCGGCAGTTTCCGGCATAAAAAAAACTTTGTGCTTTGTAACCTTGCAGTCTGGATTTATGTCATAAATCCGCTCTTCAGCAACATCGACCTTGTTTTTTCCAAGCGTCGAATGAAGCGCAAAAAGCTGACGATTTATATTTGACAGGCAAACAGTATCATCATCAACAATATCAATTGCGCCAATTCCAGAACGGACAAGAGCTTCAACAACGTAACTTCCAACTCCGCCAATTCCAAAAACAATCACTCTTGAAGCAAAAATTTTTTCCATTCTGTCTTTGCCAAAAGTAAGGCAAATTCTTTCAAACTGGTTTTTCATAAACAAAACTATTCTTCATCCCCAAATTTTTCATCAGATTCTTCATCTTCGTCAGACTCGTCATCATAAAACTGATCCAGAAAATCTTGCAATTCTTCAAATTCTTTTTCATCGCGTTCTTTTGAATCTTGAGTTCGTCCGTCAATTATAAAACTTTCGCAGTACATTTCTAAAGTTTCGATAATAAAAACAAAATCCTCTTCTTCAAGCCTGTAAATATCTAAAACTTCGTGAATTTTAGGCAAAAGCCTTTTTAATCGCTCAATTGAATCGTCATATTCCGCTGCAATCCGTGCATTTTCTCCGTCAGAACGCAAAATATCCGTCCGCTCATTCAAAATCTGCGAATATATTTTTTTCAACGTCTTTAATAAAAATTTGTCTTCTTCATTCATAATTATTCTAAACTTTATACTTCAAACTTTGAGTTTTATCAATCATAGAAAAATGCAAACCTTGCCAGGTTTGCAAGCTGTTTTTTTTAAACTCAACCTTCGCCTTAAATCTTAAAATTAACGTTGCGCTTTACAACAACCAATTGAATTTAGGCAACGACTCTACTAAACTACCCTAAAGGAAAAAACAAATGGAAAATCAAACCAATAAATTTTTAAAAGGAATTTTTTTCATCCTTTTATTCTTTTTAACAATTCTGTGCGGAATGCTTTTTAAAGTAATGGCTGATGTTTTTAAGCCTGTCGTACTTGCAGTTCTGCTGTCCCTTGTTTTTTACCCTCTTATAAAGCGCCTCTGCCTTTTTATAAAACTTCCATGGTGGCTTTCGACAGTAATTGTCTACCTTGCGTTTTTTATCGCTTTTTTTCTTGTCGTAAACATTCTTACGGCAAGTTTTAAGGCAATTGTTCTTGCAATTCCACGCTACCAAGAACGTTTCAATGCAATTCAAGATTCAATCCGCCTCGCAATCGAAGCCCATCCAAATTCTAAATTTTTTACGCTTTTAAATTTTGATGAAGAAGCCTCTCTTTTTGCAAATTTAAACAATCAGTTCAATATTCTTGAATATTTAAAATCTCTTGCGATTGACTTTACTGGTTCTGTCGTAGTTTTTATGAAAACTCTTTTTTTGGTAGTCTTGCTGTCAATTTTTCTGCTTGCAGAATTCAAAAAGACCAAGCACAAGGTTCGGCTCGCATTTACAAACGAACACAACCTGCGCGTTATAAAAATCGTGCACAATATCATAAAAGACACAACTCATTACATCTCGATTAAATTCGTAATTTCGCTTTTTACTGGAATTTTCATTTTTATCGCATGCGCACTTACAAGAATGGACTTCCCTCTAGTCTGGGCATTTTTGGCATTTTGCTTAAATTTTATTCCAACTTTTGGCTCAATAGCTTCCTGCGCAATCACAATACTTTTTTCAATCATACAGTTTTATCCATCTCCGGTTGCTCCAATTATAATCGGAATTTGGGTTATTGCCGTAAATATGATTCTTGGAAACGTAATTGAACCAAAAATTGAAGGCGACAACCTCGGCATTTCGCCGTTTGTTATTCTTGTTTCGCTCTCTCTTGCCGGCTGGCTCTGGGGAATTTTGGGAATGATTCTTGCAGTTCCTTTAATGGTTATAATAAAAATTGTCTGCGAAAACATTTCCTATCTAAAACCCATTGCCGTTTTTTTGGGAAACAAAAGCAACTAAATCACATTTTTTGCCTTGTAATTCCAGAACCGGTCAATTCTCTCAATCCGCCGCTCATATTTGTAACAGAACGGTTATCTTGCTCGCCAGAATAATTTTCTTGTGAACAGCAGAATCAACTTTGCCGGTCGATTTTTTATGCTTCCAATCTGCCGGGTCGCCTCGGCAATTTCCTTTTCAAGCTCAATTCTTGAAATTCCGCCCTACCCTCTTCAATTTTTTCATAAAATTCAAGAATTTCGTTTTTTACCAAATTTGAATTTACGAGATTTTTTTACTTTTCGCCGGCGTTTTTTAATTCTGAACAAATTTCGCCTTTTTATACGGGCGGTTCGGCAACAAGTTGCCGCCGGGCTTTGCGCAGTTTCGGCTCTCGCCTGCATTAGCGGATTTTCCGCGGAAAATCCGCTAACGCTCCGCGCTGCTCCAATCCCTACCGCTTTAAAACAAAAAACTCTCATAAATAACCAAACTGTTACATAAAGTTTTTCAGTTTTAAATGTAACAGTTTGGTTATCTGCCAGTGAATAATTTTTTTATCTTTTCTTTTTTTAACCTCAAAACTTAAAAAGCCCTCAAAAACGCTTCAAATTCCTTCAAACGACAAATTACTCAAAAACAAAAAACAAACGCTTCTACGACAATCCTCGCACGTCTTTTTTCTGTTTAGATATTTTCTAATCTTTCTAATCTTTTTTATAAACTATATTAGATTTTTTATTATATTTTTATCAATCTTTTATATTAGTTTTTATCTAATCTTTCTAAGTTTTTATTTTAGAAACCTAATATTTATTAGATTTTTTATTTGCTTTTTTCTAAAAAATATGATTAGATATTAAAAAATATAAAAATTCATAAAATTTGGAGACAGGCAAAAAAATGAAAAAAATAGCAGTTGCCATACAAAAGGGTGGAGTAGGCAAAACAACAATTAGTCTTTCGTTGGCAGCGGAACTTGCCTTGCAAGGAAAAAAAGTTCTTCTTATAGACGCGGACCCTCAAGGAAACTCCACAGGAACATTGCTGGAATCTTTTGGCCACGACCTTGCAGAGGCTCTTTACGGCGATGTTACAATTGATCAGGTCATATCAGCAACAACAGTCGAAAATCTTTTTGTAATTCCGACAAATTCAATCGACAGAAAAGGAAGCCGCTCACTAAAAACATACCGCTCAAGCGAAGCTCAAAAAGAACCTTATATCTTTGTAGACCTTTGCGATGAAGTTGAAAAACTCGGCTTTGAGTACTGTATTTTTGACACATCTCCAGCATTCGACGCCTTTGAAGAAGACATTATGACAGCGTCTGACGAAGTTATTGTTGTTATAAAAGCAGACGCATATTCTCAGGACGGGCTTCAAATTTTCAAAGATAACCTGGACAGTTATAAAAAACGCCGTCGCGTCCAAAATCCCAAATTTGAAACAATAGTCCTTAACGAAATCAACAGAAGCATAAAGCTTACAGATATTATTTCTGAAGGTTTAAACGCCGGAGATTTTAATGTCGTTTATGTTCCTGTCGATCAGGATTTTAAATATGCCACAATTGAAAGACAGACAATTCAGCAGCGCGGAGGAAAAAAAGAAACTCTCGACGCTCTAAAAAAACTTGCAGATTTGATAAAATAACAGTGTAGGGCAAAACTTTTATTGGAGGAACAAAAATGCCGATCGCAACAAAAAAAATACCTCAAGAATTTTTAAATCAAATAAAAACAAACCTCACAAAAACAGAAAAAACTGAAGAACCTGCGGAAAAACTTGCCGCAACATCAGTTTCCAAGACTTCCGCTGAGCCTAAAAAAGGAAAATATGCCGACGTAATGAACATAAGGCTTTCGGAAGGCCGCCGCGAAGAAATAAAAAAATTCTGCACAAACTGCGGAGTTTCAATAACTCAATACATCGAGTCTTCTTTTGAATATCTTTCAAAAGAAGTTGCTGCCGGAAGAATCATAATTTCAAAAGGCGGAATTTCAAGTACCGGCAACTAAAAAACGGATGGAAAAAAATCAAAATGGGAAAAAAAATAAACCGGGAAAACAGCCTTATTCCAATTGATAATTCGGCGGACGAACTGTTCGAATCCCTTAATCAACTGGAAACTCAAAAGACAAAAAATGTTTTAAGTTATATTCCGAGTTTTTTTACGACAGCTTCTTTGCCTTTTAAGAATATAAATAAAACAGAGTTTATACGAAAAGCAAGCAATGGAATTTCTTTGATATTGAATTCTCCAACAAACGTTCCGTTTGGAAAGTATGGACGGCTAATTCTTTCTGTTTTTACAACGCATGCAGTTCTTTCTAAAGAAAAAAATGTGCCTGTAATCGTTGAATTTGATTCCTTGTCGCAACTTTTAAATGAAATGCAGCTTCCTCGTCAAAGGGGAAAAGACATTCTTGAGCAGCTCTCGTGCTTTACAAGAGCAACATTTTCGTTTGAGAAAAAAGAAGAAATTCAGCTTCAGGCAAGTTTATTTAAAGAATTATATGAACCTGGAGAAAAAATTCCAAAAGGTCCGGTCGAAGTAAAAACAACGACAACAGGAACAATTCTTTTTACAGATGGCGTTCAGTTTCAAGAAATTATAGATCCGTCTTCAAAAAGTCAGCGTGTTGGAAAATTTAAAATTATTCTTTCTGCAAATTTTGCCGCTTTTTGTCAGACACATGCAGTTCCGATTAACTATACTGTTTATAAAGATATTACAAGTCCGGTTGGAAAAGACATTTATGCCTGGCTTGTTTACAGAAATAACGGACTTATGGCAGAAAAACCTGTCTTTATACCAAGAGATAAACTTGTTGAACAGTTTATGCCTGTTGCAGAAGATTCTGATCCAAAAATTGCGAATGTAAATTATTCCCGGATAATTGATCAAATAAGAGAGATAAAAAAAGAGTATTATCCAGAATTAAAAGTTGATATTGATAAAACTGGAGCAGGAATTACCTTGTTTAAGAGTCCTACACCTGTTCTTGCAGATGATGTAAGATATGCCCTTATTTCTTCTGATTTAGGAGGATTGTAACAGTTTGGTTATAAAATTTTGTGTAACAGAGTTGTTATCTATTTTTAGGAAATCCACAGAATTTGCTTTTCTATTATTAGTTTAAATATATTATTAGATTATTATTAGATATAATAGTAGAAATAACTAAATTGTTACATTCGGATAACATGACTGTTACATAGAAAATTTGAACTGTAAGTTTCTTCTATAATATAAAGAAAATAAAACTTATCCACAATGATAACGTAACTGTTACATAAAAAAAGAGATTTCCACAGGCTGTTGTGGATGAGTATAACCAAACTGTTACATTTTTTGATAACAAGATTGTTACATATAAAATAAAAGCAGCAAGAATTAGTTTATAACCTAGGTTTTGCATTAAACTTGAGAAGATAACATAACTGTTACAAACGATTAAAATTCTACATTCAGGCTGGATAACAAAACTGTTACATTGAGTTTGACCAGAAAACTTACCCCGGATGTGCAGGACGCAGCCGGATAAGACGGGGAATGCGGTTCAGAATTTTAATAAAGGGTTTCGCCCAAAAGTCTTGAAGCCAAGCTTGCCGCCAGAATTGCGGTTTGGTTTCGGACGTCGAGAATCGGGTTTACTTCGACAATTTCGGCGGATTTTACTTTTTTTGTGCCAGCCATTTCTTCCATTAAAAGGAGAGCCTCGCGGTTTGTAAGACCTCCTGGAAGCGGAATTCCTGTTCCTGGCGCATACATTGGGTCGAGAACGTCCATGTCAAAACTTACGTGGATTATGTCGATTTTTTGAAAAAATTCTTTTACTTTCTGGACAATTGCCGGAAATCCGTGCCTGTCGATGTCGCTCATTGTAAAAACCGTAACGCCGGCTTCTTTCATTAAAATTTTTTCGCCAGAATCAAGGTCGCGGCAACCGACAAAACAGATGTTTTTTGGATCGATTTTCTGCCCTTCAAAATAAAGGTTTGTAAGTTCAGAAAGGCCGATTCCTGCTGAAGCGGCAAGACATTCGCCGTGAATATTTCCGCTTGGCGTTGTGTTCGTATCGTTAAAATCTCCGTGCGCGTCAACATAAAGCACGCCGAAAGATTTATTTTGTTTTTTTGCTGTTGCGCTGATTCCTGCGATTGAACCGAGCGCAATTGAATGGTCGCCTCCGAGAACGAGTGGAAATTCGTTTTTGCCGGAAATTTCTTCGACAAGTTCAGCAAGTTTTGTGCAGGCATTTACGATTGGTTTTAAGTATTTTGCTTTAGGATTTCCGATATTTTGATATTCCTGCGGTTTTGCATGAAAAATATCTGTGTGTTCAAAAGTAGAGTGGCCGAGGTTTTCCAGCCGCTGTTTTATTCCTGCAAGACGGATTGCAGACGGCCCCATGTCTGAACCGTGGCGGCTTGCGCCAAAATCTAGAGGCATTTCTAAAATGTGTATTTTCATAACGGCATTATAATTTTTTTTTTTGCGAATGTTAATAAAGAGGGTAGCGACGTTTTTTTACTTTTTTAGAAGCTCTTTAATGTAAATTGCAATTTGCAAAAGACAGCGAGTGTCGCCGTCAGAAAGGTCAACATTCAGAATTTCTTGCAGACGCTGAATCCGGTATAAAACGGTGTTTCGGTGAGTATTGTTTTGTTCAGAAACACTGTGAATGTTTCCGCCGAGTTTTAAGTAAAGCTTGAGAGTTTTTAAGTAGTCTTCGCGCTTTGCATTTTCGAGCTGGTCTAGGTTTCCGAGGACAGTTTTATAAAGTTGTTCGAGAACCTTTTTGTTTTTTACTTCAAGCAGAATTTTATAAATTCCGAGATTGTCGTACTTTTCGAGCTTTTCTGCATTTTTCGAAAGATTCATTGTAATTTCCGCGTGGACAAAAGCTTCTTGAAGTTCTTCTGCAGAAGAGCAGTATTCTGAAAGCGAAAGTTTGGAATTGCAAAAAAATTTATCATTTCGTGTTATGCGGAAAAGCTCTTCTGTAAAAAAAGAATTGTCATTTTTAATAATGTAGATTACTTTTCTGTTGTGAATAAAACAGCAGTAGTCGTTTTGCGAAAAATTGATTTTTGGATTTAGCGAAAATTGAACATACCGCTTTGCCTGCTCAATATCGTTATTAAAAAAATCTTCTTTTAATTCCAAGAGCGCAACCGAAAAACTTTTTGCGTCATGAAAAACCGTGTTTTCGATTTGCTTTGGGTCAAATTTCTGAGTTTCAAAAATTGCGCGATAGAAAAATTTTTCAACATTATGGCTGTTTTGGCTGTCGGCAGAAATCATATTTCCGATTTCCTGCATTAAGTCTACCGTATGAATTTCCCACGGCATTGTAAAAAGCGGAAAATTGATTTGGTCGCAATAAGTTTTAATCTCCTGAGGAATTTCAAAAATATATTTTCCAGTATTGACGATTAAACCAGAAGCATTATGACCGGAAAATTTTTCAATAAAATCTCTTAAAAATGAACACAAATTTTCAGACTCATTTATTCCCTCGTTTTCGGATTTTCGTTTGAGCAAAAGCCCTGTTGTGATTGCAAGTTCTCCGCCGCGGATAAATTCGCTAAAAGAAGGATCTTCCGTGTAATAAATCCAGCTGACAGTCTGCTTAAGGCCTTCGCGCCCGGCGACAAGCTTTAGTTTAAAAGGAGTTTCCGAAAAATTAAGGAGAGTGTTTACTGTAAGTGCCATTTTTGCCACCTTGTAACTAGTACACAAAAAAAATAAAACTTTTTGGAAAAATAAGCAAGATGCACGATGCACGTTTTTAGTTTTTGATGGAGCGCATTTTTCGCTCTTATCCGGCTCTTACTGCAAGTCCTCCTTCGCTGCGCTTCGTCCGGTCTTTCCGTGACGATCCGGGCTAGGTTTTGTTTATAAGGTCGAATTTCGAGTTTTAATA
>DHKO01000020.1:76163-79701 GCA_002404895.1 Treponema sp. UBA4692 | reverse complement strand
CTTGACACGGCAATCTTTTCAACGGATTATCGGGTCAAGCCCGATAATGACACTAAAATTTAAAACTCGAAATTAAGCCTATAATATACAATGAAAAGTCTGTACGATATTGGAATTTACATATATACTTAAATTCTTATTCAAAATTGGAGGAAAGCAATGAATAAAGCAGAACTTATTGATGCTATTGCAGCAGACACAAAACTTACAAAAAAAGATGTAGACGCAGTTGTCAAGGCTTTTACAGAAAATGTAGCAAAATCATTGGAAAAAGGCGACAGCGTACAGCTTATTGGTTTTGGAACTTTCGATATTGGTGAAAGAGCTGCAAGAGAAGGCCGCAACCCAAAAACAGGCGAAACAATCAAAATTGCGGCTTCAAAGTGTCCAAAATTTAAGGCGGGAAAAGCTCTTAAAGACAGAGTTAACAAATAAGGACGTTTAGTGTATTGCTAAAATCTAAAGCAGTTTCTAGCGAGTTTTTTGCGGAAACTGCTTTTTTTTGCGGTGCCTGGCACGGCAATGATATTGCGTTGTGCTAATGCGGCCGTTTTGCAAATTTATATGTAAGTTTTGCGACAGTAAATTTTCCGACAAAGCGGCTTGCAAACGAAAGAAATTTCCATTTTGGAAAAGTCAAAATTATTTTTTTGCCTTTTTTTGCTTTTTTAAGACAGTGGCGCACAACTTTTACAGGATCTCTTCCATGCAAAACTTCCTTGCGCTTGCCGTTGGAAGCCACATTTGCAAAATTTGTGCTTACGCTGCCTGGACAAAGAGCGCAAACTTTTATTCCTTTTGGTTCGAGTTCTGCCGCCAGACCCACCGTAAAAGAAAGAACGTAGGCTTTTGTAGCCGCATAGACTGCAAAATTTCCAAGCGGCATAAAGGCTGCAAGCGACGAAACATTTATTATTTGCGAGCCGGAATTTAAATATTTAAGGACGTAGCCGCAAATTCCCGTCAGCGCGGTGCAGTTCAGTTCAATCATCGCAAGCTCTTTTTCGGAAGAAGTCTCGTCAAAAGGCCCGTAAGTTCCAAAGCCAGCATTGTTTATAAGACATTCAACTTCAAAATTTTCATTGGCGGCTTCGGATTTTAAAAGCCCGTCAAATTTATAAACGCCCGGAGCTCCGGTTAAATCGATCGGAAAAGTCCTGATTTTTGTTTTTGCAGGAGAATCTGGGCTTTTTGAGCTCAAAGTTTTTTCCGCTGTTTGCAAAAGTTTTTCGCTTGAGCGGGCAATGAGCCAAATTTCGCGGTTTTGGGCGGCATTTTTTTTGTCGCTTGCAAATTCATATTCGTTAAAAAGCTGGCGTGCAAATTCTGCTCCCATTCCAGAACTTGCGCCTGTAACAATCGTAATTTTTTTCATATTCACATTTTAGCACAGAAACTAAAGCAAAGTGCTAAAAAGCCGCAAAACCCTGTCCGTAAAACTCATCGAATGGTGCTTTTTGTTGTGATATTTTTCCGTAACATTGGCTGAGATTTTAAAAAGAGACTCAAAGTCTTTTTGAATGTCGGAAATCGCGCTTGTGTTGTACATTAAAACTCCGTTTTCAAAATTGTGATGAAAACTTCTAAAATCCATATTCACAGTTCCGACAGTTGCAAGCTTTCCGTCGGCAATCATTTGCTTTGAGTGGATAAAACCCGGCGTATATTCGTAAATTTTTATTCCGCTGTCGATAAGCTCGCCGTAAAAAGAGCGCGTAATCTTGTAAACAAGTTTTTTGTCAGGAATTCCGGGCGTTACAATTCTTATATCAACGCCGCGCAAAGACGCCAGAATAAGCTCGCGCTTCATCTCGTCGCCAAGAATCAAATAGGGCGTTGTAATCCAGACAGAATCTTTTGCCCATTTTATGAGATTTAGATAGACATTTTCGCCGACGTACAAATAATCGAGAGGCATATCTGCATAAGGCTGAATAAAACCGTCCGTTTTTGCAGGCAAAGGCTCAGTTTCGTCCGTTTCTTCTATAAAATATTTTGAAACATCTTCAAGCGTGCCTTTTTCCTGGCTGTTCCACATTTCCAAAAAAAGCTCTGTAAAAGTGTTTACGGCCTTTCCTTCAATCCTCAAGCCGCTGTCTTTCCATTGTCCGTACGGATGCGAATAATTAAAATACTCATCGGCAAGGTTGTAGCCGCCTGTAAAACCGATTTTTCCGTCAATAACCATAATTTTCCGGTGGTCGCGGTTGTTCATAAAAAGCGAAAAAAGAGGCGAAAGAGGGTTAAAGTCCCTGCACTCAATGCCAATCGCGTTCATTCTTTTAATAAATTTTCTGTTTATGTAGCCAATGCTTCCAACATCGTCGTACAAAATGCGGATTTCGACCCCGGCCGCAAGCCTTTCCTTTAAAACCGGCAGCATCCTGTCAAACGCTTTTGCCTCTTCGATTGCATGATACTCAAGAAAAATAAATTTCTGTGCTGTCGCCAAATCTTTAAGCTGGCAGTCAAGACACTCGACCGTGTTTCCATAAAATTTAGCGCCCGTGTTAAAAAAAGCCGGGAATTTTTCAACGAGAGACAGATATTTAAACTGATTTGCAACCCGCTTGTCCAAATTTTCGAGCGTTTTAAGAACATTTGAGTCGCTTTTTATGTGCCGGACGCTTTCCGCCTTGATTTTTGACGTATTATTTTTAACTCTTTTGGACTGATGGTTGTTTTCGCTCAAAAAATAAAGCGTAATTCCAACAATCGGCAAGACCAGAATCAAAATAAGCCACGGAACTTTAAGAGAAACGCTGTAATTTTGCTTGTTGTAGATGTGGATAACAAGAGCCGCAACCAAAAAATCCGAAGCAAGGCTAATCCATACAGAATACGACTTAAGCCAGCGGCTCACAGTCCACAGCCAGAAAAACTGCACTCCAAAAGACAAAAAAGTCGCGGCAAGACGGATAATACTGGAACGCAAAAACTGCTTTAATTTAAGGGTTTTAAACATTTTTAGCCTCTTACAACATATCTAAAAGAATAATAGGTTCAATTTCGAGTTTTGTAAATTTACTGTCATTGCCGTGCTTGACACGGCAATCTTGCTTAAAAAAGTCAGTATTGTACAAATACCCCCCCCCATTTTTAAATAAAACGGTGTTATTATAACTATTAACAAAATGTTTTTTTTTGGAGGAGAAAATATGAAAAAAATGTTGAGAATTGTCGCTGCATTTGCCGCGCTGCTTGCAATGACAAATTTTATTGGCTGCTCTAGCGATGACGACAGCGGCGAGGAAACTGTTGCTGTTACAGAAGTAAAAATCACATCGACAGTAAAAGAAGTAGAAGCCGGAAAAACAATTACTCTTGAAGCGACTGTTTCGCCGGAAAACGCAACAGACAAGACTGTTACATGGAATTCTTCTGACACTACAGTTGCAACAGTTGATTCAACAGGTAAAGTTACAGGCGTAGCGGCAGGAACTGCCACAATCACAGCAAGCGCTGGCGGAAAAAATGCGACAGTTGAAGTAACTGTAAAAGCGGCTGCAACTAGCGGTGGCGAAACTGGCGGAAGCGA
>DHKO01000020.1:52334-76102 GCA_002404895.1 Treponema sp. UBA4692 | reverse complement strand
GAAACCGGAGGTGAAACTGGTGGAGAAACCGGTGGCGAGACAGGAACAACAACAGGATTTGAAAATACTTACTGGGTTCTTGAAGAAGCTGTTGAAGAACACAGCGGTGTAAAACTTACTTTACAAAATATTTCATACGCATATGTTAAGGATTCGACAAGCGGCACTACTTATATAGCTGATATACAAAATGCTGTAGAAGCACTTATTAAGGCTAACGGTGGTACAACAACAGTTGCTTATTCAGATACTGACATTACCTCATTTACATACACCGTAAACGGTAAAAATATTACAATGACTTCAACTTCTGAAGGCGAAACAAGCACACTTACAGGAACTATTGTTGACGAAAACACATTAAAATTTACAGATAATTCAGACGGAGAACCTTTTGAGTATACTCTAAAAAAAGCAGCAGCCGCACCAACAGAAGCTACAGTTATAGTAGAAGTTACAGCAGCACCGAGCGGTGAAAGTTTTACTATAGACTTGACAGATGCAAGTTCAACTTCTGAGCTTTATGCCGCATTAAGCAAGCTTGAATTAAAAGGAACTCTTGAGAATGGAGTTTATGATGGAATCAATCTTTCAGGAGCTGTTACTCGTGGGAATGACAAATCAAAAGTTGTTCTTGAAGTAAAGGGAACTATGACATTTGCAGTTGTTGCAGGAGCTAAAATCACAATAAAGCCAGGTTCAACATCAGGTTCAAACACAAGCACCTATGTAATTTCTGGAGCTGGAGTTTCTGCAAATGAAAGCATAATTGGAACAAGTTACGAAGCTAAGACTTACACTGCGACTGAATCAGGAGATTTCGTATTAACTACAGGAACAGATAGAGGTGTTAGATTCACATATATTTCAGTTGAATACTAAATATTAAGAAGTAATTTTAGTCACACTAAAATCCAGCCCGGCAAAAGGCAAAAGTTCCGTTTTTGGAAACTTGCCCAAGCCGGGTTTTTTATTTGTGTTTTAGGTTTAATTTTGAGTTTTAGATTTTAGTATCATTATCTGGCTTGCCCCTTGTCATTATTGTCGGGACTTGCCTTTTTGTCATTATCGGACTTGATCCGATAATCTCCTTAAAAGCAGATTGCCCGGTCAAGCCGGGCAATGACAGTTGCTTAGAGATTGATAAACGAGTTTGCTGTGCGGAATAATTCCGTTTGCAGAAATTATGCCAGTTTGCCGTGTGGATAGATTCCTGTGTCGGGGCACAGGAATGACAAAAAAACGCATTGTCATTGTCGGAATTGCTCTGCAAAAGCGGGAAGACTTAGGTTTTGCCGTAAGCTTTAGCCCGGACATTAGCCAAGCCGCAGGCTGTGCGCAGCACCGCGCGTTAGCAAGTGGCGGTTGGCCGGTTTGCGCTCCTGTAAATTCTTATAACAAGCGTTTTATAACGGCTAGTTTTATAACTGTTTTTTAGTTTGACTTTGGCAAGATGAATGTTAGGCTTTAAAAGTAACGCGAGGTTCATCTTATGGGTATTTTTCTTCAGGCTTTGGTAAATGGAATTCTGATAGGTGGATTTTATTCACTGATGGGTATGGGGCAGAACGTTATTTTTGGTGTTATGAAAATCATCAACTTCTGTCATGGCGAAATGCTGATGGTCGGTATGTATCTGACTTTTGTTTTTTCGCAGCTTGGCATTGATCCTTATGCCGCGCTTCCGCTTGTTGCCCTTTGCACTTTTGGCATTGGCGCTTTGGTTCAGCACTTTCTTATTACGCCGTCGCTCGGCACGCATAGCTTTACTAACTTGCTGTTTTTGACGGTTGGTCTTGGTCTTTTGTACCAGAATGTTGCTCTTGTAATCTTTTCTTCGCTTAACCGGACTATTGTTACTCCTTATTCGGGAATTACAATTCATCTTGGACCGGTTTCGATTCTTCTTCCTAAGCTTGTAAGCTTGTGCGCGCTGATTGTAATTACTGTCGGGCTTTTTGTTTTCCTAAAACATTCGACAATGGGAAAAATGATTCGCGCTGTTTCGCAGAACTCGGTTGGCGCGGAAGTTGTCGGTATTCCTGTTAAAAAAATCTACATTTTTACTTACGGTCTTGGCTGCGCGCTTGCCGGAATTGCCGGAGACTTGCTTACTCTGTTCTATGTAATAAATCCGACGGTTGGCGGCCAGTTTAGCTTTAAGGCGCTGATTGTTGTTGTTGTCGGCGGTTTTGGTTCGATTCAAGGCGCGTGCATTGCCGGTATCTGTCTTGGGCTTATGGAAACAATGAGCAGTCTTATTATTGGACCGACTTACCGCGATTTGACCGTGTTTGTTGCGTTCATAATTATTCTTGTTGTTCGCCAGATTATTATTTTAAGACGACGATAGTTTTTTGCTGGTTTAATTTTGATTTTTTGGGGGACAGATAATATGTTTGATTTAACGACTACTTATAAAAAAAGACGGGCGGCTTTGCTTGCTGTTTTTATGCTGGTTTTGGTTTTGCTGCCGATTGTCTTTGCTGGCAATCCGTATCTTGTAAATGTTTTTATAGTTATTTTCTATACTACGACAATGTCTTTGGCGTGGAATTTGCTCGGCGGTATGACTGGCCAAAATTCTCTTGGACACGCCGCGTATATGGGTCTTGGCGCTTATGTTGCCTGTCTGTTTATGACAAAAAGCGGTATGAATCCGTGGGTTGCGATTCCTATTGCAATGATTTTTGTCGGTCTAATTGCAGGTATTGTTTTTTATCCGTGCTTTTTGCTCCGCGGTCCGTATTTTACTTTGGTTTCGATTGCGTTTGGCGAGACAATCAGGCAGTTTATGCTTAACTGGGAGTTTGCCGGAAAAGCAATGGGCATTCCGCTTCCGTACGGAGAGTCTTCTTTTGCGCAGTTTAGGTTTCATTCAAAAACGCCTTATTATTACATTGCCTTGCTTATGGTGATCGGCGTTTATCTGATTATGAAAAAAATCAACAGAAGCAAGCTTGGTTTTGCCTTAAAAACTATCCGCGAAGATGAGGATGTTGCAAATGCGATTGGTATAAACCCAATGAAATATAAAGTTATTGCGCTTGTAATTTCCGCTATGATTGCCGCAATGGTTGGCTGTTTTTATGCAAATTACAACCGTTATATTGACTGCGACCTTATGCTTCAGTCTTTCTCTACAGAATTTATTCTTCCTGCGGTAATCGGCGGCGCTGCTTTTGTTGAAGGTCCGCTTGTTGGCGGAATTATTCTTCTTACTTTGAGTGAATGGCTCAGAAATAAATTTGGCGGTATTTTGCCGGGAATCAACCTTATTCTTTATGCAATTACCTTGCTTTGTATTATTCGCTTTAGGCCGGTTGGAATTTTGGGCTGGTATTCGAAGAGCAGAGTAAAAGAATGGATTGATGTTAAGATTTTTGGAAAAAAAGCAGGGGAGGAAGCGTGATAAAAGTGCGTTTGTGCGTTTTATCACTTCTAAGGAGCAGCAAATGAGCGATACACCAATTATCAAAGTAGAACATATTTCAAAAAACTTCCGTGGTCTTCGTGCAGTAAATGATCTTTCCCTCGAAATCGAAGAAGGCAAAATTACTGGAATGATTGGCCCGAACGGCGCCGGAAAATCAACAACTTTTAATATGATTTGCGGATATTATCCGCCGTCAGAAGGACATATTTTTTACAAAGGGCGGGATATTACCGATTGCAAGCCTTTTAACTATACTGATATGGGAATTGCAAGAACTTTCCAGATTATGAAGCCTCTTTCGACGCTTTCTGTTTTGGACAACATTGTGCCGAGCGCTTTTTTTGGAAAAGACAAGGCAAAAAATTTGGCGGAAGCTAAAGATATTGCGGAAGAAGTCTTGGAATTTACAGGCCTTTATTCAAAGCGCAATGCAATTGCCGGAGAAATGGGAACTCCAGACCAAAAACGTCTGGAAATGGCGCGTGCCCTGGCAACAAGACCGGAAATGCTTTTTTTGGACGAGGTTATGGCCGGTTTGAACCCTGCCGAAACTGATCAGGCGATTGAGCTGATTCACAAAATTAACGAAAGCGGAATAACTGTGTTTTTGATTGAGCATATTATGAAAGCTGTCGTAAATCTTTGCGAAAAAGTTATTGTTTTGCACCATGGAGAAAAAATTGCCGAAGGTACGCCTTTGCAGGTAATGAATGATCCGTATGTAATTGAAGTTTATCTTGGAAAAAAGGGAAAATAGTTTATGCTTAAAGTTAATAATCTTTGTGCCGGATACGGCAAAGTTCAGGTTTTGTGGAACATTTCTCTTGAAGTAAAGGACGGACAGGTTGTTGCTGTGCTTGGTTCAAATGGCGCTGGAAAGACAACGACTGTCCGCACAATTACCGGAATGGTAAAGGCAAGCAGCGGTTCTGTTATTTTTAACGGAGAAGAGCTTGCTGACCGTTCTAGCCGTTTTATTTTGGATCAGGGAATTATTCAGGTTCCGGAAGGAAGGCAGCTTTTTACCGGAATGACGGTTTACGAAAATCTGGAAATGGGCGCATACAGCAAGGAAGCAAAGGCAAAATTTGCCGAAACTGAAGAATTTGTTTACGAAGCGTTTCCAAAACTGAAGGAACGCCGCAAGCAGATTACAGGAACTCTTTCTGGCGGTGAACAGCAGATGGTTGCAGTTGCGCGCGCGTTGGCCGGTCTTCCAAAGCTTTTGATTTTGGACGAGCCGTCGCTTGGTCTTGCTCCAAATATTGTTGATGATATTCTGGAAATTGCAGTTCATCTTGCCAGAGAAAAAAATATCGGTATTTTGCTTGTCGAGCAGGATATTACAAAAGCGCTTGCTGTTTCTGATTACGGCTATGTAATCGAAAACGGTCATGTTGTTTTGGAGCAGACGGCAGAAGAGCTCGAAAAAAATGAGCATGTAAAAAAAGCATATCTTGGCATTTAAGGTTAAAGACCTTTAACATAAGAATATTGTAAACGAGTTGAAGAAGGAGGACTCTTTTATGAAAAAAATTACAAAAGTTTTGACAGGAGCTGCTCTTATTGCAGCGGCTGTGTTTACAGTTGGTTGTGAAAAAAAATCTGCTGAAGCACAGACAATCAAAATTGGCGCAATGTACGCGCTTTCTGGAGATAAGGCGGCAATTGGAAACAATATTATGCGCGGTGTTGATTTTGCTGTTGATATGATTAACGCTCAGGGCGGTGTAAATGGACGCAAAATCGAAATTGTCCGTGGCGATACTCAGGGTGACCCAAAAGTTGGCCGTTCTGTTGCTGAACGCCTTGTAACTCAGGATAAAGTTAATGCAATTCTTGGTTGCCACCAGTCAACAATTACAGCAATTGCGGCTCAGGTTTGTGAACAGTATAAAATTCCAGAAATTACTGCAATTTCGACAGTAGACAACCTTTCTAGCCAGGGACTCGAATATTTCTTCCGTATGTGTCCTACAAACACAGACTATGTAGAAGACCAGTATCTTTACCTCAAAGATTTGGAAGATAAAAAAGGCGTTCCTATGAAGAACATTGCAATTTTTGCAGATAACTCAAACATTGGACAGGAACTTATCCGTTGTTCAAGAATTCTCGCTCCAAAATACGGATTTAACATTGTAGCAGAAGTTCAGTATTCGGGCGGAACAACAGATTTGACATCTGAAGTTTTGAAAATCCGCAACGCTAAGCCAGATGCAGTTCTTTGTGAATCTTACATTGCAGATGCAATTCTCTTTACAAAAACACTTACAGAACAGAACGCTCATCCGCCTGTAATTGTTGCAAAAGCAAACGGATTTGCTGATCCTTCATTTATTCCTGCGACACCTGGAATTTCAAACGGAATCGCTTCTGTAGTTGAATTTTCTGCTGACTTCCCGAAAGGAAAAGAAATCAATGATAAATTCAAGGCAAAATATGGCGTAGATATGAACGGACATTCTGCCGAATCATTTACTGCAATCTGGATTTTGAAAACAGCATTTGAACAGGCGGGTTCAACAGACGGAACAAAAGTTCGCGACGCTCTCGCAAGTATGCATATCGTTGGACAGTTCCCAAATGGTCCAAAAATCATTCTTCCATATAACGAAATCAAGTTTGGAGATGAAGTTATCGACGGTGTAAAACATCATCACAATAACATTCCTGCGACAGTTGCTATTGCTCAGATTCAGAACGGAGAATGGGCAACAGTATGGCCATTTGAAGAAGCCGCTGCCGATGTTCAGTATCCAGCTCCTTTAAAATAAAAACAAATTACAAATTAACAAAAAATGACCGATAAATAAGGTCAGAACGAGGCTGGCGGTTTTAAAAACTGCCAGCTTTTTTTATAAATAGTCCGGATTTCGAATTTAAAAAAGAACAGTTATCTATGAGTTGTTTCCGTGCTGACACGGCAATCTAGTGTAGTTTTTTTAGAGATTGTCGGGTCAAGCCCGATAATGACAAGGTAGCTAGCATGATAATGACAAAATGACAAGCCTGATAACGACAGTCCGCTTTATGTCATTCCCTTGCTTGACAAGGGAATCTCTTGATGACATTAAACTATAAAACTCGGAGATTGGGCTAAATAAAATTTTATCAACTTGAAAAAAAATTTCCAAAAATGCTATTTTTATTGATTTTATGCAGTTTGTTGATTTTCATACGCACCTGGATTTATACAAAAACCAAAACGAACTTTTTGAACAGCTTCCTTCTTATTGCGGAACAATTGTTGCGGCTTCGGTAGACCTTGATTCTTATAAAAAAAATTGCCAGATTGCTCAAAAAGCCAAAGCCTTGGGTTTTAAGGCAAATATAATTGCAACCTTGGGAATTCATCCGGAAAAAGTGCTTTTAGAAAAAGAAAAGCTTTGTGAATACGAGAAATTTTTAAAAGAATCTCATATTATTGGCGAAATCGGAATGGATTTTTGCTGGTACAAAGAAGCGGCGCCTGTGGCGCAGGAAGAAGTCTTGAGATTTTTTCTTGAACACTGCAATCAGGAAAAAAAATATTGCGTGATTCATACAAAGGACGCCGAAGAAAAAATCTGTAGAATTTTGGAAGAATATCCTTTTGCAAAGCCGGTTATTCATTGGTATGACGGCCCGGAAGAAATCTATAAGGAATTTGTCAGTCGAAATTATATGCAGACTTTTGGCTGCGAAACTATACGCTCAAAGCATATTCAAAAACTTTTGGAGCAAACTCCGCTGAATTTGATTTTGGCAGAAACCGACAATCCTGATTCTGAAAGGTGGCTTGGCGGAACAGACAGTTCGGTTTTTTTAATAAAGAGAATTTACAAAGATATTGCAGAAGTTCTTGGGCTTAAAATAGAAAAAATCGCCAAAACTATAAATGAAAATTCTGAAAAAATTCTGGAAGACTTTGAGGCAAAACTTTAAGAGAAAGGGCAGTGGCGCAGAGAAGGACAGTTTTTTCTTCGCTATAAATTCTAAAAATCAAGACCTGATGAATTGCTGTCAAACATCTTCTTGTACGGAATAACAAGCTCATCGCCTTTTTGAACTAAATATGGACTTATAAACTGAGGGTCGTCCAGTATTTTTTGCGCTTCGATTGCGATTTTCTGGTCTTCGCGCTGAACGTATGCATTTTTTAAGTCTGAAAAAACAGTAAATGCATCTCGAATTCGGTAAATCAACGAAGAATAGTTTTCGTCGGCAAAAAATTGAATTTTTGTTCTATATGTATTGTAAGAAGCGGCATTGTAAGCGTTATTTGTGGTTTCGCCAGTCTGCGGATTTTTTATAATTCCCTTTAATTCGATAAACGGCTGTTCTTCGTGCCAATCAGAAATATAGACAGAATCTTTGTCGTTGAGAATATAATTTTTGTCTATGTCTGATTTTGCAAGATATGTGATTTTTTGTATTTTTTCGTCTTCTTCGCTTATGCGGATAAGGCGGATTTTTGTGAGATTTGCGGTTTTTGTTGTGCCATGGGCATAGGAACTGATTAAATCGCTAAGATTTTCGTTTGCCAAAAGTTCATAAGTGCCTTCGCGTTCTACTGCGCCGGAGATTGAAACTTTGCGGTTGCGCCGGAAAAATTCGATTGTGTCGCCTGGACGCAAATATGGATCTTGCGAAAAATCGCCGTTGCGCCTTGCCTTAAATAAATCACAGATTTTTGATTTGCCATTTTGGCTTGTTATTTTTATGTTTCGGGTTGAGGATTGTTCTGTAAGTCCTGCTTTGGCGGCAATTGCAGAAAGCCTTGTCAAAGCCCAGGCATTTTCTTCGTGAACAGCGGAAACTTCGCCTTTTATTACGACTTTAAAGATGCCTGGCTGGAGCATAACAAAGGTTACGACACTGAGCGGATAGTTTTTCATTACGAGGTTTTCGATGTTTTGCTTAAGCTGCAAGAAAGAAAGTCCCGCACAGTTTAGAGAGCCCAAATTTGCGATTCGGATTTTATAAGATGAATCTACTGTAATTGTGTAAGAAACTGACGTTCCGTTTGAGTAAAAGGCAAGGGCATAAGTGTCGCCTGCCGTAACCTGATAATCTGCGCTCGACATGGCAAGCTGCGCATTTGCCTGAAAAAGAGATTTTTCTTCTTTTACCGAGTCTGAAGCCCCGGCTGAATTTGCAACTTGTGCCTGTGAAAAAACAAAGCAAGGAATAAAAGCAAGAAAAAAAGAAGTTACAATAGATGTTTTAAAAAAATGCACGGCTGCGCTCCCTCTTTAAGAAAAACTACTGTAGTAGTTTAATGTATCATCTGTAGAAAATCAACTTCAAAAAACTACTAAAGTAGTAAAATGCGACAATGAGTTTTTGGCAAAACGTTGAGAGGGAAATAGAATATAAAGGGATTTCCCGCAAAGAATTAGCTTTTCGCGCAAATATTGCTTATCAGGGAATTGGTCTTGGTATTGAACGCGAAAGTATGCCAAGAGTAGACACAGCGTTAAAAATTGCAAAAGTTCTGGAAGTTCCTCTCGAATATCTGATTGACGAAAAAGATTTAGAAATTCGTCCGGCAACGGAGCGCTTTTTAAAAAAAGAAAAAACTCAAACGGAACAGAATGACAATTCTTTTTTGCAAAAAATAGAAGATAAAAATCAATATATTGAATTTTATAAAAAGAACCGAAAAATAATTGACAGTCTTGAGAAAATTCCTTCCGCAATAAAACAACCGATAGAAAGCATGATTATTCATATTGCAACAGTGTATTGAATTAAGGTATTTATTTTTTTATACTGTCAAAATGGAAAATTCGCAAAATATAGAAACTGCTTCACAGACTGCGGAGCAGAATGACGATGAAATTTCGCTTTTGGATTTAATTGCAGTTCTTCTTCATTATAAATTTATGATTATTGCAGTTACGGGACTTGCAATAATTGGAGCAGTAGTTTTTTCTATAATCTCTTTAAAATTGCCGCCAGAAAAATCTCCTCTTCCAAACCAGTTTACGCCTCAGGCTCACATGCTCATAAAAGAAGATTCTAGCTCAGGCTCTTTGTCCGGCTCTCTTTCCTCGCTTGCAAGTTTAGCAGGCGTTAGCGTTGGCAGCGGCGGCTCTTCCCGCAGCTCGCTTGCAAATTATTTAAGCACTTCAAATGAATATTTGGACGCAGTTAATAAAAAATTCAATTTGACTGAGCGTTATAAGATTGAAAAATTTCCTGTTACGAGCACTAGAAAGGCTTTAAAAAAGACGCTTGTTTCTACTTATGATGAGGAAAGCAGCGTTTTTACAATAGGTTTTACAGACATTGATCCTGTTTTTGCAAGAGATGTTGTAAATTTTGCCGTTGACTGGATGCAAAACCGCTTTGATGAACTTGGACTTGATTCTAACCGGATTGAAAAAAAGAATCTTGAAGCAAATATCGACGCAACGTACAAAGAAATCTTAAAGCTTGAAAAAGAGGCTCAGAATTTGGGCGCGTCTGTAAATAAAGGCGTTTCTGTTTGGGGCGGTCCGAATGTTTCAATCGAAACTGCAAGAATTCAAATGGAATTAAGCGCGCAGCAGAAAGTTTATGAACAGTTAAAAACTCAGTATGAACTTTTGAAAGTAAAAATGCAAAGTGAACAGCCTGTTTTTCAAATTCTTGAGCGTCCGGAAATTCCTGATATGAAGAGCAAGCCTAGCCGCGGAAAACTTTGCATAATCATTACTTTTGCGGCATTTTTTATTTCGGTTTTTGCGGCTTTTGCATTGAATGCCTGGCAGAACATAAAAAATGATCCTGAGGCTCAGAAAAAACTTAATTTAAAGACAAAAAAAGAGAGTGTTTAAATATGAAAATTTTACGAAATTTTATAAAACTTGGTATCATAGTTTTATTGTTGGCTTCTGATTTTGCTTTTGCACAAGATGAAAATTTGTTAATACCATCTGTTGATTCAAAGTCGAAAATTGGACATCAGGCAAATGACACTCCTGACGCACAGCTTGCAATGTCGGAAAGTTCGTATCCTGTAACTGCCGGTGACGTTTATACCCTGTCTTTTGCTGCTGGAGAAACTTCAGTTGCTTATTCAATTCCTGTGGACTCGACTTACAAAATCCGCATTGCTAACCTCGGTGTAATTGACTGCAAAAATCTTACATATCTTCAGTTAAAAAACATGGTTACTGGAATTGTTCAGAAAAACTATCCGATGGGCGGAGTTCAGTTTGTTCTTACTTCTCCGGCAACTTTTCGCGTGACAATTACGGGCGAAGTTGTTAAGACTGTTCAGAAAAATGCCTGGGCTTTGACAAGGCTTTCTACTTTTATAAAAGAAAGTTTTACGGATTACTCATCTTCAAGAAATATAAAAATTATTTCAGAAAGTGGCGAAGAAAAAACTTATGATTTATTTCTCGCTGACAGAAAAGGCGATTTATCGCAGAATCCTTATTTGCGTCCTGGCGACAAAATCGTCGTAAACAGAATTAGTCGCCGTGTTGCCTTGAATGGGGCTGTTGAACGTCCTGGAGTTTATGAACTTCTTGACGGAGAAAACTTAAAAAAACTTATCGATTATTATGGCAATGGTTTTGAATCTTTGGCCGATCTTTCGAGAATTGAACTTTATCGCTCTGTTACAGGAAAGCATGATTCTGGTGAAAAATTGTATTTGAACGAACAGTCTTATATAGACGATTTTAAACTTATTTGCTATGATGAAGTTACAGTTTCTACTTTTGAAGATTTAAAGCCTGTGCTTTTTGTTGAAGGCGCGGTTACCAATACCAATACCAATACCAATCTTGTCGCTTCTACAAAAGTTGCCATGCGATTTAACAATGGCGAAGATTATGCGTTTTTTGTAAGAAACAATAAAAATATGTTTACGAATGTTTCGGATTTGGAAAACGCTTATATTTTGCGTGGATCAGAAACTATTCCTGTTGATCTTTCAAAAATGCTTTACGATGCAACTTATTACAGTAAGATTGAAATTAAATACAATGACCGCCTTATTGTGCCTTTTAAACAGTTCTTTGTGACGGTTTCCGGCGCAGTTTATTCTCCTGGACGTTATCCTTATATTCCTGACAGAACCTGGGATTACTATGTTGGGCTTGCCGGTGGATTTATAAAAGAAAAGAATAAAATGGACGCAGTAACAATAACCGACATTAACGGAAAAAAACATAAAAAGACTGAATTTATTTTGCCGGAAATGACAATAGACGCAAAAGCAAACAGCGGACTGTATTATTTTAATCAATACGCTCCTGTAATAACAACGATTTTGTCGGCAGTTTCGACAAGTATTTCTGTTCTTGCAGTGACTGGAGTAATAAATTAAAGCAAAAAACCGGTTTGAAGTTTTTCAAACCGGTTTTTTTGTTAAGAATTGGCTTCAAGTTTTTTTAAGGCCGATTTTAATCCTACGTTTTCTTCGGCAAGTTCTTCCATTCTTGTTTTTTGGAAGAGCAGTTCCTGCGCGTATGGAAGTGTTTTTGCCCAGGAAATGAAATTCTTAAGGGCGGGATTGTCTTCGCCCGACCATTCATTTAGTTTGTGGTGCCGTCTTTGTCCGTTCGAGCACATTCCGAGAAGATTTTCGTAATTCATTGTTACTGTGCGTTTTTGAAGCCAGCTTTCCGGAAGAAGGCGGATCAGTTCTTTCCAGTATTTTTTTTCTTTTGTTTCATTGAATTTGTTTCTGAGAAATTCGAGAACTTCAATTAAAGACTGCCAGGCAGATTGAGCGTCTTTGAAGGTTGAACCGCAATCGGTGTTTATAAAATCATCGTGTTCAAAACAGTCAAAAGTGATTGGCGTTGAGGCGAGCTTGTGCATTTTGCTTGTTGAATTTGCAACTGTCGAAACTTTGTAAGTGTCAAATTCGCTCCACCAGTACATTGGTGCGGTAATATCTACAGAAACAAAAATCTGGCGCAAAAATTTTCGATGTTCTGAGCCGCTTTTTATGAGTGTCTGCATAAGTTTTAAGTCGGCGGAACCGATATTTGCCTGAATACCGTTAAAAGTGCTGTCAGATTTTGCCCAGCTGTTTTTGGGATTTCTCATTCCGCGGATTGCGTGTTCAAAACCCCAGACCTGTGTATTTTCAAAGTTCATTGTAAACTCCTGTTCTTTTTAATTGGACTATCAGAATAACAGAAAAAAAAGGTTGTTTAAATAGATTGTTTGCATTGAGCGAACTTCATGCAAGTTTGTATTTGATGATTTTTGAAACCGCGGTTATTATTTAATGTGTGGTTTTTGGAGTTTGAATGAAAAGATTTTTTTGTTTTTGCTGGTCTGCTGTTTTTAGTCTGTGTTTTTTGAGCGCGGCAAGCGATGTGATTTTAAGAAACGGCACAAATTCTATAATAACGTCAATTTTTGTAATCGAAGGCGAAAAGCCTCCGGTTCAGCAGAGTGTAAATCTTTTGCCAGTGTCAAAATTCGAAAGAACGTTAAGAAAAATGCAGCGCAGGGCAGAGTTTTACGGCGAAGAATTTGACGAAAAGAGCATTGCTTGCGAAAAAGAATGGCAGTTAAAAACCGGAGTTAAATACAGAATTCTTTTTAAGAGCGAAAACGGCGATTTATTTTTGAGGGACGACATTTATATAGAAAGAAAAACGGAAAATCTTGTAATTGAGTTTAAAAAACAAAACCGAACTGAACGAGATTGGCTGGTTCATTACGACAAGACTGTTCAGGAAAATATTCTAAAACAAAAGCAAATACAGGATTTGAGGCGGCCTTTGTGTTTTATGGCTGGTTTTGGAATTGTTCTTTTTTTGATTTTGACTGGTTTTATTGCGATGGATACGTACCGGCATAGGAAATTTGGCGAGCCGGCTTTTTTTGAAAAGCTCCTCGGAAAGAATTTGTCGTCGGCGCAGAAAGGCAAGCGATGGATGGAAATTGCAGGCGTTTTTTTGATGCTTGTGCCGGTTATAATTTCGTTTCTTACTTTTAAAAGCGAAGTTTCTAAAACTTATTTTTGGTTTTTTACGCATAAAATCGAAAAAGATGTTTCTGTGCAGGCGACAATGCTGACTGCGATTGCGGCGGTTTTTATTTATGCTTCTTATCTTTTGAGATATAATTTTTTTAAGAAAGACTCGGCGGAACAGGTGTTTTTTTCGGTTGTGCAGGCGATTGTAAATATTTGGGCAATTTCCGGGCTTTGTTCGATGTTTGTCGGGAACGAGGTTTGGAATGTGCCGGTTTTGAACATAAACAGCCAGACTTGTCTTTTGCTCATAATTCTTCTTTCTTGGATCGGGGCAAGGTCGATTTCCGGATTTTTGTGGATTATTTTAGTAATTATTGGAATTTCGCATATAACGGAAATAAGCGAGGCGATGGGAATTTACGGCGCTCTTTATATTGTTATGTTTTTTATTTCGCTTTTGCTGCAATTGACAGACACGGTTCATCTGGAAGATTTTAAAAATGATTTTTGCAGTATTGCCGCTAAAACTGGCCAGAAAATCGGAACAGATATTGATGCTAGCAAAGATACTGTAAAAAAATTGTCGGGGAAGGTTATAAGCGAAGTTTTGCTCTAAAGTTTTGACACGTTTTTTATAGGAGGCAGTGCCATGAAAGATATGAAAATTTCGGATTCGGTTAAGTTTGTTGGTGTTAATGACCACAAAATCGATTTGTTTGAAGGACAGTTTCCTGTTCCTGAGGGAATGTCTTATAATTCCTATCTTATCCTTGATGAAAAAATTGCTGTTATGGACAGCGTTGACAGAAATTTTGGAGAAGAATGGCTTAAGAATATCGAAAACGCGTTGGCTGGCAAAAAGCCGGATTTTTTGGTTGTGCAGCACATGGAAATGGATCATTCTGCGAACATTGCCGCTTTTATGAAAAAATATCCGGATTCAAAAATTGTTTCTTCAAAAATGGCGTTCTCGATGATGAAAAATATGTTCGGCACGGATTTTTCTGAACGGCAGATTGTAGTTTCGGAAGGCTCCAAAGTTGAGCTTGGAAAGCATGTCTTGAATTTTATTGCCGCTCCGAATGTGCATTGGCCGGAAGTTATGTTCACTTACGAAAGCACGGAAAAAATTCTCTTTAGCGCAGATGGATTTGGAAAATTCGGAGCTTTGGATTCTTCTCTTGACTGGACGGATGAAGCCAGGCGCTATTATTTTGGAATAGTCGGAAAATTTGGCGCGAATGTCCAGGCAGTTCTTAAAAAGGCGGCAAATCTTGAAATCCAAAAAATTTGCCCTTTGCACGGACCTGTTCTTGATTCAAATCTGGAGAAATATATTAAGTATTATGATACATGGTCAAAATACGAAGCGGAAACAGACGGAATTTTCATCGTTTACACGTCTGTTTACGGAAATACAAAGCAGGCGGCAGAAAGACTTGCAGAAATTTTAAAAGAAAAAGGCTGCAAGAATGTCTTGATTAAAGACCTTGCGCGAAATGATATTTTTGAATGTGTTGCCGACGCTTTCCGCTATAAAAAACTTGTTTTGGCTTCGACAACTTACAATGGAGAAGTTTTTCCTAAAATGCGCGAATTTATTTCCCACCTTGCGGAGCGGAACTTTCAAAACAGAACAGTTGCTTTTATCGAAAATTGTTCCTGGGTGCCGCTTGCAGCAAAAGCTATGGCAAAAATGTTTGAGCCGTTAAAAGAAATAGAAATTCTGGAAGATAAAGTCACAATAAAAATTTCCGTAAATGCCGCTGTTGAGAGCCAGCTTGAAAAACTGGCTGAAGAATTTGTTTGATTTTTTTTTCATAGAATTGGCGCTCTGAAGTGAGCCTTCTGAAGTTTATTCCTAACTTCAGAAGGCTCATTTTTTTCTGTCAGTCTATTCACACTTTTTTCATCAATTCTCATAAAAAAAATTCTCCATTTTCCTGCCTCTTGAGAACTAAGTTTTTCTCTTTCCAATCATCAAAAATAAATTTTGACAAATTAAATAAGACGTATGATAATTTAATTGTAACTACAACGTTTTCGTAAAGTGCGGTGCGTTTTTTTTCCGCTTCGTGCTTTGCATCTTGCTGATTTTACAAATAAAAAAGGAGATTTTCTATGAAAAAACTTATCAAAACTGCGGTCGGATTGTCGATTGTCTCGCTTTTCGCGCTTTCGTCTTGCAGCAAAAAATCTGGCTCGGCTTCCTCTCAAAATGCAGAGAAAGAGGGCAAGGTCTTGAATATTGCGGTCTGGAACGAGGAATTTCAGGACAGGTTCAAGAATTATTTTGAGCAGAAAAATCTTCTGCCGTCTGATGTGAAAGTCAACTGGCTTCTCACTCCGAATCTTGACAATGCTTATCAGAACAAGCTCGACGAGCTTCTTTTGCAGCAGGAAAATCTTCCGGCGGATGAGCGGGTCGATATTTTCCTTGTGGAGGCGGATTACGCGAAGAAATATATTGATTCTGGAATGGTTCTCGATGTAAAGGACGAAATCGGGCTTACGGATGAGGATTTGTCAAAGCAGTACAAGTACACGAAAGATGTTATGACTGATTCTGAAGGCGTTCTGCGCGGCGTTTCTTGGCAGGCTTGCCCTGGCGGATTTATCTACAGACGCTCGATTGCAAAGGCTGTTCTCGGAACTGATGACCCGGCGGAAGTTCAGAAGGCTCTTGACAACTGGGATTTGTTTGACGGTGTTGCTGCCAAGGCTAAAGAAAAAGGATATTTCATGCTTTCAGGATTTGATGACGACTTTAGGGTTTTCACAGACAACGCGAAGTCTCCTTTTGTTGTTGACGGAAAAATCAATATTGATCCGCAGGTGAAACGCTGGATTTCCCAGACAAAGCTTTACACAGACAAAGGGTATAACAACAAGGCGAATTTGTGGTCTGCCGAAAGTTTTCAGGGCGCAAGCAAGGACGGAAAAGTGTTCGGATATTTCGGGCCTGCTTGGTTCATCGATTTCTGTCTTGCTCCTGCCACTCTCGAAAGCAAGGATTCTCCTGCGAAAGCTGGAAACGGAAGCTATGGAGACTGGGGATTCTGCAAGGGACCGCAGGGATTCTGCTGGGGCGGAACTTGGATTTGCGGCGCGAAAGGCTCTGACAATGTGAAGCTTATCCGCGATGTTATGTTCGCGCTTACTTGCAGCAAAGACAATATGATTCAGATTGCGCTTGAAAAAGGCGACTTTGTGAACAACGAGGATGCTATGGCAATCGTTGCTGCCAGCGACTACAAGAACGAGTTTCTCGGCGGCCAGAATCATATCTCGCTTTTCTTGGATTCTGCGAAGAGCATTAGCAAGGACAATATGACTGCGTATGATCAGGGAATCACAGAGAACCTGCAGAAAGCGTTCGCTGATTATTTCAACGGCTTTGTCTCTGAGGACAAGGCTTGGGAGAATTTCTACACGGCGGCTCTGGAGCTTTATCCGAACTTGTCGAGATAAAATCAGAAAACTGCAGAAAATAAAAACGAAATTCCGCAGCTTTGAAGTCTGAATTCAATCAGAAAAATCGGAAATCGCAGGCGGTTTGAAATCTTCTGAAGCTCAAATCGCTTGCGATAAAACTTACAGCGATTTTTGTCATTTATGATTTGAAAGTCAAGGATTTTTGAATCTGCGGAAATAATCTTTGTTAGAAGAGGGGCGAAAAAATGGAAAAAAAATCTAGAACCAAAAGGCACAAGACTGTTAAATACGATTACTGGGGATATATTTTTATTGCTCCGTTTTTTATCGCCTTTCTTGTTTTTTCTTTGATTCCTTTAATCACGACGATTGGAAACAGTTTTTTTGAGACTTACCGCGACGGATTAAAGCAAATCGGACCGAATTTTGTCGGCCTTAAAAATTATTATTCTGTTTTTTTTGAAAGCGAGCTTCCGAAATATGCATGGAACACTTTTGTAATGTGGATTTTGGGATTTGTTCCTCAGATTGTCTTTTCGCTCGTTCTTTCGGTCTTGTTCACTGACAATGAGCTTAAGCTAAAATGCAGGCAGTTTTTCAAGACTGTAATTTATATGCCGAATCTGATTATGGCTTCGGCGTTCGCAATGCTGTTTTTTATGCTTTTTGCCGACTCCGGCCCTGTAAACAGCATTTTGCTTGGAATGGGACACGCCGAGCCTTACCGTTTTTTGTTCAACAAGAATTCTGTGCGTGGTCTTGTCGCTTTGATGAATCTTTTGATGTGGTACGGAAACACGACTCTCTTGCTGATGTCCGGAATTATGGGGATAAACGAGAGCGTTTTTGAGGCGGCGAGAATTGACGGGGCCGGGTCTTTGACAATGTTTTTCAAGATTACGCTTCCGCAGCTCAAGCCGATTTTTGTTTATGTTCTGATTACGAGCCTTATCGGCGGAATCCAAATGTTCGATGTTCCGCAGGTTTTGACGAACGGCTACGGCCAGCCTGACAGAACTTCAATGACTTTGATTATGTATCTGAACAAGCATCTTTTCAGCAAGAATTATGGAATGGCGGGAGCGGTTTCTGTCTTGATTTTTGCGGTTACGGCATTTTTCAGCGGCTTTGTCTACAAATTCACGATGAAAGAAAATTTCAGCAAATAAGATAAAAGCAAACCGTTTCGCGCTTTTATTTTTGCCATTGAACTTTTAGGAGAAATTTATGAAAAGCTACAAGATTTCACTTTTTATAAAACGGATTTTTTCATATGTCTTTTTGATTTTTCTTGCCGCAGTCTCGCTTGTTCCGTTTTTGATTCTGATTGTGAATTCAACGAGAATGCATTCCGAGCTTGTCGCAGGATTCTCGGTTCTTCCAGGAACGAATTTTTTCACGAATCTGAAGAATCTTTTTTCAAATTCTAATATTCCGGTTTTGCGCGCGCTTTTCAACAGCGTTTTTGTCTCGTTCGCTTCGGCTTTCCTTGCGACTTATTTTTCCGCGATGACGGCCTACGGAATTTTCGCCTACAGATTCAAGGGAAGAGATTTTGCGTTCAAGGTCATTATGGCTGTGATGATGATTCCGGCTCCGGTTACGGCGTTGGGATTTGTCCAGCTTATCACAAAAATGCATCTGATGAATAATCTTTTGCCGCTGATTTTGCCTTCGATTGCGTCTCCTGTCGTGTTTTTCTTTATGATTCAGTATCTGCGCTCTTCACTGCCTGCTTCGATTGTTGAGGCTTCGCGAATTGACGGCTCTAACGAGTTTATGACTTTCAACCTGATTGTTCTTCCGATGATTAAGCCCGCAGTCGCGGTCGAGGCGATTTTCACGTTTGTCTCGTCCTGGAACAACTACTTTTTGCCGGCTCTGATTCTTTCATCAAAGAACAACAAGACTATTCCGATTCTTATTGCGCAGCTTAGAAGCGCGGACTTTATGAAATTCGACCTTGCGCAGGTTTATATGCTTGTCTTTATCGCGATAATTCCGCTTCTTGTAATCTATCTGATTTTCTCAAGGTTCATCATCAGCGGAGTTACGATGGGCGGCGTCAAAGACTGATTTTTGGCAAGAGATTCTTGCTGAAAACTTTGCAAATCTGATTTTTCAATTTAATGATTTTTCAGAACAGATTTTAGGACGCTTTTTGCGTTTTTGGAGATTTTATGAAATTTGGATATTTTGACGACAAAAACAAAGAATACGTGATTACAACTCCTCGGACTCCTTATCCGTGGATTAACTATCTTGGAAAAAACGATTTCTTTTCTATTATATCTAATACTGCCGGAGGCTACGCGTTCTACAAGGACGCAAGATTGCGGCGGCTTACACGCTACCGCTACAACAATGTTCCGCTCGATTCAAACGGACGCTATTTTTACATAACCGACGGCGAAACAGTTTGGAATCCAGCTTGGCAGCCGTGTCAGACGGAGCTTGACTTTTATGAATGTCATCACGGATTTGGCTACACGAGATTTTTGTCCTCAAAAAACAGCTTGAAGTCTGACCTGCTTTTTTTTGTTCCTGACAGCGAGAATGTTGAAATCCAGATGCTCACTCTTAAAAATGATTCTGAGAAGGCGAAGAAAATCTCGCTTGTGTCGTTTGTGGAATGGTGCTTGTACAATGCTCAGGACGACGCGACAAATTTTCAGCGCAACTTTTCGACAGGCGAGGTTGAAATTCAAGGAAGCTGCATTTATCACCGCACTGAATACAGAGAAAGAAGAAATCATTACGCTTTTTATTCAGTGAATTCTGCAATTCAGGGATTCGACACTGACCGAGAGTCTTTCTTGGGGCTTTACAATGGGCTTGATAATCCAGAGTCTGTAAAAAACGGAAAATCAAAAAATTCTGTGGCTGACGGCTGGTCTCCTGTTGCAAGCCATAGAATCGAATTTGAGCTTGAAGCCGGCGAGGAGAGGACTTTTGTCTTTTTGCTCGGCTATGTTGAAAATGCTGAAAATGAAAAATTCGACTTTTCTAAAGACGCGGAAAAAAATCTTCTGCGCACAAACTGCGCGAGCCATCCTGTGAACAAGAAAAAAGCGCTGGAAATTCAGGAAAAATTTGATTCAAAGGAAAAAGTTCTTGCGGCTTTTGATGAATTGAAGAAAAGCTGGAGCGAGATTCTGTCAAAATTCACTTTGAAAACTGGAGACGAGAAACTTGACAGAATGGCTTTGTGGAACCAGTATCAGTGTGTTGTAACATACAATTTTGCGCGCTCGGCTTCTTATTTTGAAAGCGGAATCGGGCGCGGAATCGGATTCAGGGATACAAGCCAGGATATGCTCGGCGTTGTGCATAGTCTGCCTAAAGAACGGCTTCGCGGCCGGCTTTTTGATGTTGCGGCGACTCAGTTTGAGGACGGAAGCGCGTATCATCAGTTTCAGCCGCTTACAAAGCGCGGAAATGCCGATGTCGGCTCGAATTTCAATGACGATCCGCTCTGGCTTATTCTCGGAGTCTCAAATTACATCAAGGAGACCGGCGATGCGGACTTCTTGAAAACGCAAGTTCCTTTTGACAACGACGAGAAAAACACGGCGACTCTTTTTGAGCATTTGAGGCGTTCTTTCAGATATATCACAAGCCATTTGGGACCGCACTCGCTTCCTTTAATCGGCCGCGCAGACTGGAACGACTGCCTTAATCTCAACTGCTTTTCAACAAATCCGAATGATTCCTTCCAGACCTGCACTAACAAGGACGGAAAAAACGCCGAGTCTGTCATGATTGCCGAAATGTTTGTTTTTGTCGCTCCAGATTACGCTTCGATGTGCCGTCTTATGGAAGATGAAAAAGAAGCCGAATTTGCGGAAGCTGAATCAAAAAAAATGGAGGAGAAAATCTGCACGGCTGGCTGGGACGGCGAATGGTTCTTGCGCGCTTATGATGATTCTGGAAAAAAAGTCGGCTCGAAGGAATGTGATGACGGAAAAATCTTCATTGAGACACAAGGATTCGGCTCGATGGCGAGAATCGGCTCAGAGAAAGGCTTTCCTGAAAAATCTCTCGACAGCGTAAAAAAATATCTGGACACAAAATATGGAATCGTGATTTTGTCTCCGGCATACAAAGATTATCACGTGGAGCTTGGCGAAGTCTCGTCTTATCCGCCTGGATACAAGGAGAACGGCGGAATTTTCTGCCACAACAATCCGTGGGTGATTATCGGCGAGACTTTGAACGGCAGGGCTGACGACGCTTTTGAGCATTACAAAAAAATCGCCCCGAGCTATGTTGAGGAATTCAGCGAGATTCACAAAACTGAGCCTTACGTCTATTCCCAGATGATTGCTGGAAAAGAGGCGAGAAATTTCGGGCAGGCGAAAAACAGCTGGCTTACAGGAACCGCCGCATGGAATTTTGTCGCGCTTTCAAGATATATCTGCGGAGTGCGTCCTGAATATGAAGGGCTTCACATTGAGCCGCGATTGCCGAGCCATATCAAAAAGGCTGAAATCACGCGGAAGTTCAACGGAACAAAGTTCATAATTGAAGTGGAAAACAGGAACAACAATGGAAAAGTTCTTCTTTCATGCGATGAGAACGGAATTCTTGACGGTCTTAATGTTAAGGCGAAAAACAATTCTCCGGAAGTGAAGATAAAAGCCGTTGTCGGGTGAGAAAGTTCCAGTCTGAAATTGCGTTTTTTTTCAGAATTACGCACGTTTGTTCTGAGTGACTGTGGTTTTGTTTGCGGAATTTGTTTCAATATAGCAGGAAAATTCGTTTTTCAATATTATTGTCTGCATGCAGAAAAATCAAACATCTTTGAAAGGCCTGTTTCTCCTGCTTTTGACCGCTTTTATCTGGGGAACTTCTTTTGTTGCGCAAAGCGACGGCGCGGAAAAAATCGATGCGTTCACATTTCAGGGAGTAAGGACGGTTCTTGGCGGAATCAGCCTGCTCCCTATCGTTTTTTTTACTTTCCTGTCTGAGCGAAAATACAGGCTTTCTCTTCCTTTGGAAGCCAGAAAATCTGACGAGAAACTTCTTGAAATAAAAAGAAAAAACAAAAATTCTCTTTTTTACGGCGTGATTCAAGGCTGTGTATTGTGCGGCGGCGCGAATTTTCAGCAGTTTGCGTTCTATCATTCCACGGCGGGAAAAATCGCTTTTATCACGGCGACTTATATGTTCTTGGTTCCGCTTGCTTCTCTTGTCATCTTTAGAAAAAAAATCTCGTCTGTGTCCTGGCTCAGCATTTTTCTAGGCTTTCTGGGGCTTTATTTTATCAGCTTTGCAAAAGGCTCTGGCTTTTCAAATCTGAACAAGGGCGACATTCAGGCTTTTGTCTGCGCGTTTTTCTTCACGGCTCATATTCTTTGCATTGACAATTTCGCTCCAAAATGCGACGGCGTGAAGCTTTCCTGCGTGCAGTTTTTCGTCTCAGGATTTGTCTCTTTGATTTTGATGTTGATTTTCGAGTCTCCGAAAATAAGCTCGATAAAATCTGCCGCCATTCCGATTTTTTATTCCGGCGTGATGAGCTGCGGAGTCGCCTATACTTTGCAGATTTTCGGCCAGCGTCTTTGCGATCCTGCGGTCGGGCCTCTTGCGATGTGCATGGAAAGCGTTTTTGCGGTTTTGTCAGCGGCAGTGATTCTTCATGAGAAACTTTCCGCGCGCGAGATTTCAGGCTGCGCTCTTATGTTTTCCGCGATTTTAATTACTCAAATTTACGATATTTTCAAGAAGAAAAAGGCTCAGAATCAGAAAAATAATACAAAAGTGTAATTTTTTTCTAAAATTCGGATTAAAGCTGATTGACGGTTTTCGATAAAAAAGATATAACATAAACATCAAACGGCAATGAGGTCGCAGGAATGGAATTCTTGCGACCTTTTCTGTTTTAAACATTTTAGAAAATAATTTAGACAAAGACGTCGGGTTGCATAACGGAAATTTCCGTTTTTATATGCGGTTCGGCGTCTTTTTGTTTTCCTCAAAGGAGGTTGGGAAAATGACAGCAAATGTACCTGAAGTTTTTGGCAGCCTGGTTTTCAACCAGAAGACAATGAAAGACCGCCTGCCGAAAGAGACTTTCAAGGCTCTCAAGAAAACTCTTGATGACGGCGCGCCGCTTCCGCTTGATGTTGCAAATGTTGTGGCTCACGCGATGAAGGAATGGGCGATTGAAAAAGGCGCGACACATTACACTCATTGGTTTCAGCCTTTGACAGGAATCACTGCGGAAAAGCACGACTCTTTCATAAATCCGCAGGACGACGGAACAGTAATCATGTCTTTCTCCGGAAAAGAACTTGTAAAAGGCGAGCCTGACGCGTCATCTTTCCCGAGCGGAGGACACCGGGCTACTTTCGAGGCGCGCGGATACACAGTCTGGGATCCGACTTCTTATCCTTTTATCAAGGAGCACACGCTTTGTATTCCGACTGCTTTCTGCTCTTACACAGGCGAGGCTTTGGACAAGAAAACTCCGCTCTTGCGCTCAATGGAGGCTTTGGACAAACAGGCAAAGAGAATTCTCAAGCTTTTCGGAAAGAACGTTAGCCACGTTGCAACAACTGTAGGCCCTGAGCAGGAATATTTTATTGTTGACCACAAGCTCTATTCAGAACGCAAGGACTTGCGCATGACTGGCCGCACTCTTTTTGGAGCTAAGCCTTCAAAAGGACAGGAAATGGACGACCAGTATTTTGCGGCTCTTAATCCTAGAATCGTTGAATATATGGAAGACTTGAACGACACTTTGTGGAAGTACGGCGTTCTTTCAAAGACAGAGCATAACGAGGTTGCTCCGGCTCAGCACGAGATGGCTCCGATTTTCTCGACAACAAACCTTTCTGTTGACCAGAACCAGCTCACAATGGAAGTTATGAAGAAAGTCGCAAAGCGCCACGGTCTTGAATGTCT
This sequence comes from Treponema sp. UBA4692, assembly GCA_002404895.1. Lineage (GTDB taxonomy): Bacteria > Spirochaetota > Spirochaetia > Treponematales > Treponemataceae > Treponema_D. The sequence continues at coordinate 52,400 of DHKO01000020.1, read as the reverse complement.
TCTTCACGAAAAGCCGTTTGCGGGTCTTAACGGCTCTGGAAAGCACAACAACTGGTCAATGTCAAC
>DHKO01000020.1:0-52241 GCA_002404895.1 Treponema sp. UBA4692 | reverse complement strand
TTCCTGACTGCAATCTTGAAGGCAGTTGACGAGAATCAGGACTTGCTTAGAATCTCCGTTGCTTCGGCTGGAAACGACCACCGTCTTGGAGCGAACGAGGCGCCGCCGGCAATCATCTCCGTTTATCTTGGAGACGAATTGTATAAAGTTCTTGAGGCCTTGAAAGACGGAAAAGCTTACACTTCAGACAAGAGCGACAAGATGACAATCGGAGTTGACGTTCTTCCTCCGATTCCAAAGGATTCCACAGACCGCAACAGAACTTCTCCGTTCGCGTTCACAGGAAACAAATTTGAGTTCCGCTCGGTCGGCTCAAGCCTTTCAATCGCTGGTCCTAACACAACTTTGGACGCGATTGTCGCAAGCGTTTTGAAGACTTTTGCAGACGAGCTTGAAGGCGCGGCTGACTTTGAGAAAGCCTTGAACACTTTGATTGTCCGCGAGGTTAAAGCCCACTGGAAAATCGTTTTCAACGGAAACGGCTACGACGAGTCTTGGAAAGCCGAGGCTAAAAAGCGCGGTCTTCTTGAATTAAAGACAACTCCTGACGCGGTTGAGCATTATCTCGACGAGAAAAACGTTAAGCTCTTTACTGAGATGGGCGTTTACACAAAAGACGAGATGGAAAGCCACTACGAGATTAAACTTGAAAAATATGCGCAGATTTTGAATATCGAAGTGAACACAATGCTCGAGATGATTTCAAAGGATATTCTTCCAGCGGCTTACAAATACATTTCGGCAGTCTCAAAGACTGTAAGTGAACTTAAATCGGTTGTTCCAGGCGCAAAGGCTGCGGCGGAGACAAAGGTTCTTTCCGAGCTTGACGCTCTTGTGGACGCTCTTTCTGAAAAGGCTGACGCTCTTGTAAAAGCTCACGAAGTGGCGGCAGGCGCAGGCGATGCTCTTGCAGTTGCAAAGGCTTATGCTGACAGCGTAAAGCCTGCGATGGAAGCTGCGCGAGAAGTGGCTGACAAAATCGAGCCGCTTTTGGGCGAGGAATACAAGCCGTTCCCGAGCTACGAGGACTTGCTTTTTAGAGTGTAAAAATCGTTAGCTGTTGCGGGAGAGTTTTGCGGCGGATTGAAAGCGAAAGCGTTAGGGATTGGAAGGGCGGCGTTAGCCGTTGCGGAGCGAGCGTGCCGAACGGCAAAGCGAGCGAAGCAATGCAGCGAGAGCGGAACCCTGAAAAGCCCGGCCGCGAAGCGGAAACGCCCAGATTTTTATTCTTGAACTTTATTGTAACGAATGATGTCGCATAATGCGGCAGCAAAAGCAAAAAATCAAAAATTGCATAACGTGATTTTTTGATAAGGCACAAAGGCGTGCGGATTTTTGACTGGCAAAAAAAGCCTTTCATTTCCGCGCGCCTTTTTTATTTGGAAACTTTTTGGAGGTATTTATGGATTCAGCTGCTTTGATGGAGGCGATTAAAGGCGTCTCGAGCGACTTGTGGGGAGTCTGGTTCCTTTTGGGAGCGGCTCTCGTGTTCTGGATGCAGGCCGGATTCGCAATGGTTGAAACTGGCTTTACACGCGCAAAGAACACTGGAAACATCATAATGAAGAACCTTATGGACTTCTGCATTGGAACTGTGGTGTTTATCTTGATTGGATTCGGTCTTTTCTTGGGCGAGAACACGCTTTTCGGCTTGCTTGGAAAGCCTAACTGGCAGATTTTCACAAACTATGCGAACTTTGACTGGTCTGCGTTTGTGTTCAACCTTGTTTTCTGCGCCACAACTGCGACAATCGTTTCTGGCGCGATGGCGGAGCGCACAAAGTTCCTTTCTTACTGCGTTTATTCCGCTGTAATTTCAGCCGTAATCTATCCTATTGAAGCTCACTGGACTTGGGGCGGCGGCTGGCTTGCCCAGATTGGATTCCATGATTTTGCAGGCTCTAACTGCATTCATATGGTCGGCGGAATCTGCGCTCTGATTGGAGCCGCGATGGTCGGTCCTCGTATCGGAAAATTCACACGCGACAAGAGCGGAAAAGTGACTGAGGTTCACGCGTTTCCGGGCCACAACATTCCAATCGGCGCGCTCGGCGTTTTCATTCTTTGGTTGGGCTGGTACGGATTCAACGGCGCGGCTGCGACTTCTGTGGCTCAGCTCGGCTCGATTTTCGTTGCCACAACAATCGCACCTGCTGTTGCAACTGTAACCTGCATGATTTTCACTTGGATTAAATACGGAAAGCCTGATGTTTCAATGTGCTTGAACGCTTCATTGGCAGGTCTTGTTGCAATCACTGCGCCTTGCGATGTTGCGGACGCTCTCGGAGCTTCAATAATCGGAATTGTTGCTGGTCTTCTGGTTGTGTTTGGCGTATGGCTTTTGGATAACAAGATCCACATTGATGACCCTGTCGGAGCGGTTGCGGTTCACTGCTTGAACGGTATCTGGGGAACAATCGCTGTCGGACTTTTCGCAAGCCCTTCAGTTCCAGGATATTCGCTTGCGAACAAGGCTGGCGAGCAGATTTCAGGACTTTTCTACGGCGGCGGATTCGAGTGTCTCGGTCTCCAGCTTCTCGGAATGTTCTGCACAATCGCTTGGACTGTTGTTACAATCACGCTTTTGTTCCTTGCAATCAAGAAAATTTTCGGATTGCGCGTTACAGCGGAAGAGGAGATTGTCGGTCTTGACAAGCTTGAGCACGGCCTTGATTCAGGATATGCGGGATTTGCGACAGAATATTCTGACGAGGAAATCGAGGAGGCTAAGGAGAACGGCGTTTCGCTTGGAGTCAAAAAGGCAGTTTCTGTTGAAAAGGCTGTTCCTGTCGCAAAGGCGACATCTCATCCGGATGCGAAATTCCATCTTGTTACAATCATCACACGGCAGAACAAGTTCAACGAGCTTAAGCAGGCGATGAACGACATCAACGTTACTGGAATGACTGTTACAAACGTTCTTGGCTGCGGCGTTCAGCACGGAAAAACAGAAATGTACCGCGGAACTCCGATTGACATCACCTTGCTTCCGAAAATCAAGGTTGACATCGTTGTTTCAGAAGTTCCAGTTGACCTTGTGATTGCGGCCGCGAAAGAAGTTCTTTACACAGGACACATCGGCGACGGAAAGATTTTTGTTTATGATGTTGACAATGTTGTGAAGGTTAGAACCGGCGAGGAAGGCTACGAGGCTCTTCAGGACTAAAGTCTGGATTTAGCCGGTTAGTTAAAAAGCAGCACGGATAATTAAGGATTTGAAGGATTAGCACGGAAAGCAATCAAGAATCCGCTGGAATCTTTCTTGCCCGTTTAATCTGTGCTGAAAAGAAAATTTGTAATTTTAGATTTGCATTTGGCTGTCTTTGGAGTTTTTAGAACTTTGCAAAGGCAGCCATTTTTTATGGGGTTTTAGGGGCGAAGCCCCTAGGAGAAGGGGTAGCGGCCAACGAAGTGGACGCGCAGGGGAAGGCTTTCCCCCTTCATCTGATTGTTTTAAGAAATCGTTTGTGGTATCATCAATTAAATAGTTTTTTGGTGGGTAAAAAGATGATTGTGTCAACTCGCGGGCGTTACGCTTTAAGAGTTATGGTTGACTTGGCGGAAAACGGCGTTAATGAGAGAATCCCGCTCAAAGAGATTGCAGAACGCCAGAATATTTCACAGAAATACATCGAGGCGATAATGACGCTTCTTTCAAAAAATTCGTTTGTTGACGCTGTTCACGGAAAAGGCGGCGGCTACAGGCTCAACAGAAAGCCTGACGAATACAAAGTTGGCGAGATTTTGCGGCTCACTGAGGGCACTCTCGCTCCTGTCGCGTGCCTTGAAAAAAATGCTGAGCCTTGCCCGAGAAAAGATGAGTGTCGGACGATTCCGATGTGGACAAAGCTTGACGGCTTGATTGAAAACTATCTCGACACTGTTACGCTCGCAGATTTGATGAAAAAATAGAAATGCAAGGGCGTTGCCGCTTTCAGCGGCCCGGGCTATGTGCAAAATTAAAAAGTGCCTGCTTTTTATTTTGCACCACTTCGCCGTCTTGCGCGGCTCATTCCAGTGCTTTTTTGGGCAAAAAATTAAGCAAAGCGTGCAGGAACGCCTCCGGCGGTGCTGCTATCTCTAACGCAAATAAACGCAAAAATGAAGGTGAATATCTTATGAAATACACAGCTTTAGAAATGCCGAAAAGCGGCGACACTGTTATTGTTGGAATGTCTGGCGGCGTTGACTCTACTTTGATAGCTTTCATGCTCAAGGAGAAGGGCTGCCGTGTAATCGGCGTTACAATGGCTCTTTGGGACAACTCGATTCCCGAGCTTAAAAAAGAAGGGCACGAAATAAAAGACGCGTGCTACAGTCCGCATGAAAAGGACGACATCGCGGCGTGCGAGAAATTCTGCGCGGAGCAGGGAATTGAGTATCACGTTGTCCATGTTGAGGATGAATACAAGAAAAACGTTCTCGAATATTTCAAGTCCGAGTACAGAAACGGGCGCACTCCGAATCCGTGCATAAGATGCAACCGCTACATAAAATTCGGCGCGCTCCTTGATGGAATCGAAAAGCTTGGAATCAAGTACGACTATTTCTGCACCGGCCATTACGCGAAGATTGTCCGCCCTGACGAGGGAATTTTTGGAAGCGATAAGCGGCCTGCGATGATTGCGACTGCGCTTGATGTCTCGAAGGACCAGACTTATTTTTTGAACAGAATTCCGTCATCGACTCTTGAAAAAGTCCGCTTTCCTCTTGCCTCAATGAAAAAGTCTGAGGTCTTTGAGCTTGCGCGCCGGGCAGGCCTTAAAGCCGCTGAAAAAAAAGAAAGTCAGGACTTTATCGGCGAGGAATATTTTGATTTGCTTTTTGCGGACAAGCCTTCTGTTCCAGGCGATATAATCGACTTGGACGGGCACGTTCTCGGCCGCCACAAGGGAATTGAGCATTACACGGTCGGGCAGCGCAAAGGGCTTGGAATTGCGATGAGCTATCCTGTCTATGTTCATTCGATTGACGCGAAAAACAATGTCGTTGTCTTGGCTCCGAACAGCGCGCTCAATTCAAAAGCACTTATTGCCGATGACTTTGCATGGCCGAGCGATGTTGAGCCGAGCGAAAAATTCAACGCGAGCGTGAAGATAAGGCTTGCGAGCAAGCCTGTCGAGTGCAGCGTGGAAAAATATTTTCCGGCAGATGACGACAAGACTTCGTACAAAGGACAGCCTTACCTGATTACATTCAAGGATGAGCAGCGCGCCGTAGCTCCTGGGCAGTCGGCGGTTCTTTACATTGACGACGTAATATGCGGCGGCGGCTACATTGTAAAGCCGGTACATTCTTAAATTAGATGATTTTAAAACAGGCTTTTCATTTTGCGGAAAAGCCTGTTTTTTTTATGCGCGCTGTTTTTGAGAAAAAAAATAAAAAAGGAAAATCTTGATTTCTTGTTGGCTGGAAAAATTAAAAAAATTTGATAAGCAATGCGGCAGCAAAAGTCTCTCCTTTTAATCTTTTTTGCAAAATAATCGCACATAGGTTATAATCAAAAATATGGATGACAAGACAATTATTACTGAAAGTCCGGTTGGACAGCATTTGGAGCGTGTCGCTGAAGGCGCGCCTGTTTCTTATCTCGTTTTCAATCAGAAAAAGATTCATCTTGTGGCAAAAATGACGATTGGACGAAATCCAGACTGCTCGATTGTCATTGACAACAAGCTTGTTAGCCGGATTCACGCGAGCATTCAGAAAATCCGCGACGCTTATTTTTTGAAGGACGAGAACAGCACAAACGGAACTTTCCTGAATGGCCACAGAATTCCTTCCGACAAGTATGTCAAGCTCAATCCCGGAGACAAAATCACGGTGGGAGCTTTTTCTCTCGTTATGTCTTGAGGCTCTGCGCCAAAAAATCTGGATTAGAGTTTGTCAGACTTGATTCTCAGTTTTATCAGGCAATATGAGTCGGAGGAGCTTGTTTCCTACGGCTCTTTACTCTCGCTTTTGGACAGCTGCATTTCTGTTCTTGAAAATGAAAGTCTGTCTTACCGGCCTCTTTCAAGCCAGAAAAAGTCTGGCGGTCTTCTTGATTTTACGCTCTGCGGAAATAAAGGTGAATCTCTGCCGGTGATTGTCGTTCCTGACCTGCACGGGCGCGAGAAATTTATAATCGATATTTTAAGATACCGTTTTCCGTGTTCCGATTTGGAAAATCAGAAAAATCTTTCAGATTCAAAATCTCTTGATTTGCGCTCGCCATCGGAAATTTCTATTAGTTCCGTAAATTTGAGCGGTTCGCTTGAAAAATGCGCGGGGCTTTCTGTTCTCGAATGTCTTGAGCGCGGTCTTTTGTATGTCTGCTGCGTGGGCGATATTTTTCATTCTGAGGCGCGCGGACGCGAGCGGTGGATTTCGGCCTTTGAGGAATATTCCGGCGGAAACCGGGTGAACAGTTTTATGAAAAGCGAGATGAAAGAGAATCTTTCGCTTTTGGAAATGCTTTTGGTCTTAAAGACAACTTTTGCTGGACATTTCCATATTCTGAAAGGAAACCACGAGAACGTTCTGAACGAGATGAGCGTGAAGCCTTACGGCAATGTTCCGTTCAGGAAATTTTGCGACGAGGGAAACATGGTCGCTGACTTCCTGCAAAGCTATTACGACGACCTGATTCTCCATGAAATCAGCTGCTTTGAAAAGTCGCTTCCTGTCTGCGCTGTGTTTGACAGCTGCATCGTCTCCCATGCCGAGCCTGCTCAGGTCTACACGCGGAAAGAAATCATAAACTACCACGAAAAAGAAAGCTCGGTTGTATTTGGTCTCACTTGGACTGCGAACGGAAAAGCCGATGAAAACAGCGTTGGAAAGACAATCCGGAATCTTGTCGGAAGAAAAAAAGCGAAAAATTATGTCTGGCTTGGCGGACACAGGCCGGTCGCTGGAAAATACGCTTTCAGGCAGGACGGAAGATATATCCAGATTCATAATCCTGAAGAGGAGAACATTGCGGTTGTTTCGCCGGAAAGAAAATTCAATCCTCTGGAAGATATTGTGAACGTTGAGAAAATCGGCTGATAAAAAATAAGCTGCATAAAAAATCAAAAATTCAAAAGAAAAATATAGAAAATAAAGGAGAAAAAAATGGCTGACGAGACAGTTGTGATGAAAAATGATTCTGGAAATGTGGAAGCTCCGCGTTCAAGTTCTAGGGCTTCTTCTGCTGCTTCAAAAGCTCAATCTTCGCGGAATGTGGCGAGAGTGTCTGTGAAAACTGCCGCCGCGAAGCCTTCTCTTGAATATATCGGAAAATACAGAATCATGGGGCTTGTCGCAAAAGGCGGAATGGGCGCGGTTTACAAGGCTGTGCATCCGACTTTGAAGCGACTTGTGATTTTGAAAAAGCTTACAATCAGAAACAATCCGACGGTGCGCGAAAGATTCAAGCGAGAGGCTCAGATTCTTCTTGATATGCAAAGCCCTTATATCGTCCATCTTTTTGACTATTTTGTTGAAGGCTCAAGCCATTACATTGTCGAGGAATTTGTTGACGGACTTTCGCTTTCGCAGATGCTTGAAAAGCAGGGCGCGCTTGGAACGGAAGTTGCTCTCCTTGTTTTTCTTGATGCCTGCTACGCGCTTAAATTTGCGCACGACAGAGGAATTGTCCACAGAGACATAAAGCCCGGAAACATTCTGATTTCGCGCCGCGCTGAGGTTAAGCTTGCGGACTTTGGAATCGCAGCGAGCGACAAAATCGAGGAGATTGCTGTCACAAAATCCGACAAGATTGTGACGAAAACTGCCGAGGACGTTACAATGTCGGGCGTTACGCTTGGAACTCCGGCATATATGAGCCCTGAGCAGATTACTGACAGCCGCTCTGTTGACCAGCGCGCCGACATTTACTCGATGGGCGTAATGCTTTATGAAATGCTCACCGGCACAAAGCCGTTTCCTGGAAAAATCAGCGAGGACAATCTTCGTCTTATAAACAAGGGAAAATACACAAATCCGCGCAAGTTCGACAAGAAAATTCCTCCTGTAATCTGCCGGATGATAAAAAAGATGCTCAAGGGAAATCCTGAGAAACGCTACCAGACGATTGACGGCGTTATCAAGGTCATAAAAAAATATCTGAGCGAATTCGACACCCACCAGATAAGAATCTGCCTTGCCCAGATTATCGCGGCTAAAAATCAGTTCAAAAATCCTGAATTCGAGAAAAAGTCTCATCTTGCGGCGAAGATTTCTGCCGGGGCTGTTTCCGCGGCGGCTCTTGTCTGCCTTTGCGTCTACGGCTGGAAGCAGGGCTTTTTCCACGAGACTTTGCTCAGCCACTGGTATCGTCCGGTAACTTTGAATCTGATTGCGCCAGTCGCGGGAATACAGAACAACATTTACGGAATGGACGTTCCTGTAAAGGCTTACTTTTTTGACGAGAGAAAAGACGGCTTGCCTGAAGTGAAAGGCTCCCAGCGCGATTTCAAGCCTTCTGCAGGAATCGTTTCCCGCACGAAAGACGGAAAGACGACAGCTGTGCTTAACAGAAACAACATCAAATATTTCTCGACGAAATCGGCGTATCTCAGAGACGGAAAATACCGCGTGAAAGTTCTTGTCGGCTCGTATTTGATTTGGGAGTCGTTCGTAGTGAACAAGGAATCTGTGAATATCAGCTTTGACAACTTGCAGAGAGTCTCGCGGCCGGTTTCGCTTCAAGTCCGCGCCTACGATGCTGATTCCGACAAGGAAATCACAAAAAGCACGAGGTTTTCTGTTTTGTATGGAGGAAAATACGTTCCGATTTCGGCTTTGCCTGAAAACAGCTTAAAATCCGGAAATGTCCTGAAAATTCAGGCGGACGCTGACGGCTATCTTCGTCAGGAATTTTCTATGATTGTTGACTGGTATCAGGATTCGGTTTTGGTCATCGCAAGGCTGAAGCAGTCCAAATAAAACTTGCCGAAATTGTCTTTGGAACATTATATTTAAAATTATGAGTGATAATAACAACGAGAACAACGACGAAAAAATTAAGATATATGAAGAGACTGTTGAAAATTTGGAGCAGAAGTCAAAAGATTCTGATTTAGAAAAATCGGATTCAAAAAAATCAAATTCAGCAGATTCAAATTCTGAAAAAACTGATTCTGTGAAAGACGAGAAATCTTCTGAAAAAGAAAGCTCGGCTGAGCCAGCTTCTAATTCTAAAAATTCTGATGAAAAGAAAGACGGCATAGACGCACCGGAATCAAACGCGCCTGTAATCGACAAGGTTGAGGAAGTCTCAGATTCTGGCGGAAACAGCAAGCGGAAAACTTTTTCATTGAAATCGCTTGGAGCCGACGCTTCGATTGTTCCTATTGAAGATATGCTTCCGCCGAAGCTAGTCTTGCTTCCTGTTGCCGGACATCCTATGTTTCCGGGAATTTTCACACCGATTATGGTTACTGCCGCCGAAGATATCAAGGCTGTTGAGCAGGCATATGGGGGCGACGGATTTGTCGGAATCGTTCTTTTGAAAGATGAGAATGAAAGCGAGGCGAAAAAGCCTGAGAGCGAAATTCCGACAATAAAGGATTTGTACACAGTCGGAACTGCCGCAAGAATCATCAAGAAAATAAATCTTCCTGACGGCGGACTCAACATTTTCATCTCCACGATAAAGCGTTTTAAAATCCGCAGGACGTTGTCTTCTGTGAATCCGATTATCGCCGCTGTCCAGTATCTTGACGATGAGGAATACGACACTTTTGAAGTGAAGGCTTTGACACGCGCTTTAATCAGCGAGATGAAGGAAATCTCTGAGAACAATCCGCTTTTTTCCGAGGAAATGCGCCTTAATATGGTGAATATCGACAATCCGGGAAAAATCGCGGATTTTGTCGCGTCGGTGTTGAGCATTGAAAAGTCTGACCAGCAGAAAGTCCTTGAGGAGACTAATGTAAGGGCAAGAATGGAGCAGGTTCTTGTCTACATCAAAAAAGATCAGGATTTGCTTCGTATCCAAAAGAAAATTCAAAACGAGCTGAACGAGAATTTCGAGAAAAACCAGCGTGAATATTTCCTGCGCGAAGAGATGAAGATGATTCAGGACGAGCTTGGCGTTGGCGAGGACGGCTCTGACTATCAGAAATTCAGGGCGAGAATCGCTGACTTTGAGTTTGAGGGCGAAATCAAGGATTCTGTTGAGAATGAGCTTGAAAAATTCAAGCTGATGGATCCGAGCTCGCCTGAGTATTTTGTCTCGCGGAATTATCTGGAGCTTGTCTGCTCTCTTCCGTGGAACGACGATTGCGCTGAAAACTACGATTTGGTTCATGCCTATAAGATTCTTGAGCGCGACCATTACGGTCTTGACGATGTGAAAAAGCGCATTATGGAGTATCTTTCTGTCAGAAAAATGAAGAACGACAACAAAGGCTCGATAATGATTCTTGTGGGACCTCCTGGAGTCGGAAAAACTTCTATCGGACATTCGATTGCAGAAGCTATGAACAAGCCTTTTTACCGCTTTTCTGTAGGCGGCGTGCGCGATGAGGCTGAAATCAAGGGGCATAGAAGAACTTACGTCGGTGCGATGCCTGGAAAAATCTTGCAGGGTCTAAAAATCACAAAGACTAAATCTCCTGTTTTCCTGATTGACGAAGTTGACAAGATGGGCGCAAGCTATTCTGGCGGCGACCCGGCTTCTGCTTTGCTCGAGGTGCTTGACCCTGAGCAGAACGTGAATTTCCGCGACAACTATCTTGACTTGCCGTTTGACGTGAGCAATGTGTTCTTTATTTTAACCGCGAATTCTCTTGACGCAATTCCTCTTCCGCTGCTTGACCGCGCCGAGATTATCCAGCTTTCGGGCTATATCGACCAGGAAAAACTTGAGATTGCGAGAAAATATCTTATTCCGAAAAATCTCGTGAAGAACGGGCTTGGAAAAACTCAGGTAAAATACACAAAAGAAGCTCTTCTTAGAATCGCTGAAGAATATGCGCGCGAGGCTGGAGTTAGAAATTATGAGAAATGCATCGATAAGATTCACAGGAAGCTTATAACAAGTCTTCTTGCTGGAATTCCTGCTGACGCGAAAAAACTTGAAAAAGTCGAGAAGCAGGTTACAAAAGACGAGATAAAGGAAGTTAAGCAGCAGAAATACGAGATTACAGCTGATGACCTTCCGAAATATCTTGGAAAGCCTATTTTTGACGAGAGCGAGCAGAAAAAAGCTGATGTTCCGGGAACTTGCATCGGTCTTGCATGGACGAGCATGGGCGGCGACACTCTTTTGATTGAGTCAATCGCTTTCCAGAGCGAAAAGGGCGGCTTGCAGCTTACAGGCCAGCTCGGAGACGTTATGAAGGAATCTGCGCAGATTGCGATGAACTGGGTTAAGCAGTATGCAATCGAGCATAAAATCAAAAGTCCAAGCTGGTTTGAGCACAACACGATTCATCTTCACATTCCAGAAGGCGCGACTCCGAAAGACGGTCCTAGCGCGGGAATCACCATGGCCACAACGCTTATGTCGCTTTTGACAGGAAGATGCGTGAAGCCTCATGTCGCGATGACTGGCGAGCTTGACTTGACCGGCTCTGTAATGCCGATTGGCGGACTCCGCGAAAAAACTGTGGCGGCTAAGCGTAATGGAATCAAGACAATCTTTATTCCGAAGGCGAATGTAAGAGACCTTGACGAAATCCCTGACCATGTGAAAAATGGAATAACCTTTATTCCTGTAACAAAGGCAATGGAGGTTATGAGTCAAGTTTTCCAGCCTCCTGTCGAGAAAAAAGAGAAGCCTGACTACGGATTTTAATTAGAAAAAACACAGATTTGCGCGGAAATGTTCGTGGCTGTCCGTGTTTGTTAGGAAAATTTTATGTTTGCACGCGTATTTTTGAAGCCAAAAGAAGATCTTGAAATAAAGCAGGGATTTCCGTGGATTTTTGACAACGAGATTTCCCATGTAAAATATCAGGATGAAGAAAATGAAGTCAAGCAGACTCCGCTTGCTGAAGCGGAAGTGGAAGATGGCTCTGTTGTCGAGGTTTTTGCGAATGCCGGCGGATTTTTGGGAACTGGCGTAATCAACAAGAAATCGAAGATTACAGTCCGCCTGATTGGAAGCGAGCATGCTGATCAGATTATGGCGGATTCCCAGTCTTATTATCTAAGAAAAATCCAGAACGCATATGACTTGCGCCTGCTTAATTTTGAGAAAAGCGATTCGTTCCGCCTGATTTACGGCGAGGCGGACTTTATTCCGGGGCTTATCGTTGAGCATTACTGCGATGTTGACGGAAATGTCTATCTCGTCTGCCAGTTTTCAACTTTGAGCTGCGAAGTCTTCAAGAAAGAGATTTCCCACGCGCTTAGGAAAGTTGTTAAGCCTTACGGTGTCTATGAGAAAAGCGACGCTCCAAGCCGCGAGAAAGAGGGGCTTTCGCTCCGTTGCTGCTGGGAAGGAGAAGTTCGGAACGAAGTGATTACAATCAAGGAGAACGGTGTTCTTCTTGAAGTTGACCTTAAAAACGGCCAGAAAACAGGATATTTCCTTGACCAGAAATTCAACAGAAAGTATGCGGCAAGTCTTGCCCGCGGAAAAAAAGTTCTGGATGCGTTCTCGAATACTGGCGCATTCGGCTTGAACTGCGTATTGGGCGGAGCAAAGGAAGTTACTGCTGTTGACATCTCGCCTGACGCTGTGGAGCTTGTCCGAAAGAATATCTCGCTAAACCATGCGGAAGGCAAGATGACTGCTGTTTGCGCTGATGTTTTTGACTTGCTCAAAGAATACGAGCAGAGCGGCGAGAAATTCGACATGATAATTCTCGATCCTCCGGCGTTTACAAAATCTGCGAAAAACATTGAGAAAGCGTACGGCGGCTACAAGGAAATCAACTTGCGCGCGATGCGTCTTTTGAATCCGAACGGAATTCTTGTGACTTGCTCATGCTCATACTTTTTCGATTCTGACCATTTTTATGGAATGTTGATGAAAGCGGCAGAGGACAGCAAAAAACGCGTTCAGGTTTTTGCAAAGTTCGGAGCAGCTCCTGACCATCCTGTTCTTCTTGGCTATCCGAAATCTGAATATTTGAAATGTGCGGTGTGCCGTGTCGTTTAACTGTATTTTTGTCTTGGGACCGACAGCAGTCGGAAAAACAGCGATTGGAGTCCGGCTTGCGAAAGCGTTGAACGGCGAAATCATAAGCGCGGATTCAAGACAAGTCTACAAGGGGCTTGACATCGGCTCTGGAAAGGACTTGAAAGACTATGAGATTGGCGGAGAGAAAATTCCGTATCATCTTATTGATGTTTGCGACTTGAAAACCGAGTACAATCTCTTTGACTTTCAGGAAGATTTTTATTCAGCGTTCTCTGATATTTCCTCTCGCGGAAAAATTCCTGTCTGCGTTGGCGGAACTGGAATGTACATCGACAATATCGTGAGAAACTATGCTATGATTCCGTTCAAGGAAAATCCGAAAGAGCGGGAAGAGCTCGAAAAAAAATCGGAAGAAGATCTGAAGTCAATCCTAATCGATGAAAAAGAAAAGCTTCACAACACGTCTGAATTCGGCGACAAAGAAAGAATGATAAAGGCGATTTTGATAAACCGCTTTAACTTAAGCGACGAGTGCAAAAAACTACGCGAAAAGATGCTTTCAAGCCGCCCGAAAATAAATCCGCTGATTATCGGAACAACGCTTGAGCGTCCTGTTTTGCGCGCGCGGATTGCGAAAAGGCTGAAAGACCGTCTCGGTGAAGGCCTGATTGAGGAAGTCCAGAATCTGCATTCGAGAAAAGATGAAAACGGGGCTGAATGGAATCGTCTCGAGTCTCTCGGGCTTGAATACCGTTTTGTGAGCGAATATCTTCAAGGCAAAATCGAGTCAAAAGAAAGGCTTTTTGAGCTTTTGAGCCTTGCAATCGGGCAGTTCGCAAAAAGGCAGGAGACATGGTTTAGAAGCATGGAGAAGAAAGGCGTGAAAATCAACTGGCTTTCGCATGATGAAAGCGTGGAAAAACGCTTTGAGGAAGCGATGAAGCTGGTCGAGCTGAATAAATAAAGATAAAAAATGCCCGAAAGTTGCCGTCTGGTTGAATTTGTTTTTAGAATGATAAAGCTCCGTGAAAAACGGAGCTTTTTTTTGTTTTTTATCCGCCGGAAAGAAACTTGTTTTTCCCATGCGGAAAATCGTCAAAACAGTTTCAATCGAGTTTTTACGCGTTGGCTGCAAGTTTTTCTGTTTCTGGAACTTTTGTAAGATAGCCGGTTCTCACGCAGCTTTCAAAAAGAGCCTTGCTGATGTAGTCGGTTGTAACATCGTCGTAGCCGTCTTTGTCGCGCACAATTTTCACAACGTAGCCGTCGCCCATCTCGCGGACGACCGTCATGTAGTCAGAATTGCTTCCAATGCTTTTCAATGTATAAGTTCCCATAATTTTTCTCCCGAATCCATATAAAATGGATTTAACTTTTAGAAATTTCATGGTTTTTACCATGCTGTATATTTTCATTTTCGGTATACTAAAATAAAAATTAAGTTTTTTGATTTTTTTATCAGAATATTTTCAAGGTTCTTCTATGATTTACTGCGACTCGCACATTCATATTGCAGACTGCAAATTTTCTCCCGATTTTGAAGGCGATTTTTCTCCTGAAAGTTATTTTTGCGTAAGTTCCTGCCACTCAGAAAATGATTTTTTAGCTTCGTCAGGATTTTTCGTGTCGTTTGGAGTTCATCCGCAGGCGGTTCTTGAAGATGAAAACGGGAAAAAACGCTACAGCGAGGAAGATTTTGATTTTCTTGAAGAGCTTGCAAAAGAAAAGAATATTGTCGCGGCCGGAGAAATCGGGCTTGATTTTTTTACGCCGGAACTGAAAGAAAAGCGGGCGGAGCAAAGCACGGTTTTTGAGCGTCAGCTTCAGATTGCCTTGAAATACGGATTGCCGGCTGTTTTGCATTTAAGAAAATCCATTGGGGAGATTTTTTCATATTCAAAGATTCTGGCAAAACTGCCGTCTGTTATTTTCCATTCGTTTCCGGGAACTGCGGCTGAGGCAAATTCGCTTTTGAATCATAGAATAAACGGATTTTTTTCCTTTGGAAAGCCGATTTTAAATGGCAGAAAGGCTTCGCTTCAGTGCGTTTCATCTTTGCCGTTGAATCGTCTTCTGCTTGAGACCGACGCTCCGTACCAGACTTTGAAAAACGAGATTTCAACTTTTCCATCTGACATCAAAAAAGTCTACAGCGAGGCTGCTAAACTTCGGAATATCGGCGGAATTGAGCTTTCAGAAAATATTTTTGAGAACTTCAAAAAAGCGTATCAGCTTCAGATTTGATTTTTTCCGACGGACTCATGGCATTTGACTTTTCGGCGCAGGCTTATTCATTTCATTTTTTGAAATCAGCGGCTGATTTCTTTTATCGCGTCTTCATAGTCTGAAAACATTTTGCCGCAAAGCGTTTTGATGTCGCCGCTTTTTTTCCCGCGAAGAGCATCTTCAAGCTTCTGCCCGCTTGCCATCAGATTTTCCATGCAGAGCTGCCGTGCCGCTCCTTTTGTCGCGTGGACGTACTCGGCTGCTTCCTTGAATTTTTTCTCGTTTATGAGATTCTCAAGTTCCTGCCGCTCAAATTTGTTTTCATTTTTGAAAGATTCAACTAGGATTTCAAGCAGGCTTTCGTCGTTGTCCAAAAGCGAAAGCGCGGCATTTTTGTCAAAGATTTTCATAGAAATCCTCGCCGTTTCCGTTTGTGATTACAAAGCACGGAAGATTTTTGACTTCAACAAGGCGAACCGCTTCCATTCCCAAGTCTTCATAGTCGATTATTTCCTGGCTTTCAATGTATTCGCTTGCAATCATCGCGGCGATTCCGCCCGGAGTTCCAAGATAAAAAGCTCCGTATTTTTTGCACGCGTCTGTCCACCTTTTGCTTCGGTTTCCTTTTGCGAGTGTTATAAGCGCGGCTCCGCGGCTCATCAAAGACTCGGCGTAAACGTCCATTCTTCCGGCTGTCGTCGGTCCGAAACTTCCAATAACTTCGTTTTCTGGAGTTCTTGCCGGTCCTGCGTAGCAAATCGGATATTTTTTTGTGTATTCAGGAAGATTTTTTCCAGAATCGATTAGCTTTTGCCATCTTGCGTGCGCCGCATCCCGCGCGACGAGAATCTTTCCGCTTAGGATGACTCTTTCGCCGGGCTTCGCGCCTTTAAGTTCTGACAAAACTCCGCTGATTCCGCCGTCTGTGCTTATTTTTCGTTCGATATTGCTTTCATCATTTTTTCTTTCTGATTCTTCAGATTTTCTGTTTCCTGATGATGAATCCGCAGCTGAAATCGCCTCATTGAATCCTTTAAGTTCTGACGGATTTGAGACTGTTTTTTCAAGGTAGAAGCCTTTTTCTGTCAGAACCGCCTTTAAATTTCTGTGGGCAGAGCATGAAACACCGAATGAAATCGGGCAGCTAGCTCCGTGCCGAGGAAGGCGGACTACAACTGCGTCAAGCGCAAACTTAGTTCCGCCGAACTGCGCTCCGAATCCTGATTCTGAAGCGATTTTCATCGCAAGATTTTCAAGCTCCTTGTCGCGGAAGCCGAATTCGTTCGGCTCGTAGGTCATTTCGCTGTACGCGCCCATTGTCGCAAGCTTTAAGGCAAGAAGATTTTGCTCCGGGCTTAGTCCGCCTGCGACAACCGCAATCGTGTAGGGCGGGCACGCGCTTGTTCCAAAATGCGAAATCTGCTCTTTCATCAGCGCGGAGAATTTTTCTTTTGTCAGATATGCTTTTGTGCCTTGAATAAAGCTCGTCTTGTTTGAAGAGCCGCCGCCTTTCGCGCAAAAAACAAAGCTCATTGAATTTTCCGGCGCGTTTTTCACAAAATCCGGAACTGGAGCAAGTCCGCATGAAGATGAAAAAACTGAGACTTGAGCCGGCATATTGTTTTTCGGGTCGAATTCTTCAAAGAATGACTTTGGGGCAGACGTTGAAAACCGGAGTTTCCGCTCGTCATAAACTTTTGCGGCTCCTTTTGAAAGCTCCTCATATTCGTCTTTCCCGTTTGAAAAATCAAAATTTCCTTTTTTCCATGCGAAAATGTTCGCGATTCCCGTGTCCTGGCAAAGCGGAAAAACGCCTTTCGACGCAACCTGAGCGTTTTTCAATATGCAAGAGCAGACATATCTGTCGTTGTCGCTTGCGTCCGGCGAAAGAGCCGCTTTTATAACGTTTTCGAGATGCTCTTTTGTGAAAGTGAATGAAAGCCTTGAAAAAGCTGTTTCAGCTGCGCTGTGCAAATCTTTTATATCGTCAAAAAAATCAAAATTCTTGTTAAGTTCCATAAAAACATTATACAAAACCGCCAGATAATCTTCAATTTGACTTGTTTTTGAGATTTTTTGCTTTTTGAAACTTTTGATTTTCTTTTATTCCGAATCTCCTTGTCCCATTTCACTTGTTCCGTGTCCTCCATCCCTCTTCAAAAACTCCATATCGTCAAGAAATCTCCTTTTTGCTATAATCTCAGATTATGAATACAAAAAAATTGGCATATCTTACTGTTGGCTTGTGCGTTTCTTCCGCGATTTTTTCGCTCACGATGATTTCTTTTCACGCCGATGTCTCGCTCGCCGCGTTTCCGCTTTCGCTTGTCTTCACTTTTTTTACGGCGGCGGCTTCAATAAAAAAACTTTTCAAGGAAAAAAATCTTTATTTTATTTCAGTTTACCGCGAGCTTTTGCAGTATCTTCCTTACGTTCTTCTGGTCTCGTTTGTTCTCCGGCGCGCTGGAGCTTACGGAACGCCTTATATTCTCGATGTTTTTTCGATCGTTTTCTGGATTTTGACTTCGCTTTTTGTTCTCGTGGTTCTGCATTTCTTAAATCCGAAAAAAATCGGAAAAATCGACAAGGAATGGGAAAAATATATCGAACAGAAAAAAAACGATTCTTTAAAAAAACAGCCGTTTTCATTGAAGAGATTTTTCAAGGAGATTTTGAGCTGGATTGACGCTCTTGTTCAGGCTGTTTTCATGGTTCTTCTTTTGAATATTTTTATCGTGCAGCTTTACGAGATTCCTTCCGAGTCGATGGTTCCGGAATTTTTGATAAAAGACCGCGTTGTCGTCTTCAAGACTTTGAGCGGCCCGAAATTTCCTCTTTCTGAAATCGCTCTTCCTTACGTGAAAAAATACAGCCGCGGCGACATCGTTGTTTTCAGAAATCCTCATTACTCAAACGACAGAAAATCTGAAGTCAAGACTTTTATCTCGCAGCTTGTCTATATGTGTACTCTCACAAAAGTCAATCTGAACGTTGAAGCAGACGGAAATCCGAAGGCAGACCCGCTTGTAAAGCGCGTGTGCGGAGTTCCTGGCGAGCAGCTTATGATGCAGGACGGCGTTCTTTACTCGCGCAGAAAAGGCGAGAGCGACTTCAAGGCGGTTCAGGATGACTCTAAATGGGCGGCGTGGAACTTGAACGAAGTCCGCCCGAGCCTGAAATCCGGAATTATGGATTTTCCTCTTTCCCAAAATGATTATGACGCAATGCTGAAGCTCGAGGAAGAAAGGCGAAATCTTGACATTGACTCAGTGAAAGCCGAGTGTTTTTCTCTTGTCTCGCAGTTTGAGGATTATTCAAGGCGAATTTCTTCTTCAAAGGCCGCTTCTTTCCTTTCGGAGCTTGAAAAATTTTACTCGTCATCACGGAGCGGATTTTCGGACAGTTTCTCAACAGATGAAAAAAATATAAACGAGTACGAGCTTTTTGACAGAAACGAGCTTGTTACGGCGAAACTTCTTTCTTCAAAAGACGGCCTTTCTTGGTTCAAAAAATTTATGATCTCATGGACAGATAACGAGATTGATTTTGCAGGCGATTTATATTCCGAGGCGAATTACCGCTTGAACCTTATGATAAAGCTTGTTTTCGGGCGGCTTGCGGTTGAAAACCTAAAGGAATTCGATGATTCAGCTTCTTTGGCTTCGCTCCGTTCTAAAAGCGAGAAAGTCGCGATTCTGGAAAAAGCCCAGATTCTTCATTCTTATGTTTATCTCCTTGACCGAAGAAATATGCCGGTTTTCCCTGCGAACGATTCTGACGGAAATCCTGTCTATATTCCTGAGAACTCGTATTTTATGATGGGCGACAACCGCTTTAACTCGCTTGACATGCGCCATTCCTATGATTACTGGCTTGCGCCTCTTTCAAAATATGACGAGTACAGCGCGACCTACTACAGCGATATGCAGCCGCAATATGTGAGCCGCAGCCGGATGCTCGGAAATACTTCGTATAGATTCTGGCCTGTGAGCAGAGCCGGAAAACCTGGGCTTACAGGAAAATAAGTCAAAACACGCTTTCTGGCAGAGTGAAACAAGCCGATAATAAGATGATGAAAACACAGGCTTTTTATTTTGCTGCCAGAAAATTCACTTTTCTTGCTTTTTTCAATATTTTTCTTGCGTATGCTTTTTCCCAGCCGAACGAAGGCTTTGTTTCTGTGCGGAATGATTTTTCTTCCTCCTCTGTTGAAGCTGCTCGGCGGACTTTCCAGAACGAAGTTCCGGCGCTTTTGCGCGGAATCTGGCAGGGGAGCGACAGGCTTATTATGTTTTCAGGCGAAAATCAGTTTGCGCTTGTACTTCGCGTTTTTTACCGGTGGTACAGCGACCGCGCGGCCGAGCCTGCTTCTTTTCGTGAGATAAAGTCAAGAGGCAGAAACAATTCAACAAAATCTCCGGCTGAGGAAATCAATTTGGAATTTGCCACGGTTTTTGAGAATTCTTCAAGGACAGCCGGCGTTTATGAGATTTCAGTAAAATATCCGAATCAAAAAGAAAGCGTCTTGATTCCTGTCTGCGTGATTGACGGCAAGATTTATCTTGATTTTCTGATAAAAGGTTCTGCGGCAAAAACAGATTTCAAAAATTTTGGGGAGAATCAGAATGGAGCAAAAACTTCGCCGGAAAATGAAAATCCTAAAGACGGATTTTACAGGGCGGCTTCGTCAGCGTCTGGAATCACAATTTCCTCTCCAGTTTTCAAGAAAGAAGTTGTCTCGTATTTTTTGAGCGGAAACGACATCTATAAAATCAGATACTGGCTTTCTGAAATGGAATACAGCTATGCCCAGGCAAGCTTTACTGATGACAATAACGGCGGAAAGACTTTTTTTGTTGACAAATTCCTTAGAATCGGCTCGAACGTCTACCAATGCACGACTGGAAGAAGCACAAAAATCAGAAATGTCGAAAAAATCCTGCTTCCTAAGAAAGAAATTACGGCAGATAAAAACGGCGAGATTATCGCGTTTGGAAATCCTTATCTCGTTCTTGTTCCCGGCTCTGGCAATGAAAATTCAGCGGAAACTTTTCTTTCACAAGTTGAAGAGAACAACAAGCGAAAAAAGCCTTTGCCTAAGCCGATTTTTCCTGTAAGCGAGATAGACTTTCACTGGAAAGAAATTTCAGAGCTTGAAAAATATAATCCGCGCACATGGAACCGGCGCAATCTTGATATTCACAAATAAAATTGAGCTGCGGCAAGGCAGTTTTGTTTTTTTATGCAAAAAAAACAAAAAAAAATCGTGCAAAAATTAGAAATTCTATTGCATAATTTTTTAGTTTGTTATATATTTACTTTCGTTGGTAATCAAAGAGAGATGGTTCACCCGTTCCCATTCCGAACACGGAAGTTAAGCGTCTCTTCGCCGATGATACTGCTACAAGCGGGAAAGTAGGTCGTTGCCAACTTTTTTTATTTTAAATAGTTTTTACTGTTCTTTATTCTTTTCTGTATTTTTCTACTGACCGGGGGCTTTTATGGCAAAGATGACTGGCTCGCAAATCATTGTAAATCTTTTAAGGCAAAATAATATCAGCGTCGTTTTTGGGCTTCCCGGCGGAATGATTCTTCCTCTTTACAACGAGCTTTTTGTTTCAAAGATGAAGCATATTCTTGTGCGGCAGGAGCAGGCGGCAGGCTTTATGGCGCAGGGCGTTGCCCGTGTTACAGGAAAAGCCGCAGTCTGCATGGCGACATCAGGACCTGGCGCGATGAATCTTCTTACGGCAGTTGCCGATGCCCGCGCGGATTCTGTTCCTCTTGTGGCGATAACAGGGCAGGTCAATACGGACTTGATTGGAACAGACGCGTTTCAGGAGGCTGACACTTTCGGCTTGTCTTTTCCAATCACAAAGCACTCGATGATGGTGAAATCCGCAAAAGAGCTTTTGAGGGCGGTTCCGTTGGCTTTTGCCATTGCCGAGAGCGGACGTCCGGGGCCAGTCTTGATTGATGTTCCGAAAAATGTCCAGACAGAAATTGTTGAAGTCGGAGAAGATTTTGATGGCTCTTTTAAAAGAGTTTACGATGAGTATCTGAAAAAGGCCGAGGTGAAAAAAACTCCTGAGAGCGAGATTCCTTCTTTAATTCAAAAATTTGCGGAAAAACTTGAAAACGCTAAAAAGCCGGTTTTGTACATTGGCGGCGGCGCGAACAATCCAAAAGCAAGCGCGGAAATCAGAAAATTTATCTCAGGATATAAAATTCCTTGTGTTTCAAGCCTTATGGGGCTTGGCGTAGTTCCGCATAAAGACGCGAAGTTTTTTGGAATGGTCGGAATGCACGGCTCGCTTGCTGCGAACAGGGCGATGTATGAAAGCGACTGCGTTCTTGTAGCAGGCGCGCGCTTTGACGACAGGGCGACCGGCGTTGTAGAAAAGTTCTGCCCGGAGGCTGTTAGAAACCGCTCTGTTCTGCATATCGACATTGACGCGGCCGAGGTGAACAAAATCATTGAAAGCGATTTCTCTTTGATTTGCGATACGGCTCTTGCCTTTGAAAAACTCAATGAAGTGTTCTCTGGAAAAAATCTTGCTTCAAATGAGAGAGAAAACTGGTTTAAGAGAATAGAAAAATTCCGCGAGGAAGAAAAAATCACCTTGAAGATGGACTGCTATGCTGCTGACTGCTGCGGAGAAAAATCCTGCGGACGGAAAAACGGAGGCGAGCGCAAGAATCCGCGCGAGCTTATCGCGTCTCTCCCTTCAAACGAGAATGTGATAATCACAACGGATGTAGGCCAGCACCAGATGTGGACTGCGCAGTTTTACGACACGCAGCGGCCGCGGCAGCTTTTGACCTCCGGCTCTCTTGGAACGATGGGATTCGGGCTTCCGGCTGCTATAGGAGCGGCTTTTGCAGAGCCTGAAAAACGTGTAATCTGCGTTTCTGGCGACGGCTCGATTCTTATGAACATTCAGGAGCTTGCGACTTTGGCAGAGAACAACTTGAACGTTACTGTGATTGTTCTTGAAAACGGCGCGCTCGGAATGGTCAGGCAGCAGCAGGAATATCTTTTCGGCAAAAACTACAGCGCGAGCATTTTTATGTCGAATCCTGATTTCTTGAAGATTGCGGAAGGATTCGGATTAAGAACCGTGAACGCTGATGCAGATTCTGACTGGCAGAAAAAAGCGTTCGGCGGGAAAGGCCCATGCTTTGTTCTTGCGAGAATAGCGCGCTGTGAAAACGTTCTGCCATTTGTAAAGGCTGGAAGCGCGAACATCGACCCGATAATGTGAAGATAACTTTTTGAAAAATGACAATGCGAATTTGTTTAAGATTCTGAAAATTGAAAAAAATGCTGTGCTTTAATAAAAAGCGCAGCATTTTTTTTAGAAGCATGCTGCAAGCTAGCTGATATTCTGGCGGCGTGATTCATTTTATTTGAATTTTTGTTTTGGGGCAAAAAAAATCGGCTTCCGAAGAAACCGATTTTGCTGGGCAGTGAGAGACTCGAACTCCCGACAACCTGGGTGTAAACCAGGGGCTCTACCAACTGAGCTAACTGCCCGATGAATGTATTTATATTATCAAATACGAATATATTCGTCAACATAGAAAGTTCGCTTTTTCCGGTTTTATCAGAAAACTTCATGCATAATGCCGGAAGATTTCCTATTTTGTTTCCTTTTTTGAAGATTTATTGCTTTCTTCATTGTCATCATCTGCTGTCTTCTTGAATATCACAAGCTCCTTGATTTTTACGGAGTAGGCCGCGTTGAATTCCTGTCTTGCGCACGCCTCGCTTTTTAGCGGATATTCAAAATGGTGAATAAGAGGGCTGTAGCCTTTTGCGGCGATTTCAAGCGTGAAGTTGAAAGTTCTGTTTTCTCCCTCTGATTCTGCCGGAATCGATTTTCCCCAGAATGAATATGCGCCGTTTGTGCTAAGATAAGTTGCGGCAGGATTAGGCCAGGTGCGGTCAACCATTTCCATTGGCTTTCCGTCTATTTTCAGGAGAATTTCTGCACCTGCGACCGGCTCGAAAGTGTTTCCGTCAAGAATTGTGCCTACAAAAGTCGGAAAATTGAATGCAGGAAACTTGTGTTCCTTTATCTCGCATTCCTCGCGCGGAAGCTCATGGAAAGGCCTTTTTGACGAGCTTATCAGCCTTATTCCTTCAAGGCAGATTGCGTTTATGTCTGCGCGGAGCTGGTGGTCGTTCAGAATTCCGCTGTTGTGGGTCGCGCCTCTTCCTGAAACAATGTATTTTGGCGCAATTCTGTTCAGAACATAGCTTGTTGCGTCCGCGCGGCAGTTCTGGCAGTCGCAGGTAAGCCAGCTGCTGTGCTCTTTTTTTATCTGCTCGTAAAGAGAATCGACTCTCACTTTTACGATGTCTTCCATTATATTGTGTACGTTCATTTTTTTTGTCCGAATCTAATAAGAAAATAATCATAATCAGTATAAGACAAAAGCTGTGAATCCGCAATTGGAAAATGTTGATAGAGAATTTAAAAAAAACTAAAGGAAGTATTCCTTTGAAAATATAAATAAAAATATGGCAAACAAATTAAGGAGTGTTATAATTATTAGCGATGAGTAAGTTTTTTGCTGGAAAACAGTCCGGCAGAATAAAAAGAAAATAAACTATTCCCTAATTTTTGAGATTCCAATTATTGTTGAGTAAGCTTTGAAATTCGCTTTGGTATTCATATTCAGCATAAATTCTTATCCTGAAAAACGGTACATTGTCATCAGCATAGACACAATGGCGTGATTCATGCTGGGAGCGGCTTGTAAAATCTTATGGATTTTTTCATATGTAAAACTGCATACTGTGTGAAGAATAGAAGGAGATGAGATTTATGTGGCATATAGAAACAGACTATTTTGCGCTGGCTGTTTTTTTGATTATGTATATCAAGGAATTCAGCATGCGAAGAACACGCAGGCAGAGGAAAATCAAGGGAATAATCGGGAATGGAGACCGTCAGGGCGAGGCTTTTTTCTTTGTGCTGTTTTTCAGTGTTGTCAGCACTGTCATAGATATTGTGTCTTCGTCGGCGATGAATAATTGCGGCAGCTGGTGGATATACCAGAGTTTGATGACAATTCCGTATATTGTCTATGTGCTTATAGCTGCAAGCAATCCGTTTACAGGCCTGTTTTTCAAGCTTTCTTCCAATATGGAATATGAGAGGGGCGTTTTTTTTTATGCCTGTTGGAGTCGGCTCTATTATGCTTTATTCTGGTGTTGGGCTTTTTCTTGTGCTTTCCGGCTGGAAAAAGCTTGCGTCGCGTCATAATGAGTTTCTGCTGACATTGTTTTTCCTGTTTACAGGAGTTTTGACATGGGTGCAGCTTGCGCATCCGGGCTGGCTCATAATAAATGCCAGTTACGCTGTGATTTATGTATGGTGCGATATTGCCATAGAAGACCAGCGCAGGCGGCTTTTATATCAGGAAATAGAAAAGAACGCGCTTGCCGCAAGAGAAGCCAGCGCTGCAAAGACAATATTTTTAGGCAATATGTCCCATGACATTAGAACTCCTATGAATGATACTGCTCGGCGGCTCTTTAGGAGACCAGAAGCTGGAGAATCAAGTGCATCGCGTGCGCAGTGCGGCAGGAAAGGCTCTTTTGCTGTATTGCTGCAAATATGAAGAGCGCGCTCAGCTTATTGGAATAGAAACAAAGGCTGCGTGGACGGTATTGTTGTGTGGCCGTTCTTTCTTTCAACGCTTGTGAATGTGATTGACGGCTTGGAAAATCATTGCAAAAAAGATGAAAAAGAGTCGGTCTTGAAAGGAATGAGATTTTTGTGCGCAGAGGACAACGAGCTGAATGCGGAAATACTAAGCGCGGTTCTGGGTATAAAGGAAGCCTCCTGCGATATTTATGGAAACGGCGAGGAGCTTGTTAAAGCGTTTGAACATATAAAATCTGGCGATTATGATGCTGTTCTTATTGATATAAAAATGCCTGTAATGGACGGTTTGCAGGCTGCCCGCATTATAAGGCAAGGCGGAAACCCTATTGGAAAAACTATTCCCATTATCGCTATGACGGCAAACGCTTTTAGCTCTGATGTGCAGGATTGTCTTGATGCAGGCATGGATGCCCATGTGTCAAAGCCTCTTGATATAAGCGTGCTTGAAAGAACTGTCAAAAGCCTTAGAAAAAGATAGCTGAGCATGATTATAAACTAGTTTTATGAACATTTTATGCTGAGCTAGAATTCGTTTACGCGGCCGATTGTTTTCAGAAGTTATAAAATTGTGCTATACTAAACAGCCATTTTTCATTATGAAAAGTTTTTTTAAAGTTTTTTCCTTGCCTTTATTCTCTTTCGTCTTGTTTTCGTGCTCAAACAGTGCCGACGAGAAAATTCAGGCGGCGGCATTTGAAACATTAAAAGAAGAGACGCTTGAAATCGACTCGAAAATCACTTGGACTGAGGAAATGGAAAAAGGCAGGCTTTCTGAAAAGCTAAAAATGCCGGAGGGACTTGGAAGCAAGGTCAGAAAATCTGTTCTTTCTGTTTCTGCGGTGAAAAATCAGAAGGAAGATATTTTTCCGTCGCTTGCAGGTTTTGGCTCGCTTGACACAAGGCTCATTCCTCTTAATTTAAAGTCCGCAATTTCGGCTTTTTGCGAGGCTTTTTCCAGGAATGAGAATCTCTCTTCGTTTTCAAGAAAGGAGTCTTTGTATAATTTCGCGCTTTTTGGCTATGATTTGAATGAAATTTTTCCGGAATACGCGCTTTTTTTTAGTTCAGAAGCCAAGAATGAAACCTCTGATGAAAATTCTAAAGTCGATTCTGGAAAACTTGAAAAATCGGAGAAAAAATTTTTTGATTCCTGCAAAATCGGCGAGCCTTTTATCGACGGCGCGAACTATGAAGTTCCGCTGATTCTGTTTTCAGACGAGAAAATTCTTGCGCTTGAAACTTATTGGACGATTGAAAACTCAAAATGGCTTCTTGACCAGATTCAAATCTCACAAATAAAAGATGTTCAGAAAAATGAAGCTCTTTTAAAGCAGGGGAGCGGAAAATGAGCCGGCAGAAATTTTCGGGAATCGAAAGCGATTTCATAAAAAAATATCTTGCCGACGGAAAACGCGAGCTTGAAATCTCGGAATTTGCTGAAGATGATTCGGAAAATAAGAAATTTGGAGACTCTGTGAGGTTTTTCACGGACGCTCGGAATCAGAAAAATTACGTTGAAAACCATCTCCTAAAAATTTGCGCTGGCGAAAACGTCGAAAACTTTGAATCGCTTTTGAGTCCGTTCCTAAAAGAGAAAATTCTCGTCAGCTTTTATTTCAACTCTCTTGGCCTTTGCTTCGTTTCAAAAATCGCGTCGCGCGGAAATTCCTTTTTTATCGTTCTTCCTGACGATTTTTATTCGATAAAAGAAAAAAATGAAAATTCAAGCGAAATTTCCGCAGTGATTTTCTATGACTGCAGCACGCTTGAAAAATCCTCTGAGAAAAGAAATATCCCGATAAGTTGCACTTTCGATGATGATTTTAGACTTTTTGAAACACCGAAATTCGATTCTTCAGATGAGAATTTAAATTCAAGAATAAAAATCTGGATTTCAAAGCTTTTTTCACAGTCCAAAAAAGACAGGAAGACTTTTGGAAACGGTCTTTTCCTGATTCAAGCTGGAAAATATCTTCTCCGCGAGAAAAAACAAAAAGTTGAATCGATTAAAGGAAGAAAAAAAACGCCCGCGCTGATTTATCTTGATGACGAGAGAATTGTGTTCGCTTCTGAAAAGGAAAATATGATTTTGTCGGACGGAAAAAGCTACCGTCTTTCGCTTTCATTTCCGCTTCCGCCGCCGTTGAAAAAGCGCGTTATAGACTTGCTCTTCACTGTGGAAGACGTTTTTTCAAATCAGGAGGGAACTAGGCTTTGCGCTTTTTCATTGATTTCTGAGATAAAAGCGGAAGACAAACGTTTTTTAGGCGAAATGATGCGACGCTAGCTGTTTTGTGCGGAAAATGTTTTTAAATTGTCAGGACTTGCTTCCGATAAAGACCGCAATCGGCTTTAGATACGAGATGTTCTCGCAGACAATCTTCACTATCACCATGAAAGGCACCGCGAGAAACATTCCCAAAATTCCCCAGATCCAGCCGAAAAAAGACAGGCTCACAAGAATCACAAACGGAGATATTCCAAGGTTTTTTCCCTCGATTTTTGGCTCAATCACGTTTCCGAGGACAAAATTTATTAGAATCATAAAGAACGCGATAACAAACACTGTGAAAATTGACGGATAAAACTGAATCAGCGCGAAAAGCGTTGTTACTGCGCAGGAAATTATCGAGCCGAATGTCGGAATGAAATTCAGGCAGAAAGCGATAAATGCCCACACAAGCGGAAAGTCAAGATTCATAAAAAAGCAGAGCAGAAAGACGAGAAATCCTGTGAAGAACGAAATCACGAATTTTATCGAGATAAAGTGCGTAACATCGGCGATTATGTTCTGGACCATCTTGTAGACTCTTGTTTTGTCTTCCGAATTGAACGCGAGGCTTATTTTTGTGCGCATCATCTTCAGCTCTGCGAGAAAAAAGACGGAAAGAAGCACGACCAGAAAAAATGTCTTCATGAAGCCTACAACCGAGCTTGTGAATCCGACCGCAAGCCGCTGAATGTATTCAAGAATGTTGAAAGTGTTGTTCAGATTCTCAAAAAGAGACTCGTCTTTGTCAAAGTTGAGAATCGCGTAAAATTTCGAGTCCGGGTGAGACTCAATCGCAATTCTGACCGCATTCTGGATGTTCTGGAATCTTTCCTGATAGCGCGGAATCGCATCTACAATCGACTTGAAGCTTGCCGTAACGAGATTTATCGCAAGAAAAACGACAATCAGTGAGAAAAAGTAGACGATTATCGTCGCAAGCCACCACGGAAATTTCAGCACGACATTTAGACGCTTTATTGAAGGGTAAAAAGCGAATGAAAGCAGAATCGAAAGGACGACAGGCTTGAAAAACGAATCCATAACTTTTAGGACGGTGCAGAGAAGCACAATCGCAAAGAAAAGCAAAATGAAAAAAATAGCCTTTGAGAATTTGCTGTCAAAACCTGTCATCTAAAATCCTTTCGATTAAGATTTATTTTTTTTATTGGAGCTTATTTTTTTGCAGGGTGATAAACCGGGTCTTTGAAGTTTTTCTTAGGCTCGATTTTGTCGAATCCGCAATAAGGAACGAGTGCTTCAGGAATTGTTACCGAGCCGTCCGCATTCTGGTAATTCTCAAGAATTGCAAGCATTGCGCGTCCGACAGCGATTGCAGTTCCGTTTAGCATATGGACATACTTGTTTTTTCCGTCGTCATCGTGGTATTTCACGTTCAAGCGGCGCGCTTGATAGTCCGTGCAGTTTGAAGTTGATGTAACTTCGCCGTAGTCGCCTTCCGGATGGTCTGCGTTCGCCCGTCCCGGCATCCACGCTTCCAAGTCCCATTTTCTGTATGCTGGAGCGCCCAAGTCGCCTGTGCAAGTGTCAACAACGTGGAACGGAATCCCAAGTCCTGTGAAGATTTCCTCTTCGATAAGGCGGAGCTTTTCGTGAAGCTCGTTTGACTGCTCTGGAAGGCAATATACAAACATTTCAACTTTGTCGAACTGATGAACGCGGTAAAGTCCTTTTGAGAACTGTCCTGCGCCTCCGGCCTCGCGTCTGAAGCAGTGTGAAAGGCCGCAGTAGAAAAGCGGAAGGGCAGACTTGTCCAAGATTTCTCCTGAATGGTAGCCGCCGAGCGTGATTTCAGCTGTCGCGACAAGGCAAGTTCCCTCGTCCTCGATGCAGTAAACATTGGACTCGTTTCCGCGCGGATTGAAGCCGATTCCCTGCAAGATTTCCTGCTTTGCGACATCAGGAGTGATAAAGTGCGTGAATCCATGCTTTCTCAAGATATTAAGCGCATACATAATTAACGCTTCCTCAAGGAAAACCGCCTCGTTTTTAAGATAGTAGAATTTCGGGCCTGAAACCTTTGTTCCGCGCTCAAAATCCAAGATTCCAAGCTCTTCTCCAAGCTGAACATGGTCTTTTGGCTGGAAATCGAATTTTCTTGGAGTTCCGACTTTTTTTACTTCAAGGTTTTCTGTGTCGAGTTTTCCGATTGGAGTGTCAGGGTGGTGCATGTTAGGAATTTTTCTTCCCTCGACATCGAGCCTTTCTTCAACTTCCGCAAGCTCTTTTTCAGCTTTTGCGACATCTTCCTTGATTTTCTTGCCTTCATCAACGTATTTTGCGCGTGTCTCGGCATCTAGCTTCTGCTTCATCGACTTTGCGTTGTCATTTCTCTGCTGCTGCAAAGTCTGGAGCTTTGTTGTGAGGGCAGTACGCTCGTCAAAAAGCTTTACAACCAAGTCCGCATCTGCGACCATATTTCTGTCTGAAATATTCTTTTTTACTTCATCAAGATGTTCTTTGATAAATCTGTAGTCAAGCATTTTAATATCCTCTTCTTGTATTTTATTCTTTTGGAATGTTTACCGCAACTGATAAACTGCGTCCACATTTACGGTAATCACGCTTTTTGCGTTTGAGATTGTTGTCGCCTGCTCGTTTGAGAAAGATTCCTCTGCCGCATAGTCAGATGCCGCCATTGCTTTCATATAGTTGTTCACAGGAAGCGGGCGTGAAGTCTCCTTAATCTGAAGAACTCGTCCAAGCTGTGCTCCGCTTGCTCCTGCAAGAAGATTCGCGTTTGATTCCGCTTTCTTGATTGCGAGCGTTCTTGCCTGCTTTTCCGCAGTTTCCGGGTTTGTGACTCCGTAGGTTATTGAAGAGAGCGAATTCGCGCCTGATTTCAGGCAGACATCGACTGTGCTTCCGATTTTTGTGATGTCTTTTACAGAAACGATTATCTGGTTTGTGACTTTGTAGTCGCCGGGAACGCTTTCCTGCGTTTTTGAGTTGTATTTTGTCTCCTGATAGACGTAAAAATTTTCTGTGGAGATGTCTTCCGCCTTTATTCCGCTTTGTTTAAGCGCGGCCTGAATCGCGTTCATTTTCTCCGCGTTTTGTGAAGCCGCCTCCTGAACGTCCTTCGCGCGCGTTACAACCGCGGCCCGGATTGTCGCTGTGTCAGCTTCAATTGTTACAGTTCCAGTTCCTGAAACTTCAACAGTCCGCTCTGCATAGTTCATCTGCTTTAACGAGCATGATGAAAGGGCGAAAGCGAGCGAGAGAGCAAGCCCGATTCCAAGAGTTTTTTTCATTATAAACCTCCAGTTTTCCTTTTTATGTAAATTGCGATTTTTTTGTCTTTGTACGGTGTTCATTTTTATTTTATCAGTCTGAACAATCTTGCATCATCAGAATTATCTGATGTCGATGTAGAATCTTCTAAGATAAACGCTCCGCTCCTTCGCTTTCTGCCATAGCTTGCTTAGCGGATAGTTTTTTGTGACGGCTGTGTAAGCGTCAAGCGCATTTCTTATGTTTTTTACAGGAGACTCAGCCTCGTAAATCTGTCCGAGAAGATAATAAGCCTCGTCAAGATTCCCGTTTGAGGCGTTTATGCATTCCAGGCAAGATTCAAGGGATTCCGCGTATTTTTTCTCTTCAAAAAGCGACTTTGCCTTTTCAAGAAGCTCCTCGCCCGATTCGCTTTCCGCGTCTGCCGTTTGGACTTCCGGCTCCAGAGAAATACTTGGCTGCTGTCCGTTTTCAATAGAAAGATTTTCTCCTGCCAAATTTGATTTTGACAAGCCTGTTTCTGCGTAAAGATTTTCGCTTGAGCTTGAAGAGGAATTTTTTGCCGGATTTTGCTTTTCTGGCGTTGAGACAAGCGTTTTCACATCGCTGCTTGAAAATTCCTGATTTTCTCTATTTTCCCGCGGATTTTGAACATACGATTTTTCTTTGCTTTCAGCCTTGGAATTTGCGGCATCGTTTTTGTCTATATTTATTCCGCTTTGTTTTGATTTTTCATCTTGATTTTGATTTTTGTCCGTGCCGGTTTCACCGTTGTCGTTAAAAATTCCGCTTTGCCGTTTCTGGAACTGCGGCGGAACAATCTGCGCGTATGACGGAGCGAGCGTTTTCTCGTCTGGGCTTGCGATTTTGTCTTCAACAGTCACCAAAAGATAGTCATCGATTGATTTTCCTGTAAGCGCGTCATTTTTATAAAAATGCAGGAATGTCTCTCCCGCCTCGCCTGAATGCAACGTGAAAGCCGTGCTTGAAGAGTCTGTTATGCGTCCGAAATAGGTGAGCAGGGCAGGCGTTTTTTCCTCGCCGATGTAAATCCAGCCGTTTCCAGGATAAACAACGTCAAGGTACTGGTTCCGCTTTATCGTGACTTCTCTTGACGGAATGATTGTTTCTATCCCGTTTTTTTCGGCATTCGCTTCGCCTGAATTCTGGATTGTTTCCGCTTTTTCTTCAATATTGTTGATTTCGTCCGTATTTTCAGTTTTTATTGGATTTTCAGAATCTGCATCAGCCGTTTCTTCTTTTTCCAGTTCTGACGATTCTGTGTTTTCCGATTCTTCATTTTGCAGATTTTGTTTTTCGTTTTCGGGTTCAGGAATTTCATGATTTTCCTCGAAAACTTCAGGCTCTTCTGCAATATCGATTACGTTAGGCTCTGGAAAAATTTTTGATTCTGCTTCCAGCGGCGCGTTTTCGCTTTGCTTTTCAAAAGGCAAGTCCTCTTCCGCCACTTTCTCAAATTCTTTTTCCTCGGGGATTATTTTTTCTATGATTTCTTTGTTTTCGTTTGCCTTCGAACTTGTTTGCAAATTTGTTTGCGAACTGCTTTCCATTTCATTTTGAAGATTATCTTCTATTTTGTTAGGCTCGCTTTCCGGCTCTTCTGAAATTTGATTCTTTGGAATCTGGCTGGAATCCGGTTTTTCCGTTGGCTGAGGTTCTTTTTTGATGTTTTCAGGGAGATTTTGCTCTATTACCGTTGCCAGCGGATTTTCGTCTGGAGATTTTTCCTCCGTATTTTCAATTTTCGGGTCTGGAGACGGCGTTGAGGCGCATGAAACTGTGAAAATTGCCGCAGTCGCAGCGAAAACAAGAAAATGTTTTTTTATCAAGGTGCAGCTCCTATAATGTCTTTGACAATTTTGTCGTTCGATTCAGCCAAGTCTTTCATAACGTCCTCGTCAGGATAGGTGAACCACTTGTCAACTTCATCTTTTTGCCACTGGTTTTCAGTTGTTCTCGAAGGATAATAATCTTTTTCAATCTGCGGCGCGTCTGGAATCAGAATTGGAGCATCGGCCTCAAAATGCTCGGGCGCAGCTGTGTCAGACTTTGATTTTTTTTCCGGAGAATTCTGAATCAAAAGAATGACAAGTCCAGCGATGAACAGGACTGTCAAAAAGCAAATAAGAGAGGAAGTCAATGGCTTTTTCTGCATAAAATCGCGCGGTGAAAATTCGCTTAGAGCGTCTTTTATTTCATCAAAATTCATTTTTCCTCATCGTCCTTTTTGTTTTTCGCGTTGCCTAAAACTTCTCTCTTTCGGATTCATTTTTGCCTGAATCGTCTTGGTTTTCCTGCTGCTCGGCCGCAAGCTTTGCCGCTTCCTTTTCAGCTTTCGCTTTTTCGCGTTCAAGACGTTTCTGCTCTTTGATTTCTTTTTCGTGCTGGACAATAACCGGGTCGGTTACAGTTCCGTCAGAATTGTGAATCCGTTTTGGCGGCCGCGGCGGAATTACGACATTTTCCTCCGGCGCGACATCTTCGTCAACAAAGTCGTCCTGCTCGTCATAGGAAGGGATTTTGTCGATGTCTTCATCAAGGCGAATCTGTATGATTTTGCTCACGCCGGATTCCTGCATTGTAACACCGAGCATTGTGCTTGCTCCCATAACTGTCTTTTTGTTGTGGGTGATTACAATGTACTGCGAGAGTTTAGCGAACTGTCTTAAAGCCGCAACAAGGCTTGTTACGTTCTTGTCGTCAAGAGCGGCATCAATCTCGTCAAGAAGACAGAAAGGAGACGGCCGGACCTGATAAGTCGCAAACAAAAGCGCGACGGCGGTCATTGTCTTTTCGCCGCCGGACAAGAGCGCGATGTTCTGAAGCTTTTTTCCAGGCGGCTCTGCGTAGATGTCAACTCCAGATGTCAGAACGTTCTGCGGGTCTGTCAGGCGAAGCTCTCCGCGTCCGCCTCCAAAGAGACGGCGGAACATATTGTGGAAATTTTTCTTGATTTTGTTGTAAGTCGAAACAAACATTTCTGTCGATTTTGACTTGATTTCCTCTGAGACGCGAAGAAGATTCTCTAGGGACTTGTTAGTGTCGTCATAGCTCGACTGGAGCTTTTCGTAGCGTTCTTTCTGCTCTGTAAACTGCTCAGGTGCCATCAGGTTTACCTGTCCCAAATCGGCGAGAGATTTTCTTGCTTCTGAAAGTTTTTCGCGGAGAACAGGCGACGGAACTGTGATTTTGTACATTCTCTCTTCAAATTCCATCAGGTCTCGGCTGTGGGTCTCCTGAAAATTCTGCTTTATGTTCCTGATGTCGTTCTCGCTTGTAACAAGGTCGAGAGTGAGCTTCTCGTATTGCGCCTGATACTTCTGCTGCTCCTCGCGTTTTTTCTCGAGTGCGTTTTTCTTGCCTGAGTCGCTTGTGTTCCGCTGCTTGATTTCTGTGTCAAGCTCGTTCATTTTGTTGGCGCATTCCTGGCCTCGTTTTTCAATCACGGAAAGCGCGCTCTGCAAGTCTTCAACACGCTCGTCCAAGTCCTCCTGGTTCCGCTGCTCGTTGTAAAGCTCTTCCTCGTTCTGCTTTAAGGAATTCTGCTCGCTTGTGAGATTCCGCTTTAAAAGCTCGGCTGTCTGCTTCGCGTTGAAAATCTGCTGCTGCATCTGCGCTTCGCTTACGCGGAGTTTTCCCAAAGTCTCCTTGTACTCGTTGATTTTTGATATGAGATTTGTGTTTTCCGCCTTGTAGCCGCCGATTCTTTCCCTGATTGTCGCGATTTTCTGCATATTCTCGGAGATTGCGCGGTCGATGCTTCTCTTTTTTGTGATGATTCCCTCTGGAGACAAAAAGTCATCGATAAATGCCGGAACTGTCTTTGAATAAGCCTCGACTGAATTCTGAATGTCGCCAACCAGATTCACGACTTCGTCCAGCGCATTGATTGCGTCTTTTGCAAAAGTCTCGCTCTCGCTTTCAGAATGTCCTTTGAGAGAAGCGTAGTCCGTGAAGATGTTCCGCCGTCCTTCCGCGAAGATTTTAAGCTTTCCGACTTTCTCGTCAAGCTCTTCTCTTGCCTGCTTGCTCGCCGCAGACGAGAATCCTGAATCTTTTAGCTTTGCGTCAAGCTCTGTTACAATATCCTCTGTGATTGACTCAAGCTGCTTCTGGAAATCCGCGCGTTCCTCACCGAGCGAGAGAATTTCCTTTTCGCCTTCGTCCGCTTTTTTGTCGTTTTCTGTGATTTGGCTCTGCGAGACCGCAATATTGTCAGTAAAACTTGTGATATTTTTCCGAACATCGTCAAGCTGCTTTGACTTTGAATGCAAGTCCGCGTCCTGCTCGTCGATTTCCTCGTTCAGGTCGTCGATTCTTTCCTGAATTGAACGCTGCTTTAGCTCAAGAGTTCCGATTTTCTCTCGTATTGTGCGCGCCTGCTCGTTCAAGATTTTCTGTTGGTCAAGCTTGTTTGTCTTTTCAGTCTGGATTTTGACAAGCTCCATCTGCATTTCGCCCATTTTGGACTGAAGCTCTTTGATTTTGTCCGAATTTTCGGTGAGCGTGTTCAAGATTTCGTCGATTTCAGCCTGAACCGCATTTCTTTTTGAGGCGATTTCTTCCTTGTTTTGTGTTGCTCTCGCCTGAGTCTGTACAAAATCCTTTAGCTTTAAAAGCTGAATGTCAAGCTCGTAATTGAAAATATCTTCCTTTAGTTTTCTGTATTTTGTCGTCTTCTCGCTCTGGCTTTTCAAAGTCTCGTAGCTTCTCTTGTTTTCCGAGAGAGCGACTTCAATTTGCGCGAGATTCTGCCTTGTCCGTTCAAGCTCGCGCTCAGCCTCTAGAACTTCCGACTTTGAGCGTGAAATTCCGGCAGCCTCCTCAAAAAGATAACGCCTGTCCTCCGGCTTTGAAGACAAAATCTGGTCGATTTTCCCCTGCTCCATTACAGAATAAGCCGCTTTTCCGACTCCAGTGTCCATGAAAAGCCTTCTGATTTCTGTCGGGCCGACCTGACGGTTGTTGATGTAGTATTCTGATTCGCCTGAGCGGTACAGTCTTCTTTTTATTGCGATTTCCGAGTCTTCGAGCGGCAAAAGTCCGTTCTCATTCGAGATTGTTAGCGTTACTTCCGCGATGTTGAGCGGCGGACGGGTTTCAGTTCCGTTGAAGATTACCGATTCCATTGTGTCCGCGCGGAGATTTTTTGCCTTGTTTTCTGCGAGAACCCATTTTACTGCGTCAACAACATTGCTTTTTCCGCAGCCGTTCGGTCCTAAAAGGGCTGTGATTCCGTCTGCAAATTCGATGTGGGTTTTGTCGGCAAAAGATTTGAATCCGAAAATGTCAAGATATTTTAAGAACACAAGGAAACCTCATTTTTAGATGTCTTTCCATTATAGTAATAACTTTCCAGCGTTTCAATTAGACACAAAAAATGAAAAAGCCGGCTCAGTTTTTTCTCTGAACCGGCTTTTTCATAACCAGCGGCAAATTTATTCTTCTTTTTTATTCTGATTTTGCTGAACCCCGTTCGGGTCTGCGAGTTTTCCCTTGTACAAAATTCGTGGATAGACAACGATTTTCAGTTTCTTTTCCAGAGCGGCGTATTTTCTCATCTCGTATGCGTCGCCGATAACCATGTTTACTCCTATTTTTCCGGCGCGCGCCGTTCTTCCGGCTCTATGAACAAAAAAATCCTCGTCCGACGGCAAATCCATCTGGATTATGTGAGTGATGTTCGGAATATCAAGACCTCGGCTTGCCAAATCGCTTGTGACGAGAAGCTTTATTTTTCCGCTCCTGAACCTGTCGATTGTTGATTTTCTGTCTGTCTTGTCCATTTTCGCTGTAAGCCCGAAGCAGTCAATATTCTTGTATCTTAATTTTGCGACGATATTCGCGACCTGATCGAGCTTTGATGTGAAGACAAGGGCTTTTTCAGGCTTTTCCGCGGCGAGATACTTTCTGAGCGTGTCGATTTTGTCTCTTGTCTCAGCAAAAAGCGCGTAATGCGTGATTCTTTTCCGCAAGACATCTTCTGGAGGAAGAAAAAGCGTTTCAAGGTCGCTTTCCGTCGCTCCGTTTTTCTTGACTCGTGTCTCCTGCAGAATTTTTTGAGTCGAGCCTGTTATTGTCGCGCTTGCCGCAATCAGCTGGACATCTTTTTTCATCGCGTTTATCAGGGAGATTGTGTCGTCTCTGATTTCAGGAGAAATCAGCCGGTCTGCCTCGTCAAGGACAACTGCCTGAACGCCGTCCAGCCTGAGTTTTTTTAGGTGGAAAAGCTCAAGAAGCCGTGCTGGTCCGCCAATCACAATAAGCGGCTTTTCTTTTAAAAGCTCAATCTGTCTTTTTATCGGCGCGCCTCCAACAAGAAGAGCCGCCTTTGCGTCTGTCGTCATCTGAACCTGCGACTTTATCTGCGATGCAAGCTCAATTGTCGGCGCAATAATCACGATTCTCGCTTCTTTTCTTGGATTTTCCTGCTTTTCAATCCGCTCCAGAAGAGGAAGAAGATAAGCGAGCGTTTTTCCGGTTCCTGTCTCGCTTTGAAATAAAAGGCTTTTTCCTTCCAAGATTTTAGGAATCGCCTGCGACTGAACTGCTGTCGGCTCTGTTATTTCTTTTGATTTAAGATTGTCAATATATTTCTCGCTGATTTTTAGTTCTGAAAATGATTTTGCTTTGTCCATAACCACTACTATAGCACGGAAAATTAAAACTTGCTACAATACCCGAATGAAAATCGGTATCGATACTTTTGAATGTGGACACGGCCGCTCGGGAATCGGCTCCTATTTTTCATCTCTTGTCCAGAAATTCAAGAATACAGATGAAATCACATTCGAACTTTTCGGCGCGGAAATCGACCGCTACACTTACGCGCGGGAGAACAGCCTTGCTTTTGAATCGGTCATTCTTCCTGACAATGAAAAAGCTGAAAAGTTTTGGCATATGTTTCTTTGCAATCATTTTGGAAAAAAACAGAAATACGACGCGATGCTTTTTCCTGCTGCCGCCAACGTTTTGCCATGCCTTTTCAAGATTCCTTCAGTTGCTGTTGTGAACGATATTGTGCAGAACCTTTTCGACTCGAAGAATTTTTGGGAGCGGCTTTCCTTGAAGCGCGGACTTAAAAAAGTTGACAAGATAATCGCCGCGAGCAATTTTATAAAAAAAGACTTGAAAAAAATCGGAATCAGGCAGGACAAAATTATCGTGATTCATAACGGAATCGACCATTCGATGTTCTATCAGACCGATATGTTCTCGAATGATTTTGTCGAGATAAATCCGTTTTCAGTCAAGCGGCCTTATTTTATTTATTCATCAACGATGTCGTCGCCTTTAAAGAGACACGTGGAGCTTATAAAGGCTTTTGATATTTTCAAGAAGAAAACGGGACTGCCGCACCGTCTTGTTCTGGCTGGAAACGAGGGAGAGAATTTTGAGGAAGTGAGAAAAACGGCTTTTGAGGCAGAGTTTGCGTGCGATATTTTTCTTACAGGATATTTTCCGCATGAAACTTTTCCTGCCTTGTATGCCGGGGCTGAAGCCTGCCTTTTTCCGTCTGAAATCGAGGGGGTGGGGCTTCCTGTTCTTGAGGCGATGGCGACCGGTGTTCCTGTTGCCTGCTCTAAAGCCGGGGCTTTAAGCGAGGTAGCCTGCGAAAAAGCGATTTTCTTTGACAGCACAAATCTTGGCGAGATGGCAGACGCGATGGAAAAAATCGCCACGGACAAAAAGCTAAGAAAAAAACTGATTGTCGAAGGGCTTGAATGGGCAAAGAGATTCAGCTGGGAGAAAACCGCTGATGAGACACTTGAAGTTTTGAAATCTCTTGAAAAAGCAGAGTAGAAAGATAAAAAACATAATTTTTTCTGTGGAAAATTCATGTGAAAATTTTCCTTACAAAAATGAAAATATCTAAAATATCTATAGAACGGTTTTCTTATAATAATTTATTATCTTGCTCAAAATTGCAATAAAAAAAAGGAAAACTGCCAGTTTTTAATCCCGGCAAGTTTTCCTTTTGCTCAGATTTTAGTTTTGCTTTGCCTTATCTTACAGGTCTTTTCCTGTAATCTTTTTTACGCACTCGTGGTAAAGCTTTGAAGTCTCTGCGACAACATCGGCTGGAACGCTCTTGATTTTCGGGTCGCCTGCGAGATTGTTCGCCTTGAGCCAGTCTCTGATAAACTGCTTGTCGTAGCTTGCAGGGCTTGTTCCGACTTTGTAAGTGTCCTTGTTCCAGAACCGGCTTGAGTCCGGTGTGAGAACCTCGTCGCCAAGAACAAGGTCGCCATTCTCGTCAAGTCCGAACTCAAATTTTGTGTCCGCTATGATGATCCCGTTTTTAAGCGCGTGCTCGTAGCATTTCTTGTAGATTGCAAGCGCTGTCTTTTCGATTTTGCTTCCGAGGTCTTTTCCAGGAAATTTCTCGTCAAGGTCTTTTTTCATGTAGTCGATTGTAACGTTGATGTCGTGTCCCTCGGCTGCCTTTGTTGACGGAGTCACAATCGGTTCATCGAGCTTTTCTGCCTGCTGGTATTCCTTTTCAAATTTGTGTCCGAGAAAAGGCTCGCCTTTTTTGTAAGCCTCGTACATTGAGCCGAACATATATCCGCGAACGATAACCTCATAAGGAATCATTTTGAGCTTCTTTACGAGAATTGTGCGTCCCTCAAACTCAGGCTTCTGGAATTCCTTCGGCATATCTTTAAGATTTGATGAAATCATATGGTTCTTAACGATGTCGCCTGTGTACTCAAACCAGAAATTTGAAAGCGCGTTGAGAACTTTGCCCTTGTCTGTAATCATCGTAGGCAGAATAACGTCAAAAGCGGAAATTCGGTCGGTTGTGACAATCACCATTCTTCCGTCTTCCAAGTCATAAACCTCGCGGACTTTTCCGCTGATAATCTTTTTCATATCCGTAAACCTCTTATGGAGGATATTTTAATGATATTTTGTTTTCTGAACAATATTTAAGAAAAAATCGGGGAAATTTATGAAAAAATTCGGAGATTTGATTTCAATTTTATTTCATAGATGAGAAAATTTAAAAATTCAAAAATCGATTTTTGCTGACGAAATTTTCGAAAGCTCTGAAAACTCAAAAAAAACGAGAAAGTTGGAAGCCAAAAACTTAAAGAAGTCAGAAAATCTTTTTCGAGCTCTTCAAAGTTTTTGTCAGAACTGCTTGAAAATCAAAAAGTTTAAGCCGCGAAAAAACGGAAACTTTGCTTCTGGCAGTCTGAAACAGCTGAAAAATTTCCGGAAAAATCGCCATAAGTTGAAAAATCTAGGACAAACAGATAACATAGAGACATTGTGTTAATACGTTATTCTTCAGACAGCAAGGGACACCC
The DNA here is from genome assembly GCA_002404895.1 of Treponema sp. UBA4692. Lineage (GTDB taxonomy): Bacteria > Spirochaetota > Spirochaetia > Treponematales > Treponemataceae > Treponema_D. Next base: position 12,410 of record DHKO01000020.1, on the reverse strand, counting down.
TGTAAAAAAGGCTGTCATTTACACTAAAGACGAGCATAAAATTCAGCTTGAAAAAATCGACCCGGATGCTCTTTTTGTAATAAGCCATTTGAAGGAATGTGGCTACGACGCGTTTATTGTCGGCGGAGCTGTCCGCGATTTGATTGTCGGAAAAAAGCCTAAGGATTTTGACATTGTGACCGAGGCGACTCCGTCAAGAATCAAGAAACTTTTCAGAAATTCAAGAATCATCGGAAAGAGATTTCGTCTTGTTCATGTGTTTTTCGGACAGAAGATTTTTGAGGTCTCTACTTTCCGCTCGATTGTTGACGGCTCTGTTGGAAACGCGTTCGGAACAATGGATGAGGATGTACAGCGCCGGGATTTTTCGCTTAACGCTCTTTACTACGACCCGATGAAGGAGCAGGTGATTGACTATGTGCATGGCGTTGAGGATATCCGCGAGAAAGTTATCCGGCCTGTGATTCCTCTCGACAGGATTTTTGTCGAGGATCCTGTTCGAATGCTCCGCGCGGTAAAATACAGCGCGACAACTGGCTGCCGTCTTCCGCACTCGCTGAAGTCAAAAATCAGAAAATCCGCGCATCTTTTGTCGCCTGTCTCTCCGTCTCGTCTTACCGAAGAGCTTTTGAAAATCATAAATTCCGGCCATTCATACGACATAATTTCGGCCGCGCTTGACACTGATATTTTTATGTATTTGCAGCCGGCTGCCTGCAATTTGATGTATGAAAGCAAGGATTTCGAGAAAAAATACATGCTTCACCTGAAAGAGATGGACAACCTTGTGAACACGAATCCCGATGCGAGGCTTGGCTCAAAGCTTAAATTTATGATTTATGATTTCATAAATTCCCTGACGGACTGGAAAAAGGAAATTCTGACAAAATCAGCGGCGGGAGAGCTTTACACGCACACTTGGAACGAGGTTCGCCGTTTTGTTCTTCCGATGAATCCTCAGCGCACAGAGCTTGAATTCGCGATAAAAAACGCGATGGCGGAGCTTGGAGTCGGTGTTAGGCTCGGAAAGAAAAAAAAGAAATAGAAGACGATAGAATTTAGTTTTCAGATTTTTCGGCTGTCTGGCGAGTTTCAGACAGCCAATTTTTTTATATGATTTTGCTTTTTATGCCGCTTTCTGAGCAGTTTTTTTCTGATGAAAATCCGTTTCTAAGCTGATTTTTCGTTTTGCTCCGGGCGGAGCAGCCTGTCAATCACAATGTAGACTTCCTCGACAAGCACACCTGATTTTTTCTCGATTGAGGAAATCATGCAGTTTTTTATTTCCTGACTGATTTCTGTGAGATTTCTTTCCATCGGCAAGTCCAAAACGAGAATAAAGATATAGCCCGCCTTGCTGTTTCTGATTGAAAGCTTTTTCACGTGGACGCGGCCATTGTATCCTGAAATTATTTCAGATGTCATTCTTGCAAGAACTGCGTGCGAAACTTCTTTCCGTTTGCTCTGCGAAAAAGACGGCTTCACGACAGATTTCTCAAAAAGCCTTGTGTTCTGCGACGGAACGTTTTCGTTTTTGCTTTCTCCGAATAATTTTTCAAGAATATAAGTCAGAATTTTTCGTTTTGCAAGCGAGACTCTGATTGAATTCACGAAGATTTTGGAATAGTTTCTGTCATTGACTTCATACGCGCGCACAGGAATCACGTGCTTTCCCTCAATCTGCCGGCTTCTTCTCGCCTCATCCATTTGCTCTGGAGTCGCTATGTCCTCGATTTTTATGTATTTTTCAGGAAGCGGAAGCTGAAGTCGCATTGCAATCTTGTTCACCATTTTTTCAGATGTTCCGAGAATCAGAATCTTGCGGATTTTGTTCTGGAGAATCGCGCGCGCGACATCGTCTCTGTGCTCCTTGTCGTCAAAAAGCGCGACGCGCACAGCTCCCATGTAGTTTTTTTCAAGCTTTGCCGAATGTCCGGCGAGAATTTCATCGTCCTTGATTAAAAGCCCGTCATCGATAATCGTCTTGATTCCGAATTTCTGCGCGACAAGCTTTGCCCTAAACGATTTTCCAGTTCCGCTCGGCCCGTAAAACGCGTAGACTTGAATTCCTTTTTTTTTGATTCCGAGAAGCTCTTTTGTATAATCCAGGAGACTGTCAAAACTGAAACCCATATTATCCAATTATAATGCCCTTGTCCGGGTTTATCAAAGAGTCGGAAAGAATTTTCTTAAAATTTTCTGAAATCTCGCATTTGATTTTTGACTCAGGAAGAATTAAAGCCGCCGCATGAAGAAAAAAGTCCCGCCCGTATTTGGAAGCGTCGATTTTTTCTCCGCCGTAAGCCGTGTCGCCTAGAAGCGGAAATCCGTGCTTTGCCGACTGCGCGCGGATTTGGTGAGTTCTTCCTGTCTCAATCTCGTATTTTACAAGCGTAACTTCAGTTTTCTTTGCTCCGTGGAAAATTCCGTGGGCGAGCGGATAGGCGTGCGTTACAGCTGTCTTTGAATTCTCGTTTCCCGCCCCGATTTCCACAGTCTTGAATGTGTTTTTTTGGGATTTTGAATCTTCTGATTCTGTTTTCGAGATTTCGTCATTCCAGCTTTGTTTTGATTTTAAATTTCCCTGGCAAAGCCCGAGATAGATTTTCCGCGCCGTATGATTTTTTATGATTTCAGAAAAATATTTCGCGCCTTTCAGGCTCTGCGAGAACACGAGAATTCCAGAAGTCTTTCTGTCTAGGCGATGGAGCGGACCTGGCGAGAAAGAAAGCGAGTCTTTTTTTTGGTGATGAAATTCCCAATCGCTTTTCACCATGTCTGAAAGAGACGTTTTGCCGTTTCCGCCTTGAGAAGCGATGTCGTAAGGCTTGTTCAAAATCAGAATGTCTTCGTTTCGGAAAATTACCATGGATTCTGGAAGCGGCTTTGCGATTTTTTCATTTTTATATAAATTTTGCCCGGAAGCTTTTTCGTTTTTTGAGACAAGAAAATCCGCAATCTGAATGCCGTCGTCTTCAAAAACTTTCGCGCTTCCGTCGCATTTTTTGCCGTTCAGTTTTATCAGACCTTTCCGCAATGACTTATAAATAGAAGAAATTGATTCCTCGCTTAGAAAACGCCTGATGATTCTGTCGAACCTTCTTCCGCTGTCGTCTTTTCCCGCCTTAAAATGAACAAAATTCATAGCAATTAAAATATAATGGAAAAATCTTGTCTTGAATATAAAGATTTCAATCGTTAAAATTATAAGCCTATGTTGGATGCCGCAGAAAATCAGATTCAGACACTTTTGGGAAGCCCGCTTTTCTTGGGCTGCATTTTCAGCTGGTTTTCTGCCCAGTTCATAAAAACCGCAATCAAGCTTTTCTTTGGAAAAATTCATAGCTTCAAGGATTTGTTCGAGCTTTTGTTCTGGCGGACGGGAAGCATGCCTTCGAGCCATTCCTCGATTACTGCGTGTCTTTGCACGATGATTGGATTCCGCTCGGGTTTCGATTCTGATATTTTCATTCTTGCATTCGTTTTCTTTCTTGTGACAATCCGCGATGCTGTCGGCGTGCGACGCGCGAACGGCTTTCAGGCGAGGAGAATCAACGAGATTGGCGAGACGTTGAAGAAAAAAGGTCTTCTTGAAGATTATCAGAAACTGAAAGAAGTGAACGGACATTCGCCGATGGAAGTTTTTGTCGGAAGTCTTTTGGGATTTTTTATTGGAGTCGCATTTTCAGTTCTATGAAAATCAAACCTGCGGCTTTTGTTTCTCTTGGAATTTTTATTTTTTCTCTCGTTTTTATGTTCGCTTTCCGGACAGTTCCTGTTTCAAAGCTCTGGAAAGGCTACGAGATTTTTTATGTTTATTCAAACAGCCTTTCTGAAAGCGATATTCTCTATGTGCTTGAAAAAAACGGCTGCGAGGGCGTGATTTCTCAGGGAAACCAAAAGTATCCTGTTATGTCGCCAGTGAGTCCTGTTCAGATTCAAAAAGAAAATTCTTATATTTACAGACGGAACGGATTTTTCACAGACAGGACGAAATCCGCGCGCGTCTTTTATATTCCAGACGGACAGTCGAAAAATATCGGAAAGTCCGCTTTTGAAATTTCGGCTTTTCAGGGAACGGTCTGCGGCGGAGACGGAAAAACTGCTTTTCCGTGGATTTCCCCGATAACCGCGCTTGTTTTCGCGCTTGTTCTCCTTTATTTTTCACAGAATAAGAAATTTTTTGCTTTCTCAGCTTTTTTTTCGCTGGTTTTTGCTTTCTGCCGGCCGCTTTACACGGTTTCGGCTGCCTCTGTCTTTTTGATGTTCTCGTTTTTTCTTTTGCAGAAAATTTGGGGACGGCGGCGGTGCAGAAAAACTTTTTTTAATTCGCCTTACGCGCTTGTTTTTGCCTCATCTCCGCTTTTGATTCTGATTTTTTCGTCGCTTGCGAACGCGGCTTTTTATCTCTTGACGGTTCTCGCGTCTTTTTCGTGCGTTTATCTTTACAGATTTTTTGAGGAATGGCAAAATTCGAAATACAGTTTCAAGCCTGTCATGATTATGTCGTCAAAAATGGTTCCGATTGTCGGTCGGAACGGAATCCGTCTTATGGGCTTGATGTGCGCTGTGATTTTGATTCTTTTTTCATCTTTCTTTTTCCTCGGGCACGTCTCAAATGCCGGAAACGATTCCTCAACGCCGGCTCTTCCGTCTCCTGTCTCAAAAAATGACGAGGCTTTGCCTGGCTTTTCTGACTTTTTGGATTGGAGCTGGAACACAATAACTTTTCCATATAGAAGACTTTCCGAAAATGACTCATCTCCGAAAGACGGAGACACTGTCTCGATTCCTGACTATATTGAAAATGACGGGCTTATAACGGAATACGATTCCAAAATGTATGTTTACGACAGCAAATTCAGAGATTCTGTCTCGAAGCAGGTTGAGTCGCTCGATTATCCTTCGCTTGAAAAAATGATGATGGAGCAGGGAAAATCCTTGTCTTACGGATATTCAAAAGGAAAACTTTCCTCATCTGAAAAATTCGGCGCGGTTCTGCTTCTTTCGTTCGCTTTGATTTCTTTTGCGCTTTCAGGATATTATATTGTAGGTAGAAAACGGTATGGTCTCAGCATATAACTTTAAGTCGCCTGACGAGGGAAAATTTACGCTTGCCGCAAACGCATTCTTGCCGTCTCATTGTGTTGTTCCGCTTGATGGCGAAATTTTGACAAGCGAGGGCGAGCAGGTAAAAGAAGGCCAGGTGATTGCGAAAACAAAGGACATTTACATTCACGCTCCAGTTTCCGGCGTTGTTGAGAAAATTTCTGCCGGAGTTTTTTCAAGCGGAAAAAAAGGGCTTTGCGCGAAAATCGCCTTGAAAGGCTCGCTTGTTTTCACTGGAAAAAAATCTTTTGAGACAGGCTGGCAAAGCTACGAAAAAGAGACTTTGGCTTACAAGTTAAAAGAAGCCGGAGTTTTAAGCACATTTTCAAGAAAAATTTCGCTTTACACAACGATAAAAAATCTAAAAAAAAAGAATCCAGTTCTTGTTCTCCGTCTTTTTGATGACGATCCGTCGGTTTTGACCGAGCGTTTTGTCTCGAAAAATTATGCAAGGCAAGTGATTTTTGGCGCGATGATTCTTGCAAAAGCAAGCGGCGCGGAGATTCTGGTCATTGCTCAGGACAGATATTCAAAAGTTCCAGTTGGCGAATTCTTGCCGGAAAATTTTGAAGAACAGATTTTTTCGAACCAAAATTCAGAAAATCTTGAAAATTTAGAAAATCAAAGTTTTGCAAAGAGATTTGAGAATCAGATAAAAGTTTTTCAGGTTGAAGTTGACCCGAGAAAATATCCTTGCGGAAGCGAGCATTGCCTTGTTTCTGCCGTGAAAAAAAATCTTTCAGACGAATCGTTGAAATCTATTGGAAAAAATGACTTTTTTGTTGACAGCGTTACAGCTTTTCACGCTTACAACGCGATTGTGCTTGGAAAGCCTGAGATAAACGCGCTTGTCCATGTTACTGGAGAGTGCCTGAATTCAGCGGCTGTGATGGACGTGAAGCTTGGAACAAGCTTGAGAGACGTTGCGGAAATGTGCGGCGGATTCAAGAGAAAACTTTCAAGAATCGTGATAAACGGAACTGTGAAAGGCGTTTCCGTGAAAAATCTTGATATTCCTGTCGTTAAATCGATGAAGTCGATAGAATTCGTTCCGGCTAGGCAGGTAAAAAATCCTTCTTCCGAAACCTGCGTAAGGTGCGGAAACTGCCGGAAAATCTGCCCTGCGGAGCTTTGGCCTGGAAATCTCTATAGAATTATGCATCTTGACGGAAAAAATGGCGGGCTTTTGGACTCTAAGACAATCGCCGATTCTGCAATTCTGTGCATGGAATGCGGGCTTTGCAATTCTGTTTGTCCGTCGCGGCTTCCGCTTCAGAAGACAATTTCTTTGCTAAAGGAAAAAATAAATGACGATGAACACAAAAATGAATAAAACTGGAAAAACTGTCGCTTTAGGGCCGTTCAGATATTTAAGGCCGTCAGTCAGGACGGAAGCGTATTTTTTTCTTTTTCTGCTTTTTGCCCAGATTCTGCTTCTCGCGCTTACAAGAAGTTTCAGCTCGCTTTCCGTAATTTTTAGCTCAGTTCTTGCGAATCTTCTAGTGGAGATTATCGACCTGAAATTTCAGGAAAAGGACAAATTCACTTGGACTGTAAGCATTATCCGTGGAATTTTGATAGGTCTTTTTCTGCCTTCGACTTTTCCGCTTCTTCCGGTGTTTTTTATCGCTTTTTTTACGCTTTTGATAAACCGCTATATTCTCGGCGGCTTTGCAAATTCTTGGATAAATCCTGTCGCGATTACGGTTGCGGTCTGCTATCTCGTGGGAATGAAGTTTTTCCCGGCTGTCTCTGTGACTTTGACGGACTTGCAGTCGCGTAATCCTGCGCTGGCGTTGATTCAGAACGGAACTTTTCCTGTGAATCCTTTTGACTTTAGAATCACCGCGTTCTTGAACCAGCGCGTTTTCAGCTTTTTCAAGGTCTCGATTCCTGACGGCTACATTTCGCTTTTGTGCGACTCCCATTCTTTGATTCCGGCTTTCAGATTCAGCCTCTTGACAGTTGTCTCTTCGATTGTTCTGATCGGATTTGATATTGTGAATCCGATAATTCCAGCCTGCTTCATTTTTACTTACAGCGTTCTCGTGAAATTTGTCTCGCCGTTTTTTTACAGCGGCCCGCTTTTTCAAGGAGACGTGATTCTCGCGCTTTTCACGAGCGGAACTCTTTTCTGCGCTTTTTTTCTTCTCCTGTGGCACGGAACGACTCCGCTCACAAACCGCGGAAGATATTTTTACGGAATTTTCGGCGGAATAACCGCGTTTTTGATTGTCGGCGCTGGAACTTCCTCGTCTGGAATGATTTTTACGGTTCTGATTTTGAATATCGTGACTCTTCTGATTCAGAATGTCGAGAACCGCTGCTGTTCAAAATTTGCCGAGAATGTGCTTAAAAAACGCGTGCAGAACGTAAAGGAGGGCTTAGATGCTTAACTTTGATGTGAAAAGACACGCCGCTCTCTACGGAATTTTCTTCGGAATAATATTTTTTGTATTTGCGGTCTTAATCACAATGACGCTTCTTTCAAGAAATTCTTGGAAAAACGGGCTTGCTTCGGAATTGCAGCTTGTTTTGAACGATTACGAGAAAGACACTTACACTGTGAATAAATTTATCGACTTGGCTTCTCCGCTTTCAACAAGCGCGGCGGTTTATTCGCTCATAAAAAAAGGCGCGAAATCTGACGAGGTTTATTACGGCGCGGTTGTGCGGATTCAGACAATCACAGGCCCGGCTCCGGCGGCTTTTATCTACAGCGTAAAAAGGCTTCCGCCTCAGACATCGAAAGGCTTTCAGAGTCCGGTTTCTGAGGAATTTGTTTACAGCGGAGAAAATGTCCGTTTTGCAGGCTTCTGCGAGGATTTTGGAAAAGCTGAGTCTTTGGCTGACATAAGGCTTTCAAACGCGAACATGAGCCACTGGGAAAATGTGATTCCTAGAATCGTTAAAAAAGCGGTTTCAAAGTAGGAGAGGGCAGATATGAAAAACAGCAAACTTACTTATTATTACATTGCCTCAAGCCTTGCGATTCTTGTTCCTGTTCCCGGCCGGCTCGCCTACGGAATTTTCGTGCTTGTGCTTTTTAATCTTCAGATGCTTGCGGTCTCGTTTGTTTTTCATGCGATTGAGCATCTGAATCTTCAGGTTTTGAGAAATTCGATAATCGCTTTCGTTTTGATTGCGATAACAGTTTTCTACAAGCAGCTTCTGACAATTTTCTGTCCGGCTGCGGCTTTGACTTTGGGATTTTGCTTGTATCTTCCGGCTTTGACTTCCGCTGTCATTGAATTTTTCTTTGCGGAATACCAGAAAGGCGTAAAAGCCCACGTTTTTGCCACGATGAAGAAATCTCTTTTGATGTCGGCTTTCTGTCTTTTTTACTTTTTGCTCCGCGATGTTGTCGGATTTGGAACCGTCACGCTTCCCGCATGGAAAAAAATCGCGGTCTTCCATCTTCCTTTTGATTCTGAAAGCGTGAGCGCGAGCGTTTTTGCGGCGACAATTCCGGGAAGCCTTGTTCTGATTTCTGTTCTTTTGAGCCTGTCAATCTTTTTCAGCAAAAAAATGAAATTCATTGAGGAAAATCCGTCGCTTTTGGGAGACGAAAATAAAGAAAAGGAGACGGCAGAATGATTTTGGGAACAATTCTCTATTATATCGCGACTTCGTCCGCAGTTCTCTTTTACGGAATCGGGATAAACCGCACAATTTCAATAAAAGACAATTTTTCCGATTCTTTGGTTTCGTGCTTCAAGGCTTTGATGACTGGAGCTTCCACAACAGCGTTGACTTATCTTGTTTCGATGTGGCTTTTAGTTCCAGTTCATCTTGCGGAAATCTACCCTGTTCTTGCGGTCGTGCTTTTTCTGATTTTTACGACTTTGTCTGAAATTTTCATCGGAATCGGCTTGAGCAACACTCCGACGGAATTCACGATTCCTCTTTTGAGCGTTTTTCTTGGAATAAACGAGGGGCTTTCAATCGGTCTTGCTGTGATAATCACCTGCACTTGCATCGTTTCTTTCTATCTTCTCGTGATAATTTTCCATTCCGTAAAGGAAAGAATCAGCTTTTACACGACTGACTCGGGGCTTAAAACATACGCTGTGCTTCTGATTTGCCTTGCGGCTGCGGTAATCGCTATTTCCGGCTGCAACAACACATGGCTCAGCATGATTTTCGGAGGCGGCGCAAAATGATTTTATCGTGTGTTTTTCTTTTTCTTGTGCTTGCCGCGTCTTCGGCGTTTATCTATTATCTTTACGCGTTTTTTATTCCTGCGCTGAAGCTTAAAAACCGTGACTATAACGAGTCTCTCGCATCGAATTTCAATCTTGATGATGATGCTTTGCCAAAATTCAGCTACGCTCTCTTGTCTCAAAAAGAAAAGGCGAACGCTGCTGTTTTCGATTCTGTTTACCGCGCAAAAGTGAACGATGAGAAAATCTGTGTGGAATTTCCATTGGATTCTCATTCAGACGAAGAAAAAATGAGTCTTTCAGATAAGAATCAAAAAAATAATTCGGCAGATGAAATCAACGGCGGATTTGAAGAATTTTCTGCTGTTGAAGGCGATTTTTCCTCTGAAAAAAAATCTGATGAAAGCCCTAAATGCTTTAAATTTTGGATTTGCTGCTATAAACTTTTGCATAGAAAAGAATTTGCGCCTGAAGCGCGCCTTGAAAATGAAATCAAAGAATAAATGAAGAAGCTAAATATCTGCCTTTACGTTACGCTTACATCGTCAATTCTTTCTCACACGGCTGACTTTGAGGCGAAATACGATGAGATTTACAAGAAACTTGTCTCTTTTTTGTTTGAAAGCACGAAAAACCGCATGGCAGTCTCTTTTTCAGGTCCGCTTCTTTCTTGGATTGCGCGCGAGCATCCTGAATACACGCAGCTTTTTTCAAAGATTCAAAACCGCAAGCAGACTGAGATGATTGGCGGCGGATATTATAATCCTGTTTTTCCGCTTGTTTTTCCGCGCGACAGAACAGGGCAGATTGACTTGATGTCGTCCGAAATTCGGCACGCGACCGGAAAGCGTCCGCGCGGAATGACGATTTTCAACTCAATCTGGGACAACAATCTTGTTCCGTGCTTTTCTGGAGCCGGAATGGAGTACGTTCTTCTTGACAGCTCTCTGATTCCAAAAGAAAAAAAAGTTTATCTTCCGCTGATTGCAAGCGAGCAGGGAAAGTCTGTCGCGATTTTGCCTGTGAGCAGGGAGTTCATTCCGAACACGCTTGTGGAGCCTAAGGAATATCTTAGAAATCTTTTTGACACGGTGAATTATCTTACAAAAAACGATGAGTACAATTCTGTGGCGGACGAGCGTGTGATTGCAATAAAGATTGACGAGAACCAGTTTTTGAAGCTTCACGACTCGGGCTGGCTTTCAGGGCTTTTTGAGGCAGCTTCGGAAAATTTTCCAGAAACTGTTGAATTCGCTTTGCCGTGGACTTTTATCCACAGTCCTTGCTTTAAGGTTCCTTCATATATTCCTGCTGGAATTCAGTCTGATGTTGCAATCTGGGCGAAAAGTCCTTACAAGGCGCAGGAGAACACTTCGAATTTTCAAACGACGGTTTACGATTTTCTCCTTACATACAAGCGGAATCACGCTCTTTACAACAGGATGCTTTTCATCTCGCTTCTGATAAACCAGTGCAAGGGAGACAAGGCGCGGAAAAAAATCGCGCGAGAGAAGCTTTGGATTGCGCAAAGCGGAGAAGGCTACGTGTGCAATCCTTCCGGGGTTTTTGCGAACAATCAGGCTCGGCAGTATGCGTACAGAAATCTTACGGAAGCGGAAAAACTTTGCCGCGAGGCTTCAGGCGGACAGGAATTCAAGGAGTCTGTCACAAAATACGACTACAACTCGGACGGACACAACGAATATGTCTGTGCGATGGCAAAATATACAACCTGTATTTCAAAAACCGGCGGACAAATCTGCGAGCTTGACATTATCCACAATACTGGAAACTATGCCGACAGCCCGAGCCGCATGGCTCAGTTCGATTCTTTTGACGATGAATATGAGCGCGGGCTTTTTATCGACCATCTTTTTACGGACGAGGAATACTCGCAGTACAAATGCGGCGCGCCTGCCGGAAGCGGAATTTTCTCGCGGGCTTTATACCATGAAGAGGATTTTGACAGCTACCGCCACGAGATTGTCCTTAACGCGGCAGGAAAATATTCTTCGATGAATGTTCCTGTCCAGCTGAAAAAAAAGATAATCGCGAATTCCGACGGATTTATGATTCAGTATATTCTGAAAAACGACGGCCCGTTTGACATAAAAGGTCATCTCGTTGTTGAGTCGAATTTTGCCCAGACAGATTTTTCTTCTGCGGCGGCAAATTCTTACAAGGTTGACGTTATCTCGAACAACGAGGGGCGCGCGATTGACTCAAAAGACTCGCCTAGCTTTTCTGAGAAAATTTCTTATATTCAGCTCACGGATTCCTCAAACGATATTTCTTTTGTCTTTGAGCCGAACGAGGACTGCGATTTTGTCTGCATGCCGATTGTTTTTCACCGGCCGTCAAGCATGAGCGATTCCCCGCAGATTTCAGGAACAGCTTTTGTAGCGTCTCTTGGCTGGAATGTGGAGCTTGCCGCCGGAATGGAAATGGAAAAGACAATCAATTTTTCTATCATTGTTCCGAAAAAGAGAAATTCAAAAAAAGGCTGATTTTTTGACAGACACGGTTTTTAATTTGCTTTCCAGTTTTTTCATGTTTTTCTGTTCCTATTTCCTACTTTCTTAAAAATCACTATAATTTTCATTCTATGAAAAGTATGAACAATATAAAAACGACTAAACGGCTTATCACTTCGGCTTTGCCTTATGTAAACAATATTCCGCATCTCGGAAACCTTATCCAGATGCTTTCCGCTGATGTTTTCGCGCGTTTCTGCCGCTCACGTGGCTACGAGACAATGTATGTGTGCGGAACTGACGAATATGGAACTGCCACGGAGACAAAGGCTCTTCAGGACAAAAAAACTCCGCGCGAGCTTTGCGATTATTATTACAAGATTCACAAGGAAATTTACGAGTGGTTCAACATCGCATTCGACAAATTCGGACGGACTTCGAACGAGGAATGTACTGAAATTACCCAGTCGATGTTCAATGACTTGGACAGAAACGGCTTTATAAAGGAACATACAAGCCAGCAGCTTTACTGCCCGAAATGCCAGATGTTTCTTGCCGACCGCTACGTTGACGGAACTTGCCCGAAATGCGGCGCGACAGACGCGAGAGGAGACCAGTGCGACAGCTGCGGAACTCTTCTTGACCCGACACAGCTTTTGAATCC